>CAZEDU010000043.1:28197-37189 GCA_964511185.1 uncultured Myxococcaceae bacterium | reverse complement strand
GCGCACGCCATCCGTTCCGAAATGCCTGCGTCCCACGTCAGTGCTCCCTGCCCTCGGCCAGTGCCAGCGCCCGGGCGATCCTTAGCGCATCGATCGTGCCGGCCACGTCGTGTGCGCGGACGATGCGCGCCCCCCGCTCCACGCAGAGCGCAGCGAGCGCGCTGCTGCCCGCGTCGCGCTGCCCGACCGGGCGCCGCTCGACGGCGGCCCCAACCTGCCCGAGCTCGCGTACGACGCGCAGTCGGCGCGGCTGCTGCGCCAGCTGGAGCAGCGGCTCATCGGTCAGCTGCACGGAGTCGAGAAGGGCTCCGACACGCACCTGGATCTGCGGGCGCAGATCGGCCCCGTCAAAGATCGGCTCGCGCTCATCGAGCTCGAGCAGGCGCTCGAAGACGTGTCGCTCGCCAAGATGTCGCGCGACGAGCTCAAAGCGCTCTCCGACAAGATGCACGCCGCGCGCGTCGCGGCCCACCGAATGGGCGCCCACAAGGTGCGCAACGCCATCACCACGATGGCGCGCGCGTTGCCCGACGGAAAGCCCGCGGCCGCTCGCGCGCCGGGTGCCGCCGCCCCCGCCAACGACCGCCGTGCCCTACCAGGGCTCGTCGTCGCGGACGAAGACCACCTCCACGCGCTCATCGGCTCCCACGCGAGCGGCTGCATGGCCGCCGTGGGCGGCTTCAACTGCGCCGCGCTCGCGGCGTACCTGCGAGACGCGCAATACAAGCTCACCCGCGTGTACCAAGACGGAAAGCCGGTGGCCCGATCGACCTGGCGCATCTACCGGGCGACGCTCCCCGGCTACGAGGGCCCGGTTCTCTGGGTCGACCGCCCCAATCCCTTCAGCCACCAGGTGGCGGTCCCCGCCGCCGCGTACGAGCTGCACGCCAAGGCCGCGCTCTCGAAGGCCAAGCGCCTGGGCATCCCGCTCGTGTTCTCCACGCAGTACGGCCTGCAAGCGCAGCTGCCTGGAATCCAGCAGCTGCAGGGCTCATTGCACATCGACATGGGCCACACCGGTCTTCACCAGACCGAGCAGACCGGGACGTACATGGTCGGGTGGAAAAAGTGGCTGGGGCACAACGGGTACGTCCACGGCGGCGTGCCCGACGATCAAACGAGCACCGCGCTCAACATTCCAATGAATGTGGTCATGCCGAATTGACGAGGAACACCATGGGAATTCTATTCAAGTTGGGTCTGCGGCAGCCGAAGCCACCTTCCCGCCCAGTGGAGCGAGTCCATGTTCCAGGCGTGGGCACGGGCGTCGTGCTCGGCCCCCAACGCGCGCCGGCCCCGCGCGCCGAGCCTGTCCGTGAGGCGCTCGAGATCGCCGCGCCGACCCCGACCAGGCCGCCACAACCCGCCACGCGCGAGCCGGAGCGCGCCACCACCGCCCCTCCAAGGCAGCGGGAAGAAAGCCCGTGGAGCAAGGCCGCTGCCACGCGACGCGCGGCCGCCGCGCGCAAGGCCGAGCCCACCCCTCCGCCGGCCAACGGCCCCTCGAAGAACCAAGCCCTACCGAAGAAGGTGCGCCCGCCGCCCCCTCCCCCCAAGCCGAAGACGCCGCCCTACCGGGTCGGCCAAGGCGACCCGCTCTCAGCCAAGGGCCTGATGCACCGCACCCAGCTCCTCGCCGAGGACATCCCGAACCGCGTCTTTGGAACCGAAGCAAACAAGGAAGGCGCCGATTGGATCGCCCGCCAGATGCGAGAGATTGGCCTCGAGCCCGCGACGCCCGATGGCTTCTTCCAGACGTTCCGCTACGAGCTCGATGACGGCAAGACGTTGGTCGGCCGCAACGTGGCAGGCATTCTGCGCGGCACCGACCCCAAGCTCGCGGACGAGTACGTCATCGTCGCCGCGCACCACGATTCGGATCAGAAGACGAAGCAAGGCGCGAACGACAACGCGACCGGCACCGTGGGCGTGCTGGCGATCGCCGAGGCGCTGAAGAAGAATCCGCCCAAGCGCTCCGTGCTGTTCCTCGCCTTCGACGGTGAAGAAGGCTACCGCTCGGGCCGCTACTACCCGGGGCGGAAGGGATCTCGCCACTACGCGGCCGAGCCGATCGTGCCGCTCGAGAAGACCGCGATGCTCGTCAACATGGACGAGCTGGGCATGGTGCACCTCGAGTCGCAGCCGCGCGATCACTTCTACCGATGGGCCAGCCCCGACCCGTTCGCCCGCCGCGTGCTCCAGCGCGCCTCCCGGGAGCTCAAGGGCAAGGCGCACGATGGCTACCCGGAGCAGCCGCAGGAAAACCAGTTCTTCACCACCGACGTCGAGCCGCTCTTCCGCCTCGGCGTGCCGACGGTGAACCTGCTCTCGGGTCGCTACCTCGACAACCACTCCCCGGCCGACACCGTCGGGGGGCTGCTCCCCGCCCGGTTCGAGGAGTACGCCAGGCTCGCGCACCGACTCACCCGCGAGGCCGCGGACGACCGCCGCGGCCTGCAGGGGCTCGAGATCCAGCCCGGCGGCCTCTCGCCGCTCTACCCGCTGGTGCAGGAGCGCATCGCGCTGGGCCACGCGAAGCCCCGAGAAGAGAGCGAGTGGCTCGACGGCGTCGGCCACCGGCTCGCGCGCTACCGCTCCGCCGCGCAGGACCTGGTGAGCGCGATGAGGAGACCCGCGCTCGAGAAACGCGCCGGGATCTCCTTCGCCGCGCTCAAAGGCGATGAGCCCTCGCTCGTCACCGAGCCGGTCTTGCACCGCGTGCGCGAGGAGCGCGCCCGGGCGGTCGCCGCGTATCGAGAGACGCCCAAGAACGACCTCCAGGCGCGAGGAGCCCAGCGCGCGCGGCTTCAGGCCTTGACCGGCATCGAGCAGGTGCTCTCGGCGGCTGTGTTCCTCGAGCGCTTCCCGGGGGGCAACGGGTACTACAAGGCCCAAGTGCCGGCCCGCGTCGCCGACCTGAAGCGCGGCGCGCACAACCTGGGCCTGCGGAAAGCGCTCGACCTGAACGACACCGATGGCCTGCCCTTCCGGGCCGAGGTCGGACCCGCTCGCGCGGAAGAGCTGACCCGAGAGATCGTCTCGGGCCTGGGCGGCGCCATCAGCCGCTCGGTCTTCGCCATGCTCGAGCCCCAGCTGGCCACCACCTACGATGGCCACGCCAACCTTCGACTGCTGCGCTCGATCGAGGATCGCCTGAACGAAGTCTCTGGCAACGGGCCGCCCAAGGCGGTGCAGCGGGCCGAGAAGATCGGAGCCTTCATCGACGCGACGGTGCCCAAGAAGACGTCGAAGTGGGCGCGCAACTGGGCCGATGAGAACGCCCTGCGGGACGTGCCTGGCCTCATCGAGTCGCTGCCGCTCCCCCCTGGCGACCGTCAAGAGCTGGCGAAGCTGGGCGCCGCGGCGCAACGCCAGGGGCGCGACGGTGACTTCAAGGCGCTCGAGCGCACGCTGGTCGATCTCTACTGGGAGCTCGCCGTGACGGCGTTCGGGTCCAAGGGCGACATCGACGACGTGGCCGGGCTGGTGGCGCTCGCCAAGCCCGAGAACCTGCGCGCGCACGTGGAGCGGGTGAAGAACGAGTCGGCCGCGGCGGCCCCCAAGAAGCCCCGCGTCCAGAGCCCCGAGGTGTGGAAGCTCGAACAGCAACGAAACATCGTGCAGGCCACGCTCGAGCTGCAGACCCTGTTCGGCACGACCAAATACGGCCCGACGCTGCAGCCCGGCGTGCGGTTGCTCGACGTGCGCGAAGGCCTGCGGAAGCTCTCGAGCGCCGCGCAGCGCATGCCCGGTACGCAGGCGCTGCGGGACGAGCTGTCGCACTGGATCGACTACCTCGAAGCGCCTGTGCGGCTCTCCGAAGAGGCGGCGGCCCGCCGGCGCGCGACGGCCCAGGCGGCCCGGGTCGTCATCGACGAAATCGAGGGACAGCTGCCAGACGACGTCCCGGGCTGGCAGCTCGAGGCGCTCGAGCGCATCGAGGTGCTCGACCCGTTCTCCAAGAAAGCGCACACCTACATCACCGACGTGGGCAATCTCGCCCGCGCTTACCACGTTCGCACTCCCGCACTCGACGCGGCGATGGCCACCTTGCGCGGCCAAACACGGCCCCTGAAAGCCCGACTGAGCCGCGATGTCCGCAACGGCGTCGTCCGCACCACCGTCACCCAGCAGTAGGCCCACCATGATCTTCGCCACTCGATTGATCAACGTCCGAGCCGCCACCGCCAAGGCGCTGCCGCACCCGGAGGTTCCTCGCCCGGCATCGCGCGTCGAGAGCGTCGGCCTGCGTCCGCGAACGCTCGACACCCCGGCCGTCGACCCGGTACCGCTCACCAAGCCGCTGGTGCAAGAGGCGGTGGGCAAGATGGAGCAGGGCCCCGTTCGGCAAGAGATCGAACGAACGGTCAACGCAGACTGGCAGGCGCTGGAGCAACACCAGGTCGTCCTCGATGCCGCGGGCTCTGCCGCCAACGTGCCGCCGGAAGCGGCGCCCCACTTCGCGGCGGCGGCGTTGCGGCGCGGGCTCGACGTCGACGACTACCTGTCGCGCTTGGGCCAGCTCTTCAAGTCGGTCAGCAAGAGCAAGGACCATGTCCGCACCCTGCGCTCGTTGTTGGTCTCCGTCGAGCAAGGGGGTGGCGACACCCCTGCCCTCGTCGAGGCGATCGGCCAGTCCCGCCTCAAGCCGCGCAACGCCCATCGCACCGCGGCGGCGATGCTGTCCGAGAACGAGGGCTGGATTCCGCCAGCCAAGACGCAGGAAGCCATCGACCTCCTTCAGGCGGGCAAGAACCCCGCCGAGGTGGTCGAAGGGCGCATGCACGCCGCGATGGTCGAGCGGCTGAACTTGAACGCGCTCTTGCGCGACGCCAACGTCCGGGTGACTCAGGAAGGGCTGGATCAGGTCTCGAACGAGCTTCGGAACTTCTTCGCGCAAGGCGCCGCGCAGCCGAACGTGGTGCCCCCCGAGATGTTGCAGCGCATGCTGGTCGCGGTGCTGGAGAACCGGTTTCAGGGCTGGCGCTTCGAGAACCCGGCCACCGCCCAGCAGCTGTCGATGCTGACGCCTCAGGCCCGCGCGGCCTGGATGAAGAGCGCGCAGGTGGCGCATGTCCGCTTCGCGGGCGACGGTCAGGCCCAGTTCAACAAGCGGGTCAACGTGGTGGCCCGCTTCGGCAAAGCCATCGAAGAGCGGCTGGTGGAGGCGTGGGGCCCCCTCGATGCGCTGCAGGCCCGGCGCGACGAGCTCGCCGAGACGCTGCGCAACGTGGACAAGAACGCGCCCGAGCGCGCGCAGTGGGTCGAAGAGATTCGGCACCTGCCGCCTCAGATCGAAGCGCTCGCCTGGGCCCGGCAGCTCGCCGAGCTCACGCCGGACACCATCACCCCGCACGGCTTCGCCGCGCTCGCGAAGGGCATTCGTCCGGTGAAAAAGCTCGCCGGAGACGAGCTGGGGCCCGCGCTCGCTCAGCTCTCGCGCATCATTCGCATCGACGATCTTTCCTACAGCCACGTCATCTCGGACGACGGCTGGCCGCTGGCGACGTTCGAGCGCCTGCTCAAGGACTGCGTGCATTGGCCGAGCAGCGCGGCGCTGGCGTACCTGGCCGACGCGAACAAGCGCATCATCGTCACCAAGGGGCAAGGCGGGCAGGAGCGGCGAGCGGTGGTGCGCATCGTCAAGCGCACCGACCCGGGGCGCGAGCGCGAAGGCATGCTGGTGCTCGAGCGCGCCTACCCCGACGCGCAGAGCCAAGAAGAGAAAGGCCGCCTCATCGAGCACACCTTGAGGCGCGCGCTCGAGATGGGCATCAGCGCGGCCTTCCCCACCGAGTACTACTGGGATGCCGCCAAGACCGCCCGCGGCCAGGCGCGAGGCATCGTCGACATGAACGCGGTGATCGAAGACCTGAACGCGCGCTACGGCACGACGGCCGAGAAGAAAGTGCTCACCGTGGTCAACCCCGCCGGGAACACGGCCGAGGAGTACATCGATTCGGCCCCCAAACAGATCGCCGATCGGGGCCAAATGCAGGTCCGCCGCTACCCCGGCAACGCCGATCACCAGTACCAGAACGAGTTCATGGTCCTTGAGCCAAAGGGCGCGCCTTAGCGACGTCGGGCCGGACCAGGCGAGAAACTTCGCTCGATGTGGCCGAGATAATTCTGAGTGAGCGGCCTCCCCCACCAGCTGCTCAACCAGCCAGAATTGCTTTGATTTTCGGTGGGGTTGGAGTCGCCCATGCGGATTTCCGTCTTCTCGCCGCGCCTCTTCCGCGCACCGAACACCGACATGGGAAGCGGTGCGGCGCGCGTGCGCCCCTCCAAGCGGGCGCTCGCCGGGCGCCCCGCTGCCCAAGCCAAAGCCAAGGGACGCGCTGCGGCGCGCTGGGTCGATCAGATCGCCGAGCTGGGGCCCGTCGTCCCGCCGGTCCGGCCCAAGGTCGACCGCAAGGTGCAGGGCGCGGTTCGTACCTGGCCCGAAGGCGTCTTGCCCGAGCGCGTCGCCGAGGTGGTGCGGATTCTCGAAGACCCCAACCAGCGCTTCCTCCCGGCCAAGAATCTGCGCCCCGACGGCGAGCGCTGGCAAGGCGCCGCGATGCTGCGGCAGTACGCCGAAGCGGTGAACTTGAAGCCCGAGATGGCCCTGCACGAGCTGGTCGTCTACGGGCCGCGCGCCGATGCGGTGAAGCAGCTGGTGGCGGGCTGGAAGGATGCGGGGGATCCGCTCTTCCAAGGCCCCGAGGCGTTCGATCTCGGCACGCAAGTCTTTCAAGAGGGCCTGTGGGGCCGCGGCCATCTGTTCGACGGCGCGGAGGAAGTCGCGCCCTGGCCCTTGGGCCCAACCGAGGTGCCGCTGTCGCGCTTCAACAACTGGCTCAAGTCGAGCCCACTCTCTCCCAAGGAGCAGGCCGGTCGAGAGATCGCACAGGCGTACTTCCAGGCGGCCGGAATCGAGGAGCGCGCCGGCTGGCTCGAGCTGAACCAGGGCGTGATCCGGGACGAGGGCATTCCCGCGGGAGACCCTCAAGGGGTCCGCGACGCGCTCGAGAAGGGCCACTGGGGGCAGCTGCGCCTGTACCTGCGCAAAGACGTCTTCAGCGCGGGGAACAAATACGCCAAGGCTCCCGCCGAGTTTCCCGCCTCGATCGAGAGCCGCACCCACCGGGCTTTCATTCGCATGATGCAGGAAGATGAAGGCTTCGAGGCGCTGACCGAGGCCGCGCGCGAGGCCTACGCGCTCGTGTTTCCCAAAGGCGCCCTCGAGCGGCTGGTCGACGCGGCGGTGGCCGACGAGGGGCTGAACGCCCCCGCTCAGCGGCAAGAGGTCCACGACGAGCTGGCGCGGTTCTTCGAGGACAAGGAGTTCCTGCGGGCCGATGCCCATCTGCCGAGCCGCGAGCTCGATGTCGACGACGGGGTTGGCATCTCGCCCGAGCAGTGGAACGCCGAGATTCAGCGGCTGAACGTGTTGCAGAAGAAGGTCCGCACGTCGATCGAAGCCGACGCCGCGCAGCGCACCCGGCAGAGACTGGTCGACGATCCCAAGGCCGACGTGCACGAGCTTTTGCGCGTCTCGCTCGAGGAGTCGATCGCCAAGCACCGCGACGACGGCAAGCTCGGCGGCTTCGCGTCCGATCACGACCAGTTCGCTGGGTACGCCGGACAGCTCGAGGACTCGGTCTCCTCGCTCGGCGGCTACGTCGCGTGGGCCCAGCGCGAAGCCCCGCTGCTGCAGCGCAAAGTCGCGCGCGCGGAGAAGCGACGAATTCCGAGGCCGCGTCCGATCGACCTCGACGAGGCGCGCGGGATCGCCGGCGACGTCTTCGCTCCAGACAGGCAACCGGTGTTTCGGTTCGCGCCCAGCCCGACCGGCCACCTGCACATCGGCGGTGCCCGCACCGCCCTGATGAACTACCTGGCCGCGAAGAAGCTCGGCGGTAAGTTCGTGCTGCGCATCGAAGACACCGATCTGGTGCGCAGCAAGCCCGAGTACACCGAGGCGATCAAAGACGGCCTCGAGTGGCTCGGCATCAAGTGGGACGGAGACGAGATCTATCAATCCCAGCGTTCGGCCCTGTACCGCGGGGAGGTCGACCAGCTGGTGCGCGAGGGCAAGGCCTACGTCGGTGAAGGCGGCGCGGTCTTCTTCAAGATGCCGACCGACGGCACCATCACCCTCAACGACCACGTGAAGGGCAAGATCGAGGTCAACGTGGCGAACGCCGGCGGCCTCGGCGACTACGTCATTCAGCGGGCCGACGGCACCCCGACCTTCTACCTGACCAACGTGGTCGACGACGCGGACCAGGGCATCACCCACGTCATTCGCGGCGACGACCACCTCACCAACACGCTCAAGTACATCCCCCTGATGCGCGCGCTGGGGCACGAGGTGCCCGAGTTCTTCCACGTCCCGCTGATCCACGGTGACGATGGCGCGAAGCTCTCCAAGCGCCATGGGGCTCAGTCGGTCACCGAGTTCCGCGAGATGGGCTACGAGCCCGAGGTGGTGGTCAACCACCTGTCGCGCATCGGCATGGGCATCGAGACGCCTGAAACGCTGCCGCTCGCTGATCTGGTTCAGCACTTCGACCCGGCGTCTTTCGTCAAGTCGAAGGCGCGGATCGCGATGGAGGCGTTGCTCACCCGCAACCGCCGCATGATCGCCCGCCGCGACCTGGCCAAGGTGAGCGCAGAGGTAACGGCGCGCGCCAAGCAGGCGGAAGTCGTCGGCGTCGACGGCCAGGTCACCACGCTGGCCAAGCGGCTGGGCAAGAACGGCCTCCGGGCGCTCGCAGACGGCGCGCGCAAGCGCGTCTCGACCTACAGCGAGGCGATCACCATTGGTCAGTTCTTGCTCGAGGAGCCGGTGTACGCACCCGACCAGCTGCCGGTGCACGCCACGCCCCAGATGAACGCGGCGATGAAGAAGCTGGCCGATCAGCTGCGCGACGCCGAGGAAGCCGATGGACGATCGACAACCTGTCTGCGCAGATCGAGACCTTCCGCGACACGTCGGGCCTGC
>CAZEDU010000043.1:6047-28187 GCA_964511185.1 uncultured Myxococcaceae bacterium | reverse complement strand
CCGATTCGGTCGTTCCAGAGATCGCTGCGCTGGATGTTGACGGGCCTGACCGACGGTCTGCCGCTTCACAACACGCTCGGCGTGCTCGGCAAAGCCGAGGCGCTCAAGCGCATCGATGACATCACCCGCTAGGTGAACCCATGATTCTCATTCGCCCGCAAGCCGGTCTCACCCAACCGCGCGTCGCAACGGCGCGCGGCAACATCATCGCAGCCGCGCAGCAGCAAGCAGCCAAGGTGCATCTGCTCCAACGTGCTGGCGCCACCGAAGGAACGCTCAACCCAGCCGGCTCGCCCAAAGCAAAGGCGGTTCTCGAGGAGGTTCACCACCAGCTCGGCGTCGAAGAGCCGCTTCGGGCCACCAGCTTCGCGGGCGAGGAGGCGCGGGCGGGGTTGCTCAAAGGCGCGGTCGAAGCGCTCGCTGGGCTCCAGAAGAGCCTCTCTCTCAACGAAGTGGCTTCGACCCGAGCGAGCGAGCTGACCGCTCCGTACCACCGACAGTGGCGACAAGCGCTCGCCGCCGACATCGCGCGGGTCGGTAAGTCGCGCCGCCTGTTGCAAGGCGACCCTGAGCTCGCCGCGATGTTTCGTCGCATCGATCAGCTCGACGCGCGCGTGAAGGCTGGGCTGCGCAAGCTCGACAAGATGGATGCCGCGCCCCGCCTTGCCCTTCGGGCAGAGCAGGTCGAAAGCCCGCGGGTCGCCGCCAAAATCATCGAGCGGCGGCTCGGCCAGAAGGGCTTGGCGCAAGAGGTGCTGGAGGCGCGGGGGGAGCTGGCCGCGAAGGACCAAGCCCGCTTCGACCAGAACCTCTCCGCATTCGCGCTGCTCGCCGATGGCGCGACCGCCACGCCCGACTACCAGCACACCGGGATGGGCTGGCACTACCCGAGCTCCCGCACGACTTACCGTGCGCGGGCCTGGGAGCCATGGACGATGCTCGCCTCCGAGAATCGGCTTCAAGGCAGCCGGGTCGACCTCACCGGGGCCCTGCGCAAGGCGCTCCGCTCTGACGAGCCCGCCGCTGCGCTGGAGCGGGCGCTGGTCGATGGGTTCGTGAGTGAAATCGGCGTACCGGCCGACGTTGCCGCGGGCCTGGGAGCCAAGCCGTCGGCGGTTCGCGAAGCGCTGGCCCAAGAGGCCTTCACCCCGCTGCGCGCGCTCAACGAGACCGTCGACGACATGGCGCCGCAAGCCCCGTGGACACGCGACGCGCTGCGCGCGGTGGTGGCCGAAGTCACCCGCCACGTCGCGCGCGGTGACTACCGCCAATGGCGCTATGACCTGCCCACCAGCCAGCGGCAGTTGGCGGCGCTCGCGCCGAATCAGAAGCAGGTGTGGAAGAGCGGGCACTCCGTACGGGGCAAGGGCCCCACCCAGCACCTGCGGACCCAGGAAGAAGACGGCCTCGGGCTGTTGTGGCTGACGAAGATCGGAGGCCCCAGCCACGGCTTCGACTATGGCGGCCAGTGCCTGCTGCCGCTGCTCACCAATGCCCGCACCAAGGCCATCGTCGTGCACGATGCGCGCTCGCCCGAGCACCCGTCGGCGCGCGCGTATCTGCGCATGCTCGAAGTCGAGGGCCACCCGCCGCGCCTCTACCTCGAACCGCTGCAACGCGACTTCCTCCACCGCCGCAAGTTCGGCGAGGGGCTGGAGAATCAAGCGTTCCAGAAGGTCATTCTCGAGCACGCCCTGGCCAAAGCGAAGCAGATGGGTTTGTCGCTCAGCGTCTCACCCGCCTTGGGCCCACTTCTGCGCGAGCTCGGCCATGCGGGGCGCCCATCGAACGACCGGTACGTCCTCGAGCCGAGCGGCGGCGTCTTCGAGGCTTCCGATACGCTGAGCGCCAAGCATGACTGGGTCCAGACCGAGCGCGAGGTGACCCGGCCTCTCGAGCGGCTCATCGTCGAGCCTTGAGAGCAGTCCTCGCGAAGCGTGGTCAAGGCCCCCGCGCGCTCTTCGCGGCCGGCGCGGCGGACGCCACGCCGTTCAGGTAGTTGAGCGCGACCTTGAGCGGGTAGTCGGTCAACTTCTCCGAGACGGCCCACGGCCGTAGGTCGGGGGGGAGCGTGCGCGCCGCCTGCTCCTTGTCGCCCTCGGCTTCGCCCTTGAAGTGGCGCTTCAAGTCCTTCTCGCGCAGCGGCTCCTTGTCCGAGTTGGCGGCCACCGGCCCCGGCTCGTCGCCGACCAGGAAGTCGGGGGTGATGCCCTTCTCCTGAATCGAGCGGCCCTTGGGCGTGTAGTAGCGCGCGATGGTCAGCTTGAGGCCCGAGCCGTCTTCCAGCTCGATGACGGTCTGCACCGAGCCCTTGCCGAAGGTGGGCAGCCCCATGATGACCGCGCGCCCGTGGTCCTGCAGGGCGCCGGCGACGATCTCCGAGGCCGACGCGCTGCCGGCGTTCACCAGCACCACCATCGGGTAGGGCTTCTCGGTGTCGCGGTCCTTGCTCTTCTCCTCGGTGGCGTTGCGCCCGCTGCGGCCCCGCGTGCTGACGATGGTGAGCCCGCCGGGCAGGAAGCGGTCGCTGATCGCCACCGCCTGGTCGAGCAGGCCGCCGGGGTTGTTGCGCAGGTCGAGCACCACCGCGCGCAGGTCCTTGCCGCCGTGGAGCGCCTTGAGCCGGTCCAGCTCTTTGCGCAGGTAGCTGTCGGTGCGCTCCTGGAAGTTCTTCACTTTGATGTGGGCGATGCCGCCGTGGAGCGCGCCCTCCACCGAGACGATGCGAATGTGATCTCGGATGATGGCGATCTCCCGCGGCGCGCTGAAGCCCTCGCGCATGATGGTGAGCAGCACGCGCTTGCCGGCCGGCCCGCGCATCTTCTGGATCGCCTTCGCCAGGTCCATGCCCTTGGTCGGCTCGTCGTCGATCTTGAGGATCTGATCTCCGGCCTTCAGCCCGGCGCGCGCGGCCGGCGTGTCGTCGATCGGCGCGACCACCGTGAGCACGTCGTTCTTCTTGGCGATCTCGATGCCCAGGCCGCCGAACTCGCCGGAGGTGTCGAACTTCATCTCGCGGAACGTCTCGGGCGGCATGAAGACGGTGTGCGGGTCGAGCGTGTCGAGCATCCCCTTGATGGCGCCGTACATCAGCTCTTTGTTGTCCACCGGCTCGACGTAGTTGTTCTCGACGTACGAGAGCACGCGGGCGAACAGCTCGAGCTGCTTGAAGGTCTTGTCCTCCCGCGCGGCGATCGCGGCGCCCGAGAGCGCCACCCCCGCCGCCGCGACCATCCCCAGGACCTTCCACGTTCTCTTGGCGCGCACGAGGGAAAGTCTAGAAGCGAAGCCATCGAGGTGCATCAGCGTCGGTGTGGGTGTTAGAGCGGGCCATGGCCTGGGCCCGACTGCTCACGGTGGCGCTCGTCGTCTTCAGCGGCTGCCGGTCGCGCGCCACCTCGACCGACGCGCCGGTGGCGCCGCCGTCGGCGGGCACGGGCACCGGGGCCTGCGACGCGTTCGGCGAGGTGCGCGCGCTCGGGGTCGTGGGGGCCGCCCAGCTGGTGGAGATCTCCGGGCTCGCCGCCAGCCGCGCGCACCCAGGCAGGCTCTACGCGCACAACGACTCGGGCGACGAGGCGCGCTTCTTCGCGCTGAGCGAGGCGGGGCAGCCGCTCGGCGAGCTCCGCTTGACCGGGGTGAAGGCCATCGACTGGGAGGACATGGCGGTCGGCCCGTGCCCCTCCAGGAGCTGCGTCTACCTGGGCGACATTGGCGACAACCGGCGCGTCCGGGAGCGCTACGTCGTTCACCGGGTGCCCGAGCCGGAGCGCGCGGAGTCGCAGGCGGTGCCGTTCGAGTCGCTGGCCTTCGTCTACCCCCACCAGGAGCGGCACAACGCCGAGGCGCTCCTGGTGCACCCCACCACCGGCGACATCTACGTGGTGACCAAGAGCCGCGTCGGCCTCCCCAGCGCGGTGTACCGCTTCCCTTCCCCCGTCGAGCCCGCCCGGACGCACACCTTGGTGCACGTGGCGGACCTGCCCATTCCCACCGGGCGGGACGCGCCGCTCTCCGCGGGCGACATCCATCCTTCGGGCCGCTCGGTCCTCTTCCGCACTTACGACAAGGTGTTCCTGCTCACCGCGCCGGACGGCCAGCCGTTCGAGGCGGCGTTCCAGGCGACGCCGGTGCCGCTGCCGGCGGCCGCCGAGCCCCAGGGTGAGGCGATCGCCTTCCGGCACGACGGGCGCGGTTACTTCACGGTGAGCGAGGGGAAGCTGGCGCCGCTCCACTTCGTCGGCTGCCGGTAGCAGGTCTTCATCAAAGGCCGTGGGCGTCGGCGAACCCCGTGAGCCGCTGCACCAGCGCGTTCGGCCGCTCGAGGTGCGGCAGGTGGCCGAAGCCCCGCACCACCTCGACGTGGGCGTGCCCCGGCAGGTGCGCACGGAAGTAGTCGATGCTCTCGAACGGGAGCAGCTTCTCGCCCTCGCCCCACAAGAGCAGCACCGGCATCCGCAGCGCGGCGAGGTGCTCGGGCGCGAGCGCGTCGGTCGGCTTCACCTCGGCGAGCACGTGGCGCACCGCGGGCGTGCCGTAGATCTTCTTCAGCTCGGAGGCGAACAAGAGCAGCGGCCAGGGAGCGCGGTCGAACAGCTGCCGGGTGAGCGCGCGCGCCTCGTCCGGCGTGTGAATGTCGAAGCTCCGGTAGAGCGCCTGGAGCCGCTCCTCCGCCACCCGCGCGCCCGCCGGGGACACCAGGCCGAGCGCGCAGAGCAGCTCGGGATGGCGAAAGGCGAGCGTCGCGGCGATGGCCCCGCCGAGCGAGTTGCCGACCAGAAAGCAGGGCGCCGAGACCTGCTCGACGAGGAACGCGCGCACGATCTCGACGCAGTCCTCCAGACTCAGCGGCCCCTCGGCCGGGAGCGGCGAGAAGCCGTTGCCGGGCAGGTCGGGCGCGTACACGCGCGCGAAGCGGCGGGTGAGCGGCAGGAACGTCCGGTAGAAGCTCACCGCCGAGCCGCCGATGCCGTGCAAGAGCACGATGGGCGTCTTGCCCTTCCCTTCCATCGAGAAGAGGTGCAGCCGCCGTCCCTGCACGGTGACGACGCGGCTCGCCACGCCCCGCGCCTGAAGCAGGTGTCGGAGCGCGCGCTGGCCGTGGAGCAGAAAGTCCATGAAGCCTTCTCAAGGTATCGCGGGGAGCGGTCTTGCTCTGAAAGGGGAAATGGGACGGGGGTGCAGGTTACCCCGCTCCTGAACGCGACAATCCCCCGGCCCGAAACGCGGCACCGCTGGTGGCCTCTCGCTCGAGCGTTTGCCCCTCCAGCCCCCCTTCCCTCCGGGCCCCAAGCCGTGCGCTCGTCGTCCGGCACTGCGGATGATCTTTCAGGGCGCCGCCGAGGGGTCGAGCCACGGCAGCGGGTCGATGGCCTCGCCCTTGTGGCGAATCTCGAAGTACAGGTAGGCGCCCTTCAAGCTGCCGGTGTCGCCCACCGCGCCGATGACCTCTTCTTCCTCCACCTCGTTGCCGGGCTCCACCTGGACTTCAGACAAGTGGGCCATCAGCGAGTGGTAGCCGCCGCCGTGGTCGACGATGACCAGGTTCCCGTACCCTTTGAGCCAGCCCGCATAGGCCACGGTGCCGGGCGCGACCGAGACCACCGGGGTGCCCGCCGGCGCGCGCAGGTCGATGCCCTTCTGCACGGTGACGGTGTTGAACTTGGGGTTCACCACCTTGCCGAAGCGGACCTCGAGCATGCCGCGCGTGGGGTAGACGAGCCGGCCGCGCTTGGCGCGAAAGCCGCTGTGCGGAATCGCGCTGTGCAGATCAGCGACCAGCGCCTGCAGCTGGCGGTCGGCGCGCTCGAGCTCTTTGATCAGCCGCTCCGACTGCGAGGCCTCCGCCTGCACCACGTGGAGCAGATCGACGAACGCCGCCTGCCGCAGCTTGGCGAGCGCGCCCTCCTCGCGCAGCATCGCCAGGCGCGCCTGGGCGAACGCATCCAGCCGGCCCAGCTCCGCCGCGCTGCGCTCGGAGGCGCGCGCGAGCCCCCGGACGCGCGCCAGCGCCGCCGCGTCTTGCTCGACGAGCAGCTCGAGCGCCTGCGTGCGCTTGACCATCTGCGCGAAGTCGTCGGCACCGGCGAGCGCGCTCAGCCGGTCCTGCTTCTGCGCGCGGTACATCGCGCGGAGCCGCGGCGCGAGCCGCTCGAGCTCCCGCTGATGCGCCCGCTGCGCCAAGTCGTCGAGCCGCTTGGCCAGCGTCAGGCTCGCCTCGAGCGCGCGGTGCTGGCCTTCGAGCCGCTGGAAAAGCGCCCGCGACTCCCGGGAGAGCCGCTCGAACGCATCGAGGAGCGTGAGCACGTCGGTCTTCTGCGCCTTGAGCGCGGACAAGGCCTCGCGCTCGGCCTCGAGCCGCTCGCGCACGCGGACCTGCTCTTCCTCAGGAGACTCGGCCCGGACCGCGCCCGCGGCGGCGGCGACGCACACGGCGGCGACCAGCGCCCAGAGAGACCGACGCGCGCTCATATCCGGAGGAAGCGCCCCACCGCGACGAAGCTGCCGCCCAAGCCCAACAGCGCCCCGGTGCCGACGAGCTCGGCGAGGAGCCTGGGGGTCAACAGGTGCGCCCGGCCGTCCTCCCCTGCGAAGAACCGCCACAGCGCGGCGGCGCGCGGGCCAGCGACCTCGGTCAGCGCCCACAGCGCGAGCAGCGCCACGCCCGCACCCAACAGGCCTTGGAACAGCCCTTCGAGCAGGAACGGCACCTTGACGAAGCGGTTGGTGGCGCCGACGAGCTTTTGAATCTCGATCTCCGCGCGCCGCGCGTAGATGGCGAGCTGGAGCGTCGCGGCGACGATGAAGAGGGTCGCCGCGCCGGCGACGACGAGGGCGAAGAGGCTCCCCCACCTCACCGCGCGCGCGAGCGCCGAGAGCCGCTCGACCGCCTCGGCGCCGTAGTCGACCGCCTCGACGTGCGGCAGCGCGCGGGTCTTTTGCGCGAGCGCCTCGAGCGCCGGCACGTCCAGCCGCTCGGGCGGGATGCGCACCTCGAGCGAGTGCGGGAGCGGGCTGTTCGGCAGGTCGTCCAGCGCGCTGCCCAGGTCGCCCAGGCTTTCCTTCAGCCGCGCGAGCGCCACGTCGGGGGGCACGTGCAACGCGGGCCCGCCGGTCTGCGCGGCGAGCGCGCTGCGCAGCGCCTCGCGCTCCTCGGGCGTGGCCTCGGGCTTCAGGTAGACCGTCAGCTCGACCTCGCTGCTCAAGGTGGCGAGCATGCCGTCGAGCAGCTGCGCGCCCCCCCGCGCCAGCCCCACGGTGAAGAGCGCGATGGCGATGGTGCTGATGGCCACCGCGTGCACGAACGGGGTGTGGCGGATGCCCTGCCCAGCCGACCGAACGAAGTAGAGGGTCTTGGCGATCGCGCTCATTCGCCGCTGGCCATGCGAAGGGCGGCCTTCTGACCGTCCTGGTCCGCCACGATGGTGCCGCGCTCGAGCCGCACCGTGCGCTTGTCGTAGCGGGCGATGAGCGAGGCGTCGTGGGTGGCGACCACGACGGTGGTGCCGCGCACGTTCACCTCGCAGAGCAGGTCCATGATCTCGAGCGTGAGCTGCGGGTCCAAGTTCCCCGTCGGCTCGTCGGCGAGCAGGATGGTCGGGTCGTTGACCAGCGCCCGGGCGATGACCACGCGCTGCTGCTCGCCGCCCGACAGCTTCATCGGCAGCTGGTCGGCCTTGTGCTCGAGCCCCACCAACTTGAGCATGCGGTTGACCTTCGCGCGCGCCTCGCCGCGCGGCACGCCGATGACGTCGAGTGTGAACGCGACGTTGTCGGCGACGCTGCGGTGCGGGAGCAGCTTGAAGTCCTGGAACACCACCCCGATGTTGCGCCGCAGGTAAGGGATGGACGACTCGCGGATGCGGGCGATGTTGCGCCCGGCGACCAGCACCTGGCCCTTGGTCGCCGGCTCGGCGGCGAAGATGAGCTTGAGCAGCGTGCTCTTCCCCGCCCCGGACGGGCCGGTGAGGAAGACGAACTCGCTCTTGCCGATCTGCAGATTCACGTCGTGCAGCACCGGCGGGTCGCCCGGGTACGACTTGAACACGTGGAAGAGCTGAATCATGGGCGAGAGGCCTTCTCGCCCGCTCGTCACCGGCGGCGGGGGCACGGCGCCGATTTTGCCCTAAACTGGGCCACAACACCCATGGCCAACCGCGACCACTCCGCCACCGAGATGGTGAAAGTCCCCATGACCGCCCTCGCCGCCCCCGGCTCGGGAGCGATCTTCCCCTGGGTCCTCTTGGTGATGGCCCTCACCGCCGCCGCCACCGGCTTCTACTTCGGCCACGGGCTGCTCGAGCAGGAGCGCGGCCGCACCGCCGCAGCGCTCAAGCAGGCCGACGAGGTGAGCGCGAAGGCGCAAGGCGGCGAGGCGGCCCGGGTCGCCCTGGAGGAGCGCATCACCAAGCTGGAGCAGGAGAAGGCGGAGCTCGAGGCGAAAGTCGACGCGCTCGAGGAAGAGATCAAAAACAAAAACGCCCTGCTCAGCCAAGCGAAGGTCCCATTGCCGCGGAACCCGCCCGCCAAGCCCAGCAAACCCCCGGCGAAGAAGCGATGAGAAGGCCCTTCGCGCCCCTGGCCGCGGTCGCGCTCGTCTCGTGCGCGCCGCTCAACACCCAGACCATGAGCGACGGCTGCCGCCGCGAGTACAACGCGTGCCTGTCGAGCTGCGACAAGTCGTCCATGCGCGCTCCGCCTGAAGCGCGGCCCGGCAATCCGCCGCCGGTGAACCGCTGGAACGAGCCGATGGCGGACAAGGCCAGCTGCACCCGGGCATGCAACGAGCGCTTTCAGGACTGCCGCTGAAGCGGTCCGCTAATGCAACCCGGGCGTGAACGGCCCCCGCGGCTTGAGCAGGCCCGCCTGCATCAACCGCTTGAACGACTGGTACGCCTGGAGGTCCCAGTCGCTGGGGTTGCCGAGCACGTCGGTGACGCGCGCGGCGTGTGTCAGCTGCGCGTGCAGGAAGAGGTCCGCGCTGGTGAGCGGCTCGGGTGTGGGGCCTTCGAGCGGCTGGACGTCGAGCTCGGCGCCGAAGGTCTTGAGCTCCTCGGCCACCAGCTCGCGCAGCTTCTCCTCGGCCTCTTCGTAGAGCGCCTGCGCCTCGGGCACCGGCGAGCTCTCCAGCGCCTTGGCGGCCAAGGTCGCGGCGCGCTCGTACTGGCCTTCGGCGATGAGCCGCCGGGCGGTCTCGACCAGCAGGGCGAGCTCGCGCGCGGCGTCTTCCTTGTGGTCGCGCGGCACGAGCACGCCGCGGCGGTGCAGGTGCATGAGCACGCGCGCCGCGGCGATGGCGTGCGCGTGCGCGCCGATCAGCTCCTGCATCGTCGCGCCCGCCTCGGCCCACTGAATGAACGCGAGCTCCTCGGGGTTGCACTCCGCCTCGCAGCCGGGCTTCACCCGGAAGTGCGTCGACGGGTTGGGGAACAACTCGCGGAAGCCGCGCCACTCTTTCCAGAGCGCGACCGCGTCCTCGTGCAAGAGCGCCAGCTTGAGCGTCAGCTCGAGGCCATGGGGGGCGCCGGCGCCGGGCTGCCACTCCAGCTCTCCCGACTCCCAGCCGTAGCAGTCGCAGTACCCGTCGCGCGCCTTCTGCGTGAGCACCTCGCGCAAGAGCGGCACCGGCACCACGCCGGCCTTGACCAGGAACGCGCCGAGCACCATGCCTTGCGACTTGGCGCGCTCGAACGCGGCCACCGCGGCGCGCGCCTCGAGCACGCGCGCGTCGACCAGCGCCTGCGCCAGGTGCTCGCGCGGATCATTCGACGACTCGGCGACCAGCTTCCCGCCGGCGAGGAAGAACTCGCGCTGCACCGGGCCGCGCCGCACCTTGAGCACACCCTGCGCGTCGCCCGACTGGAACAACGCGGGCACCACCAGCGGCAAGCGGTAATGGGCCAGGCTTCCGTGAAAGCGTTGCATGGCGCTAGACCGACCGCAGCTCGCTCAAGATCTCCTGCGCCGCGCTGCGCGCTTGGGCGAGCGCGTTGGACGGGAAGCTCACCGCCGCGACCACCGGGTGTCCGCCGCCGCCGTAGCGCTCGGCGATCTTCGCCAGGTCGTGCTTGCGCGTCTCGGGCCGCCAGGGGTTCGAGCCGATGGAGACCTTGGACCGCTTGTCGCTGCCGCCCACCCAGACGGTGTAACGCGCGTCCGGGTACAGGTAGTACGAGATGAACTTGTTCAAGCTGTCATACCCCTCGTCGGCGACATCGAAGAAGACGACGTCGCGGTCGAAGTGCACCTTCTTGCGGACGACGTCAATCGACTTCTGGTGGCGCTCCCACAAGGGCTTGAAAGCACTTTGCACGTCCGCGCGCGCGGCGACCTGCGACAGCGGGATCTGCTGCATCGACTCGATGATGCTGGGAATGAAGGCGGGCTCTTTGTTCGCCTCGAGCACCGTCATCAGCTGGAGCGCGGGCTCCTTCAGCTCGACCGCCATCTGCGGCGACTTGAACTGGGCGCCGTCGATCAGCTCCGCCCAGTCGAGCAGCTCGCGCATCGGCGCGGGGTCGAACCCGAAGCGCTCGCGACACACGTCGGCGATGAAGAGCGTGCAGCTCTTGCGCTTGGGGTCGTGGAACTTCTTGCCGCTCTGGTCCGCCTTGAAGTGCGCCTCGTCGCCGGGCTGCTGAAACGCCGAGATGTGGTGGTCGAACCACCAGGTGAGCCGCGGATCCTGCGAGTAGCGGAAGTCGACGATGGCGTTCTCGTCGCCGGTGAAGACCGAGGGATCGATGGGGGCGCCGCCCGCCTGGTGCGCCAGGCCCTGGTACCCGTGCTCGGCCTTCGGGTTGATCTTTTCTCGATAGAAGCGGGAGAAGACCGCCGCGCTGGCGGCGCCGTCGAAGCAGTTGTCGTGGAAGAGCACTTGAATCTTCACGGCGGGTCTCCTTCGCTGCGCGCGGCGAGTTGCGGGGGCGATCGACTAGCAGGTCTCACTGACGTTTGGGAGCGCGACGCGCGGTGTCACAGGGCGGATCGGTCCGGCCTTTGATCGTCATGCACCCGGGGTGTCAACCTGGTGATTCCATCAAAGGCCTCTCCCTTTCTTCGTTAATCTGACAGCACCTCGATGCGGTTCGACCCACGCGCGTTCACTTTCTTGGCTTGCTTCGCGGCCACCGCCGGCTGGAGTCAGCAGACGATCGTCTTTCGCGATGGCGAGTCACCGACGGCGGCGTATCAGGGGACGCGAGACGTCATCGTCGGCCAGCCGCTTCATGTCTTCGGTGGAAGCGTCTTTCACTACTGGGATCCGAACGACAACTATTTCGGCGCGTACGACAAGGCCCTGCATTTGGCCGGAGCGACCTGGCCGCTGGTGGGTCTCATCAAGTGGGACCTATCGCCCACCCTCGGCCCCACCGACACCATCGAAGCCGTGCGAGTCGACCTCTGGGGGCGCAGCGCGACAGCCGACTCCTTCGCGGTCCACGCCCTGCTCCGCGACTGGAACCCGTTCCAGGCGACGTGGAATCAATTCACCAACGGCTCACCGTGGACGTCAGGGGGCGCGCAAGGCTCGGGGACCGACCACGACGACCGCCTGTTGGGAACGCTGAGCAGCCCCTCGACCGGGTGGAACCAAGTCGCGCTCAATGCCGACGGCGTCGCCATCGTGCAGGGTTGGGTGTCGAACCCAGCGACCAACGCGGGCTTCGTGCTCTTCAACCTGTCCGCGGCGAACCCCGTCGCGCTCGACGGGACCGCCGCGAACAACACCGCGCGAAGACCACGGCTCGTCGTCACCTACAACGGCGGAAGCACGGTCACGTTCCAGAACGGAGTTTCACCTGACCCCGGGTACACCGGGTCGACGGACCTGTTCATCGCCAATGGGCCTGACCCCAGAACAGTGAACTGGAACACGCCGTGGCTCGAGGTCGACGGCAACGACAGCCCGAACACCATCAGCTCGCTCATCGCGTTCGACATCTCGGCCATACCGGCAGGCTCGAGCGTCGTCGACGCCGGCCTTGTCTTTTATTCCGAATACACCGCCGGCGGCACCGCGCCCGTGTACGAGGTGCGTCGAGATTGGTCAGAGACCGACGCCACCTGGTTCCGCTACGCCGATGGCGGCACCTGGGGCAGCGCCGGCGCGCAAGGCGGCTCGGATCGCTTCACCGTTCCGCTGGGGCAGCTGACGGTGCCGAGCCTCGGGCCGGTCAGCGCCCCCCTGAACGCGACGGGCGTGCAGCTGGTGCAGGACTGGGTCGACGGAACCAAGCCCAACTACGGCTTCATTCTGCAGAACGTCGCCGCCGCCGCCGGCTTCGCGGTTACCTCGCGCGAGCACGGGGTGGTCGTCGAGCGCCCGGCGTTCATCGTCACGTTCTTCCCGCCCGACGGCGGAAGTCAGACCCAAGACGGAGGCGTCGATGCCGACGGAGGTGTCGATGCCGGTGAAGCAGCAGGCCCACCGATCGATGGGCCGACCGACATCGCTCCGAACGACGACGCGTTGGACGCCGTACCGGCTGACATGGGGCCGCCCCTCTTTCTGCGCGTCGGGTGCGGTTGCTCGGGCGGAGGCGCGGCCATGGCCTTCGCGCTGGCCCTCTTGCTGTTCCTTCGAAGGAAGAGGTGGTGACTCCCGTTCACAGTGGTGTCTCGCCGCGCGCATGGCTTGCACATCGACGCCACTAAAAGTGGCAAGTTATGTGTGGTCCTGCGCTTGCTACGGTTTCAACCATGCGCCTTGAGCTCGCCCTCACCGGACTCCTTCTCGGAACGCTGAGCGGTGCGTGCGATGGTCAAGCCCTACCAGGCGGTCCGTTCGAGCCAACGGGAGGCCAGGCGCAGCCCGACGTCGTCGATGTGGTGGACAGCCCCTCTGGGAATGATGGTTCCAGCTCGATGGAAGAGCTGCCCATCGAGCCTGAGCCACCCGACCAGAGACCCGACAATCCGAGCGCCCCACCGCCGCGAGCTGCTCCGACGCACTTCATCTCGCCTTCCGGCAACGACACGACCGGCGACGGCTCGAAAACGAAGCCCTGGAGAACGGTGAAGAAGGCCTACGAGATGGCCTCGCCCGGCGCCGTCATCGAGATGGCCGCCGGCACCTACCCCCGGCACTACGAGACCCCCATCGCCTATGACGCCGCCAAGGTGGTCGGCTTTACCCTGCCGACCGCGCCGGGGCAGTCTGACGACCGGTGGGTGGCTCGTCCGGTGACGTTCACCGTCGCCCCCGGCGCCACCGTTCGCAGCGAAGCGCTCTACATCTTGGCCGGCGGCATCGAGCTCGACGGCACCGGCGGGTCGCTGACCCTTGACTACCTGCAGACTTCGAGCACCTCGAAGGTCGTCCTCCGCGCGCTCACCTTCGCAGGCTCCTCCTCGCTCAACAGCTTCGCGGCGCTGGGCATGGTCGACTGCCTCGTCGGAAAAGGAAGGGCGGTCGACTCCGACGTCGTTCAGACCAAGGCCGACAGCTCGGGGCTCTCACCCCGCAACTGGTACGTGCGGCGCACCGTCTTCGTCAGCGCGGTCAAGCCGTTGGGCTCGAGCAACCACGTCGACACCATTCAAATCGGCGGAATGGACGGCTTGTGGTTCGAGGAGTCGTACGTCATGGCCGACCGTACCCCGCGGCCAGTGCAGGGTTTCTTCGCCAAGGGGTGGACCGGGCCGACCCAGAACGCGCAGGTGCACAAGACGTGGTCGGAGTACACGAACATCTCGGAGCCCGACACCTTCGTTCGCTTCTTCGACTGCCAAATGGAGTCGCCGTTCAACATCGACCCCGGGCACGGCGACAAGACGGGCAGCACGAGCCTGCCTGCCGGCACGCTGCGCGCTTGGTACGACGCCGGCAAGCGCCCCTGGGATTAGTCAACGGCTCTCGCGACGGCACAGGCACAGCGGTCGATCCTGTGCACGCTTGATGGCACCTCGCGTCTGCCCTGGGACACCAGGAGTCAGGCAGGAACGCTTCTTGTATTGTTGGCCTCGTCATTCTGTCGGGATGCATTTCGGACGTCGCCGGTCCCCCAGGCGTCGAAGGTCCGCCCGGCGCTCCAGGGAGCGACGGGCAGCAAGGGGGACAAAGGCGATGTCGGGCCGATGGGGCCCAACTCGATTCGCCAGCTCCTCCAATACTACGCCGAGGACTACCGGAAGACGGCTTCCACGGTGTGGGGGGACATCCCTGGCTCGGAGCTCGTTCTCACCACGACCAGCTCGGTGTTGTCGATTCAGTCGTCGGGCTTCTATCGGTCGTGTGAGCATGGCTGGGGGAACGTCCGCTTGGTCGTCGACGGGCAGCCGGTGATTGGGGGGCTGATCAACATCTATCCGCAGGCCCCGACCGGAGAAGGCAAGTGCGCGTCGGATCAGATTTCGCTCTCTTGGGTGCAGCCCGTGAGCACCGGCCAACACAGCGTGAAGCTGCAGTGGCGCGTCAACCCCGGCAGCCAGCCCAACGCCTACATCGACAACGGCTTCAATGATGACGGCAGAAAGCTGGGCCGGCAGCTCGTCGTCACCGAGTTGATTCCGATGATTCGATCGCAGTGACAGGTGAAGACGTCGACGCCGAAGGTGCGCCGCTGCACCTGGCATGGCCCTCGGCGGTGACGGTGGCGATGACAGCGTGACGGCCTGTCGAAGAGCGGCGTGGGGAGCGAGGACGCGCAGCGCGTGGAGGTGTGCACGTCGGCGGCGTGCTCAGGAACGCTGGGACGGGATGCTCGACCAGGACCCGGTGGGTGGCGGTTTGGCCACATAACCTGTCATGTATCCCCATGTTTCCCTGGACTTTTTTTATTCGCACAAGGAAGATGCAGTTCGCGTTGCGTCTCGTTGTCCCGAGGGGGCCCCAAACAATGTTGTTCCCGTTTCCGACGCTGCGCGTCAAGTCATTCGTCTTGGCAGATTCTGCGGGCCTGTCTGCCACGTCCATACGGCGCGCCAGCCCGCCGGTGTTCGCCGTTTTCGGATGGGTGCTGGTCTCGCTGATGACGGTGCCGTCCTTCGCGGCGGCGGAGTCGTTCAGCAATTCCACCGCGCTCACCCTCACCGACTGCCCCAATCCTTGCCCGGCGTCCGGGCAGTCGGCCTCGCTCTACCCCTCGCCGATCGCCGTGTCGGGCCTGAGCGGCGTGGTGGAGCGCGTTTCGATCACGCTCAACGGTTATTCGCACTCCTTTCCAGCGGACGTGGACTTCCTGCTGGTTTCGCCCTCTGGGCGCAAGGTCGTCATCCTGTCCGACTTCGGCGCTGGCTCCCCGGGCGTGTCGAATATCAACGTCACCCTGGACGACTATGCCGCCCGGCCGGTTCCCAGCACCGTGACCGGCAACACCGGCGTGCCCTTCGTGACCGGCAGCTACCGGCCCGCCAACAGCGGAACCACCGACCTGTTTCCGGCGCCGGCCCCCTCCGGGCCGTACCAGTACACCCTGTCGGCGTTCAACGGCGACAGCCCGAACGGGACGTGGAACCTCTACATCATCGACGACGCCAACCTCGACAGCGGCAGCATCAGCGGCGGCTGGACCATCAGCTTCGACGTGCGCCCGGCACCGCCGGCCCCCGGCGATCTGTTGATCAGCGAGTTCCGTACCCGTGGCGTCGGTACCTCCCCTCCGGGTTCGGACGGTTCGGCCGACGAATTCATCGAGATCTACAACAACACGGACACCTCGATCACGCTGATCGACGCCGAGCCCGGCGCCGATCCGACCAGCCCCTCGGGAGCCGGATGGCGCCTGAGCGTCGCGCAGGGCGGGACGGAGATCGCTTCTCATTTGCTGTCGCAGACTCTCAGCACCGCCGGCCCGATCGCGATCGCGCCGCGCGGGCATCTGCTGATCACCACCCAGCCGAGTTCGCCAAGTCCGGCCGGCAACACCTATAGCCTCGCCACCTATCCGACCGGCACCGGCATCACCGCCAGCGGCAGCTCCAACTTCTCCATCAATCCGCCTTCCCCCACCGTCGGCCTCCTGCCCGACGATGTGGGCATCGCCTTGTTCTCCGGGACCAGCGCGGCCAGCGGGCAGCGGCTGGATTCGGTCGGTTTTTCGTCCATCAGCCATACCGACTACAAGGAAGGCAGCGGACTCGCGCCCACGGGCGGCATCACCACCGCCTCCAACCACAGTTGGGTGCGCCGGGCCTTGGTAGCGACCGGCTACCCGCAGGACACCGACGACAACGCCGCCGATTTCGTGCTGGTCGAACCCAGCGGTGCGCTCCTGGATGGCGTGGCCGCCATACTCGGCGCTCCCGGCCCGCAGCGCGGCCACACGATGACCGCGTTCACGACGACTTCGGCGCCGATGCATGTCGCCACCAGCACGCTGGCGTCGGCCCCGGTCGACCCCGAGCAGCCGGGCGATGCGGCGCCGAACCTCGTCCGCGACATGACGCCCGTGACCCACGGCGATAACGGGACGATCAAGATCCGCCGCCGCTACACCAATAATAGCGGCAAGGCGCTGATCGCCCTCCGCTTCCGGGTGATTGGCATCTCCACGCTGACCGGCGGAGCCACCGCGCCGGCCAGCGCGGATCTCCGCCTGCTGAATTCGCCTACGCAAACCATCACGCTGACGGATAGCTCAACGGTTACCGCCCAATCCTTAACCCTGCAGACGCCCCCAGCCCAGGGCAACGGCGGCGGCCTCACTCCAGTGCGACCGTCGCCTCCATCACGACGACCGCGCCAATGGCTCATGGCGCCAGTGTCGTCGTCGAGTTCAACCTCGGTGTGAAACTCGATGGCCCGTATCAGTTCTCGGTCATGGCGGAGGGCCTGGCCGGGGACGGCATTGGCGGCGCCTCGGCCATAGACACGTTCCCGGAACCCGTGCCGGCCGACCTGGCCATCACGAAGACGAATGGCTTGACCAGCGTCAACGCCGGCAGTTCTGTCACTTACACCCTCGTCGCGAGCAATCCCGGCTCTACGGACGTATCCTCGGCCACGGTCACCGACACCTTGCCGGCCTCGCTGAGCGACGCCACCTGGACCTGCACCGGAGCGGGAGGGGGCACCTGCACCGCGAGCGGATCGGGAGACATCAGCGATCTCGTGGACCTGCCCGTGGGCGCCAGCGTCACCTACCTCCTGACGGCCACCTTGAGCGCTTCGGCCACCGGCGTGCTTGCCAACACCGCAATGGTGACTCTGCCGGGGGGATTTACCGATTCCGTACCCGCCAACAACAGCGAGACGGATACCGACAGCATCGCTGTCATCGACGGCGCCTGCGGCGTGGCGAGCAGCAACAGCCCGATGGCCGACAAGCCCACTGCCGATCTGTGCGCCACCGGTGGCGGCGCCACGGCGGTAAGCGGCAACAACACCGACTACCAATGGGAATGGGGCTGCAATGGCATTGGGGGCGGCGCCAACACCGCGGCCACCGCCTGTTCCGCGCCCTATGGCGGGCAGACCATCAGCGGTTTCGCCGCGGTCCCCGAAAGCCTCAGCGTGGGCGGAGGCGATGCCAGCCTGAGCGCGGGCAGCAGCGGCTCGGCCAATCCCGTGACCTTCAGCACCACCACCACCGATGTCTGCACCGTGAGTGGAAGCACCGTCACCCCGGTCGCCGCCGGCACCTGCGTCGTCAAGGCCAACAAGGCCGCCGTCACCGACGGCGACAGCCGTTACAGCGCTGCGCCCGAGCAAAGCCTCGCCATCACCATCCATCCCGCCGGCGGCGAGGTCGACGGCGGCGAGACCGATCCCAACAACAATCCGGACGGCGGCCCCGTCGCCGTGGACGACCCGCCGCCGGGCGATAGCGCTCCGACGCCTCAGGGCTGCGGCTGCGGCGGCGATTCCGCCGCCACGATCTGGCTGGCGCTGCTGGCGCTCGGCGCGTGGAGGCGGGCCCGGGGGTCCGTGGCACGGCCGGCGAGCCAAACTCGCCGACGATCCGCGGGCGGATAGGCATTTCCAGCCCCCCCCCGCAGAGGCGACCGGCGGCTCGGCCGTGTTCTCAACGTGGTCGACGTGGTGCCGCAGATTCAGTGACTATTTCAGCGCGCGTTTGAGCGCGCGGGGCGAGACCTGATCGCCCCCTTCGGACTGGGTGCGGAACCGACGGAGCGAGGCTGGCCAAGACGAGGTGTTCAGCGCGCGGTTGCCAACGCCGGCGCCCAGTTGAGCGTCGTCGGGAATCAGGCAGCGCGCTTCAGGCGAAAACGCATGCCGGCGAAGCCGAGCGTTTCGAGCTCCGCCGCGACTCCCTTTCGCAGCGCTTGCGCAGAAGAACGCGCGTTGCGCATGACGGTGACTTCGAGCACGAGCCCTCGGCTGTCTGACTTCATCTGCACCCGAGGTTCGATTTCGAGGAGCACGCTCTGTCGGCTCGTCGGGCTGTACTGCTCGCGATAAATCTTCGCGCCAAGCTTTCGAGCAGCTCGGTCAACCTGGGTGAGGTTGTATTTGCCGATCGGTTGAGCCGGAACCCGGCCCCCGCCCAGCACGCCCGGCCCGTAATAGAAAAGCCCATGTTGGCTGGGGTGGCCTCCGACGCTGTCGACCTCGAGGAAAACTCTATTCGTTCGCTCGTTGTGCAGCGCGGAGTACTTCGCGCCGCCGATCAGCCGGCTGTCGCCCAAGACATATCGAGTGAAGCCGCGAACGTCGGGCGCGGGCGCTCGCGTTCGAAAGTTGGGCGAGGCGGCGATCAGCTGTCGCAGCTTGCCCACGATGGGGAGCTCGCGTCGTCCGCCCGCGGGGGGAAGGGTCACTGCGCGAATGGGTCCCGGCATGCATGCACTCCTTCAGAATTTTGAAGTGAGTTATCGGCGTGCGGGCCGGCGCTGTCCTCCGCTCTCGTCGACCCGAGGCATCAACGGTTTGAGCGGGCGCGAAATAAGAGAGGAGAAACAACCGGCAGCCGATAGGGGTTGGTAGCCGTTCTTATATTACTTACCTGCTTGGTAATTAATTATCATGGATGCGACCCGCCGGAAGCGGTGCTTCACCCCGGCGGCCCAGAGCGCCTCCAACTCTTCTTCGGGCCAGCCGACTTCCAGGAAGGCCAGCGCTGCTCCGCGCGGCTCTCTCCTTCGTATCCCAGCCGTCGCGCCCGTTGGCGTTGCCAGCGCCGAAGGTGGCCTACCGGGTGGAGCGCCGACTGGTACGCGCCGTGTGGCTCACGGCCGGTAGCGCGCATGGCGGGTGAGCCACGAAGTTCCGCCACGGCCATCGCGCACCACCACCCAGAACGTCACGTCCTGTTCGACAGCGCCGGCGGGCGGCATCCACTGCACCTGGTGCCGGCTCTCCTGACCCCCGAGGTCCTCCCCTCCCGTCTGGTTCGGGGTGAAGCGACCGAGCGTGGCGTGCCACGAGAGTTTCCAGCGCTCTTCGAGCTGCACCGGCTGAAGCTCGAAGCTCGGCACCACGTAAGGCTCCTGCAGGTGAGCGAACGGCAAGGGCTCGAGCTCGAAGGGACCCGCGCCCTGCAGCTCGAACGGCGTCGCGTCGGTCCACTCCGCGCCGTTCATCGTGATGCCCGGCAGCTGAGGCGTCACGTTCGCGGTCATCTCCGGCAACAGCTTGCAGCTGTAGACCATCAGCTTCTGTGCGTGGACGTTCTCTTCCCCCGCCTTCACGTACAGCGCGAGCGGCACGCGCAGGCCGCCCAGGCCCTTGTACTGATCCTTCTCGAGCACGCGCTGCAAGAGCGGCAGCGCCGCGCCATCCGGCCCCTGGCCCGGCAAGGGGGTGAGCCCCAACCCGTTGAGCGGGAGCGACAGCGCGCCCGGCGGGGTCCTGCCTTGACCGAGCTCGACGCGGTCTTCCTCCACGTCGCAGGTGCGGTCGCTCACCTGGGCGCACGCGCGCACGCGGTAGAAGAGATCGCGCCCGGCGCCGGCGGGGTCGGCCAAGAGCGCGGTGAGCTGGACCGTGCGGGCCAGCCCCGCGATGGCCGCGGGCGAAGACTGATCACACGTCGGCGCCAGAATCTCGGGCGGCTCGACCTGCACCGCGAGCACGCGCAGATCGAACACCTGCGATGGATCATCCTGCGGCCCGACGCAGCCGAGCGCGGCGAGCGTGAAGCTGAAGGCGAGCGCGCGTTTCATCAGAAGCTCCCCCGCACGCCCAAGATGGGCAGAATCGGAATGCCGGGCACCTCGTACTCCTGGCGGAAGCGGTAGTCCGAGAACGTCGCCTCGACGTTCTGCGCGTTGTAGACGTTCTGCACGTCGAGGTACGCGGTGAGCGTCCAGCGGTTGAAGAGGAAGTGCTTGTCGAGCCGAAGATCGAGCTGGTGAAAGGGCTTGAGGCGCGCCGAGCGAGCCGGGCCCGACTCGCGCACGTAGCTGTTGCTGTCGGATTGGTAGATGTCGGCGCGGTGGGCGAGCGGCGTCCGCGGGCTGCCGGTGACGTAGCGAAACCGCGCGCCGAGCTCGAAGCCCCACGGCAAGCGGTAGCTGCCGACCGCGGTCAGGATGTGCGTCTGGTCGAAGCTGCTCAGCAGGTAGGCGGCCTCCCCGACGCGCCGCTCCTCGGCGCGGTTCAAGGTGTAGGCGACCCAGCCGAAGAAGTCCTTGGTCACGTCGTGCCGCACCAGCAGCTCGAGCCCGTAGGCGCGGCCGAGCCCGTCGTTCGCCGAACGCTCGCGCGTGAGCGTGCCGTCGTCGTTCTGAATCGTGCGGCCGGGCTGCACGATGAGCGCGTAGCGGCGGTTGTAGTACCCGGTCAGGTCGACGCTCAGCGCGTCGGTGAAGCGGTGCTCGACCCCCAGCCCCGTCTGAAAGGCGCGCTCGAAGCCAAGCGAGGCGGTGCCGAAGGGCGGCGCCTCCAAGTCGGACGGATCCGGCGCCTGCGAGTAGAGCCCCAGCGAGCCCTTGAGCGCGGTGGACTCGAGCAGCGCGTAGCGGACCCACAGCCGCGGATCGAACGCGTGGCGCGTCTGCCCGTTGATGTACGCGTGCGTGGCGCGGACGCCAGGGGTGACGGTGAGCCCGCCCACCTTGAAATCGGCCTCGAGGTAGGCCGCGCCGTCGAACGCGTCGAGCTCGCGCCGAATCACCTGCAGCTCGGTCTTCGGCTCGGCGCCGGGAAACGGCGCGTACTGCGCGCCGCGCAGCACCGGCAGCTGCGCCTCGCCGACGATGCGGTCGTAGAGCACATCGAAGCCGGCGCGCAGCGTGAGGTGCTTGTTCAGCTCGACCGCCAGGTCCTGGCGAAAGCCGACCTCGTACTCGTCGGCCTCGAACGACGTGGTGCCGAAGTCCACGTCGGCCAGGTCGTGGCCGAGGAACGGCGTGGCGGAGAACGTCGTCGGCCCGCGGCGGTAGGTCCAGTTGCCGACCAGCCGGTGGAAGAGCGTGTGGAAGTCCACGCTCAGGTCGCGGTTCAAGCCGCCGCCGGTGGCGACGATCTTCAGCACGTCGTCGGAGCCGAACGCCATCAGCGAGTAGGTCGACGACGCCTGGCCTGGCTCACCGCGCCTGGCGCCGCCGTCGACGCGCACCTGGTAGTCCCAGTAGCGCGGCAGGATGAGCAGCGAGCCACCGTTCGGATCCTTCGGCAGCACGAGCGGGAGCAGCGCGTCGACGTAGCTGCGACGCGCGGCGGCGGCCACCGACACCCCTTCGGCGACCGGCGCCTCGGCGAAGAGGCTGGTGTCCTGCAGGTCCACCTTCACGACGCCGTGCAGCGTGTCGCTCGCGCCCTTGCGGGTGGCGACGTCGACGATGCCGCCCACCGCGCGCCCGTACCGCGCGCCGAAGCCCCCCGGGTAGAAGTCGATGCGATCGAGGAACTCGCCGTTCACCACCGAGGGGCCGCCGCCCAGGTGGTAGAGCAGCGGAATGCGCACGCCGTCCAAGAACGTCTGCGTCTGATCCGGGCTCGCGCCGCGGACGATCAACGCGCCGGAGATGAACGGCGCCCGCGCCACGCCCGGGAAGTTCTGCAGCACCCGTACGGGGTCCCCGAACGAGCCGGGGATTTTCTGCAGCTCCTGCCGCTCGAGCGTGCGGCGGACAACCTCTTTCTTCTCCCGCTTGCCGCGCACCACCGTCTCGAAGCCGATCGCGCGCGGCTCCAGGTAGTAGACGACCTCGGCCGTCTCGGTGGGCCGCAGCGTCTCCACGGTGGTGAACTTCTGAACACCGTTGGCGATGGCGGCGACCTCGCAGGTGCCC
>CAZEDU010000043.1:0-6037 GCA_964511185.1 uncultured Myxococcaceae bacterium | reverse complement strand
CGGGGAGCGTCGGCGCGAAGCGGCCCTGCTCGTCGCTGAGCGCCTCGGCCACCTCGGGCAGGTTCGCGCAGCTCACCGACGCGCCCACCACCTTGCTGCGGCTTCCACGCGCGAGCAGCTCGCCTCGGAGCACCGCGGTCGGCGGCGGCTCGGGCTGTTGAGGCGCCTGGTCCGGCGGCGGGCCCAGCGTGAAGTGGTACAGGTATTCGATCTGAACCGGCGCGGGCACGTGGTCGACCTCCGCCGGGCTGAAGCGGAACTGCCGCACCGCCGCGACCGCCGCCTCGTCGAAGCCGCTGCCCTGCGGCTCGACCACCGTCGCGTCGCTCACCGAGCCGTCGGCGTCGATGGTGATGATCAGCTTCACCTGCGCGGTGAGCCCTTGCGCCTGCGCCTCGGCCGGGTACTCGGCCTGCACGAACTCGAGGAGCTCGGGCGGCTGGGTGAGCTGAGGAATGTGGACGCCCGCGTCGACCTCTTCGCGACGCACGCTCTCTTCCAGCGCGAACGCCTTCGAGGGAGCGAGGACCGCTGCGACGGCGACGCAAGACAAGAAGAGGCGCGGCACGGTGGGCGCATTCTGCATCGACCGAAGCGTTCCCCTGCAAAAAAGACAGGCCCCGCCCCTGTTCCAGCGCCCACGATTGCGGCCACTTGGCCACGGGCTGAAAAAAGGAAGGGAAACTTTCTTCACTTCAGCCCTTCGGTCGCACGGCTCTTCCCTCTCACGGCGGCGCTGGCATGCCGGCTGCTATCGCCAGGGCAACACGCCACGCTGGGAGGGAGCACACATGAAGACGAAGCGTCAGGGCCGTCACGGCGCGAAGGCCGTCGCGAAGAAGGCGACCGTCACGTTGGGCGACCTCATCGCCGCCGCGTTCGACACGGTGGGGACCGAGGTGAAGGAGGTCGCGCGCGTGCTGTCGTCGAAGGACATGGCGCGCCTGACCGGGCGCCGCATCGTCGTGGTCTAGGCGCCGTCGCGCAGCGCGGCTTGGTAGACCGCGCGCGCGTCGTCGAGATCGAAGATGACGGCGCGGGGATCCCGCTCGATGGAGCGCTGGCGGAAAACGCGCTGCAACGCCTTCAGCGATTGTTGTGGAGTCTGGGCGGAGCCGAGCTGCTCGATCACTTCCCCGGCGAGCTGAAACTGCGCGCGGCGGTGAAGCGCGGCGCGGCGGGCCCAACGCACTTGCGCCTGGAGCGCTTGGACATCATCGGTGCGCAGGGGCAACGACAGCTTGGCCCGGTCTCCTAAGTCGAATTGAGCGGAGTGCCGGAAGGCCCCGAGCTCGATCCGGACCGCCTTGCGATCGACCGCACGGTTGGCGATCGCCCAAATCTCCGTCGCGCGCGTGGAGACTTCCTGGCCCACCTCGGCCAGGTGCTTGAGATGCGGGAGGTTGATGTTCTTGCCTCGCGCGAGCGCGTTGAGCGCGTGGACCAACTCGACGCGCATGGAGAGCGCGAACGCGTCGGGCTCGTCCATCTGCATGAAGCGCCCGTAAGGCCCCTGGACCCCGCCGGGCAAACGGGCGCCAGGGGGCGCCTTCGCGGAGCCCACCGAGGGATGCGGCCTGGTGCGCCACAGCGCCCACGCGTGGAACAGCTCGTGCGGCCCGGACGAGTGTTTGGCCACCCCTTCGATGAAGGACGTGGGGTTGAGCCAGACGGCCCGCTCGTACTTCGAGAAGACCGCATCCGCCCCCCGGCTTCGCAGCTCGGCGAAGTCGGCCCGCACCGAGACGCCGCCCTTCTCGAAGAGCCGCTTCGCGAGGCGACCCAGCTTCGTGGTGCGCTCGGGCAATACGTCGAATTGAAAGCGGCCGTCGTCGGACGCGGTGACCCGGAGGCTGCCGCCTCGCGCTTCGTGGGCCTGGGCGACGCGCTCGGTCAGGCGGGCAGCGGGCTCTTTCCGTCGAGACTCGCGGGCGAGCTGAACGGTCTCTTCCCGGATACTCTTGGGGGCGGCCACGCGTGGACGCAGCGTGGCGATCACCGCGGAACCGCTGCGATGGCTGGAGACCGGTGGCGTGCGAAAGGCTCGAAACGACATGGGTGGGGCCCGATCTGGTTATCGCGAATGGCCTGGCGCGGGTTGTGTCCGTTGAAAGGCCGTTCACGACGCCGTCGCCGTCCACGACTACGACTACGACTACGACTACGACTACGTTGACGACTACGTTGACGACGACGTTGACGACGACGTTGACGTTGACGCAATCGTAGACGTTGTCGTTGACGTAGGCGGCGACGGCGACGGCGACGGCCTGAAAACCTGCTCATCCACCCAAGCCCTTCATGGAACCTCCAAGGCCCCTGGCGTGATCGACTCGCACTGCCATCTCGACGTCGAGCGCTTCGACGCGGACCGCCCCGAAGTGCTCGAACGGGCCTGGGCCGCGGGCTTGAGCCACATCGTGGTGCCCGCCATCGGCCCCGATCGCTGGGAAGCGCTCCTCGAGTGGCCCCAGCGCGAGCCCCGCGTGCAGGTCGGCTTGGGCATTCATCCCCAGCTCCTGCCGGAGCTCCCGGAGTCGGACGACGCGCGGCACCTGGCTCGGCTCGACGCGCTGCTCGCGCGCGGCGGCGCCATCGCCATTGGGGAGTGCGGCGTGGACGGCCCGTCGGCCACCCGCGCGCCCTTCGAGCGGCAGCTCCGCGTGCTCCAGGCGCACTTCGCGCTCGCCCGAAAGCACCGCCTGCCGCTGCTCGTGCACTGCCTGCGCGCGCAGCCGCAACTGCTCGCGCTGCTCAAGGAAGAGCCCTTCCCTCCCGCCGGCGTGCTCCTGCACAGCTACAGCGGCAGCGCCGAGCTGGTGAAGGCCTACGCGCGGCTGGGCTGCTACTTCTCCTTCGCCGGGCCGGTCACCTTCGCCGACGCGCGGCGCCCCCTCGACGCGGTCAAGGCCGTGCCTTTCGATCGCCTGTTGGTCGAGACGGACGCGCCGGATCAAGCGCCTCACCCGCACCGCGGCCAGCGCTCGGAGCCGGCCTACCTGCCGCTGATCATCGAAGCGATCGCCCGTGCGCTCGGCCGCACGTCCCACGAGGTCGCGGCCCAAACCAGCGAGAACGCTCGGCGGCTCCTGGGGCTGTGAGGCGCCCACCGCTTTGCGGTATGAGAGCGCGCGATGAGCGCCGTTGCCCCGTCGATGACCGAAGCCGTTGCCCCTGACACCTCGCTGGCCAAGCCCTTCAAGCTCTCGCGCCGGTTCGACCGAACGGGCCGACTTTTGGGCGACGCGGCGATGGAGCGGCTGGCGCGCGCGCGGGTGCTGGTGTTCGGCTTGGGCGGCGTGGGCAGCTACGCGGTCGAAGGGTTGGTCCGCAGCGGCGTGGGCTTCCTGAAAATCGTCGACTTCGACGACGTGTGCGTGACCAACACCAACCGGCAGCTGCACGCCACGGTGAGCACCGTCGGCAAGCCGAAGAGCGAGCTGATGGCGCAGCGCTGCAAGCAGATCAACCCCGATGTGCGCGTCGAGCCAGTGAAGGCGTTCTACCGGGAAGAGCTGGCGGGCGCGCTGCTCGCCGGTCACTGGGATTTCGTGGTCGACGCGATCGACAACGTGAAGGCGAAGCTGCACTTGCTCCACCAGTGCGTGACGCGCGGCTTGCCGGTGGTCAGCTCGATGGGCGCGGCCGGCCGGCTCGACCCGACGGCGATCCGCGTCGAGGACCTGTGCGAGACGCACATGGACCCGTTCGCGAAGGACGTGCGCAAGCTGCTCAAACGCAAGTACGGGATGAACGTCGAGCGGCCCACGGGCATCACCGCGGTCTACTCCATCGAGCAGCGCCGCCCGCCGGTGCCGCGCACGTACGACGACGCGACGGGCTTCATGTGCGTGTGCCCGCAGGGAGAGAACGAGTTCCACTCCTGCGAGCACCGCAATCAGATCGACGGCAGCGTGGCCTTCGTCACCTCGGTGTTCGGCATGAACGTCGCCGGCGTGGTGGTGCGACGGATCGCCGCGGGCCGCTGAAGCGCGCACAGGGAGACAGTCCCCTCAAGCGGGGACAGTCCCCTGCGGTTGGAAGAGGGCGGTGAAGTGGTAGGTGTCGCCGCTGCGATCCGCGGAGATCGAGAGCCCGCTGCGGTGGATGATCGAGATCATCACCTCGTTGTCCGCCAGCACGTCGAGCGTGAAGCCTTTGAGCCCGCGCTCGGAGGCGATCTCGATCATCTGCTCCATCAGCGCGGTGCCGATGCCTTTGCCCTGCCAGTCGTCTCTCACCGCGAACGCGGTGTCGGCCAGGCCGGTGACCGGGTCGACGTCGTAGCGAACCACCCCCAACACCTCGTCGGAGCCAGGCATGCACGCGACGAGCGCCATGTTCGACTGGTAGTCGAGGTCGACCAGCTCCAGCATCTCCTCATGCGGGTGCGTGCGCTTGTGGCCCATGAAGCGCCGGTACACGCTCTGCTCCGACAGCCGGTACATCAGCTCCTGCAGCCCGCGCTCGTCGGTGATGCGCATGGGCCGCACCAGCACCCGCTCATGGCTCAGCAGCGTCACTTCGCGCTCGCGCGACCACGGGTACCGACCGCGCGGCACCGGCTGGTTCGGAAACACGAACCGCCGCCCCTTGGCCGCCGCGAGCAGCTCGGCGCGGTGGTCGGGGTGCGCGATGGCGATGAGCGCCAGCGCCCGCTCGCGAATGCTCTTGCCCCACAGGTCGGCGACCCCGTGCTCGGTGACGACGTAGTGCACGTCCCCGCGGCTGGTCACCACGCCCGCCCCTGGCTCGAGCGCCGCCACGATGCGGCTCACCGTGCCGCGCTTGGCCCGCGACGGCAGCGCGATGATCGCCCGCCCGTCCCGGCTCTTCTTCGCCCCGCGCACGAAGTCGACCTGTCCGCCGATGCCGGAGAAGAACTGCCCGCCGATGCTGTCGGCCGCCACTTGGCCGGTGAGGTCGACCGAGAGCGCGCTGTTGATCGAGATCATCCTGTCGTTCTGCGCGATGATCGCCGGGTCGTTGGTGAAGTCGCTCGGCCGCATGTCGATGGCCGGGTGGTTGTCGGCCCAGCGGTAGAGCGCCTCCGACCCCATCAAGAACGACGTCACCATCTTCCCGGGCAAGAGCGTCTTCTTCCTCCCGGTGATGACGCCCATCTCGGCGAGCTTGCGGACGCCGTCCGAGAGCATCTCGGTGTGCACGCCCAGGTCACGCCGGTCCTTCAGCGCGGCCAACACCGCGTCGGGGATGCGGCCAATCCCCACCTGAATCGTCGCGCCGTCGGGCACCAGGCTCGCGACGTGGCGGCCAATCTCCATCGAGACCTCGTCGAGCGGCTCCTCCTCCAACGTGGGCAGCGGCGTGTCCACCGGCACCAGCGCGTCGAGCCGGCTCACGTGCACGAAGGCGTCGCCCAGCGTCCGCGGCATGCGCGGGTTCACCTCCGCGAGCACCCGCTCGGCGCTGTCCACCGCGGCGCGCACCACGTCGACCGACACCCCGAGGCTCACGTAGCCGTGCGCGTCCGGCGGGCTCACCTGCACCAGCGCCACGTCGACCCGCACGCGACGGCTGCGGATGAGCTGCGGAATGTCGGAGAGGAACACCGGCATGAAGTCGGCCCGGCCCTCGCGCACCGCCTCCCGCACGTTGGCCCCGATGAAGAACGCGCAGTGCCGAAAACGCCCCACCTGCTCGAGCGCCACGTACGGCGCCGGCCCGAGCGTGAGCAGGTGCACCACCTCGTTGTCCGCCATCTGCGGCGCGACGCACAGCGCGCTCACCAGCGACCCCGGCTCCGCCGCGCCCGAGCCGATGAGGACCCGGCACCCGGGCGGCACGCGCGCCACCGCCTGCTCCGCCGTCATCAGCTTGTCCGCGTATCGAACGCGCCAGTCGGTCATGCCGCTGCCCTCTTCTGAAAGCCCTTCGCCAACTCGAGCACGGTGGCGGGCACGAGCCCCAGCAAGATGCTCCAGCCCGTCAGCTCCCAGCTCATCGGCCCCAGCTCGAAGAGCGCCTGCATCGCCGGCACCCGCTGCACCACGAGCTGCGCCAACGCGGACAGCAC
>CAZEDU010000042.1:0-37205 GCA_964511185.1 uncultured Myxococcaceae bacterium | reverse complement strand
AGACGTGGGCCGCGAACCAGCCAGCCAGGGGCGCGCCGATGGCGTGCGAGAGGGCGACCAGGCCGAACGCCACGCCGACGATGACCATCAGGTCGGGCATGCTGGGAATCCGCGCGCTGAGGGCTTCGTAGCGCGTCAGCCGTTCCTTCATGTCGTCGATGGCGCGGGTGTCGGCGCCGTTGCGGCGGTCGATGTCCCCCGACCTCCCCGCCATCCACAGCAAGACCGCCATCCACACGCTGGCCACCGCGACGTCGACCACCGCGAACTGGCCGAAGGTGGTGGCGTCCACTTGGTAAATCTCCCGGATGGCCACCATGTTCGCGCCGCCGCCAATCCAGCTTCCGGCCAGCGCCGCCATGCCGGCCCAGGTGTCACCGGCCACGGTCTGGGGATGAATGACCTTCATCGCCAGGAAAGAGAGGGGGGCGCCGAGCATGACGCCCACGGTGCCGGCGCAGAACACCACGAGCAGCTTGAGGCCCAGCCGGAGAATGCCTTGGATGTCTATCGACAGAGTCAACAGCACCAGCGCCGCGGGAAGGAACACGTCCCGGGCGAGCGGGGTGTACAGCCGCGTCGAGTGGCCATCGATGAGGCCGAGCGTGTTGTAGAGGGCGGGGACGAAGTAGCAGAGCAGGAGCGCCGGGACATAGGCGTAGAAGCGCTTGAGCCACTGTGTTGGCCCCGTCGCGCTCCAGAGAATCACGGCCAGGGTCGCCGCGATGAGCCCGAAGGCGACGATGTCGTTGGTGATCAACGCGGGGTTGTCTTTCGACATATCGATGGTCCTCCTGTTCAGCGCGCGGCCCTCGCCCTATAAGCGCTCGCCGTGCCGCGAAAGTACTTTCTATTGGTGGCGTTGACGGCGGGCGTGCTCTTGGTCGACCAAGCGACCAAGTACTGGGCGCTGGCCGAGCTGACGCGCGCGTTCGACCAACGCTCGACGTTCACGCAGCGGCTGGGGGTGATGTTCAGCGAGGCGCCGGCGCGGTTCGGGGGGCTGCATCACCAGCAGAAGCGCTCCATCGAAATCTCCGAGCGCTTCTTGCGCCTGCGGTACGCCGAGAACGAAGGCGCGGCCTTCGGCCTGTTTCGCACGCTCCCTCCCGCGCTCCGCGGCCCGTTCTTTCACCTGGTGTCGCTCGGCGCGGTGGTGCTGATCAGCCTGTATTACCGGAGGCTCTCTGCCGACCCGAAGGAGAAGTGGGCGCGCTGGGGGTTGCCGCTCATCTTGGGCGGCGCGCTGGGCAACTACGTCGACCGGTTGGCTCGGAGCTTCGTCATTGATTTCATTGAAGCGCACTGGCTCGACCAGCATCATTGGCCGTCGTTCAACATCGCGGACGCCGCCATCAGCATCGGCGTCGGGATGTTGGTGGTCGACGCGATGGTTCGACGCGAAGAAAAGCCCGTGAGGAGCAAGGCCACGTGATTCCCGTACTCTACAAATTCACCTTTCAGTCGACGGGCGAGCAGATTTTCCTCTACGCCGTCGCCCTGGCCGTGCTCGCCTACATCGTCCGGAGCGGGTGGATGGGCGCGCGGGGAGCGTACGACCCCAAGACCGGCACCTGGGCCGAAGCGAGCCAGCAGGAGAAGGTTCAGCGGGCCGCCATCTACGGCGTCATCGCGCTGGTGCTCATCGGCGTCGGGTTGAATTACGCGTTGCCGCAGACCCCGTGGGGCCAGGGGAAAGGCGAGGGCGTGCCGATTCACACCTACGGCTTGCTCATCGGCGTCGGCTTCATCTCGGCGGTCACCGTGGCCGCTTACTTGGCGCAGCGCGAGTGGCCGGGCGAAGAAGGGCTGCGCAAGCGCGAGCAGGTGTTCGACCTGGCGTTTTGGGTCTTCTTGGGTGGCATCGCCGGCTCACGGCTGCTCTTCGCCATCGTGAACTGGAAGGACTACGCCGCCCGGCCGTGGACGGTGCTCAGCCCCTTCTCCGGCGGCCTGGTCTTCTATGGAGGGTTGATTGGCGCCGGTTTGGTGGCGTTCTTCTACGCGCGCAAGCACGGCATCGACTTTTTGCGCTTGGGCGACATCGCGATGCCGACCGTCTCGCTCGGGCAGTGCTTGGGCCGGCTGGGCTGCTTCTCCGCCGGCTGCTGCTGGGGCGACGTCACCCGGGAAGGGTTCAAGTTCGGCGCGCACTTCCCCGGGCCTTCGGCGCAGAACCTGTTCGGCTCCGTGGGCGGCACGCCGAGCCTCGCCTATTCGTCGCAGGTGACGGACAGCCGCTACGTCATCGAAGAGACCGGGAAGGTGATTCACGAGGCGCTGCCGGGCGCGGTGAAGATCTCCGAGTGGGTGTCGCAGCACGGCCACACGCTGCCGGTGCACCCGACGCAGATTTACGAGTCCTTGGGTCAGTTGATCCTCTTCTCGACGATGCTCTTCTTGCGCCGCTACCGCCGCTTCCATGGGCAGATCTTCGCGATGTGGCTGATGGCGTATGCGGTGCTGCGCACCTCGGTCGAGCTGTTCCGCGGCGACGTGGAGCGCGGCACGCTCAACGGGTTGCTCAACAGCCTGGGCCTGTCGGGGCTGGCCTCGGCTGTGCCGCTCGAGGCCTGGTACAACATCTCGACCAGTCAGTTCATCTCGCTGTGCATGTTCACGCTCGGCGCGGTGATCATCTATCGCAAGAACAAGGAACGCCTGGCGCGTCCGGACTTCGACCTGGGCGCCGCCGCCCCGGCCTAACTGGGGACTGTCCCTGAAAGGGACTGTCCCCGGGGGTTGCGAGGTCCAGTCCGCTTGGGCGACGCAAGGGGTACATCGTCGCTTTGCTGTTTGGGGTGACCCGCCAAGGGATTGCCCCGCCGCGGCAACTGGCGGATCCTTCCTCTCGAGATGGCGCTGGGCACGGGTGGTGAGAGCGGCCGAAAGATGGCCGACGCGAGCGACGCGGCGAACCTCTGCGACGAGCTCGAGGCCGACCTCGCGAAGCTGCGCGCCTCGTATGAACAGTACTTCCTCGGCATGGAGCGCATGCCGCCCACGGCCGAGCACAACCGCATGAAGAAGCGGGTGAACGAGCTGCGCAACGGCTTTCACCGCCAGACGGCGATCAAATTCCGCGTGGGCAACCTGTACAGCAAGTTCATGTCCTACGAGCGGCTGTGGCTGCGCACGCTGCAGGAAATCGAGAACGGCACCTACGCGCGCGACCTGTTCAAGGCGCGCATGCACGCGAAGAAGCGCGAAGCCGAGCGCAACAAAGAAGCGCCCGCGGCGACCCAGCCGACCGCCACCGCACAGGCGACGCCCGCAGCCCCGGGCGCGACCGCCAAGCCCGCGGCGAAGGGCCCCGCGCCCACCACGGCGGCCATCTCGGATCAGAAGATCAAGGCCATCTACGAGGCGTACGTCACGGCCAAGAAGAAGTGCAATGAGGACATCTCGAAGCTGTCTCTCGACACGATGGCGGCGAGCCTGCGCAAGCAGGTGCCGGAGCTGCTCAAGCAGCACAAGGCCAAGTCGGTCGAGTTCAAGGTCGTCATCAAGGACGGCAAGGCCGTGCTGCGCGCCATTCCGAAGGAATGAGGCCGTGAATCAAGACTTGGAAGCGCTCAAGGCGCGCGTCTCGTCGCTGTCGGTGATGATCTTCGACATCGACGGCACGCTGACCGACGGCCGCATCTTCTGGGTACCCAACTCGGGCTGGACGCAGATGTACAGCGTGCGCGACGGCATGGGCATCAAGCGCTTGCAAGAGCACGGGCTGGAGGTGGCGGCCATCTCGGGCGGCGACAGCCTCTCGGCGCAGATGCGCATGCAGTCGCTCGGCATCAAGCACGTGCATTTCGGCAGCGTCGACAAGGTGGCCCACTTCGAGAAGCTCCTGCAGCTTCTCCAGGTTCCCCCGGAGCAGTGCGGCTACATGGGCGATGAGGTCGTCGACCTGCCGTTGCTCCGAGCGGTCGGCTTCTCGGCCGCGCCACCGGAGGCGCCCGACGAGGTGCGCGCCGCCGTGCACTACGTCGCCCAGCGGGCCGCGGGCTTCGGCGCCGCCCGCGAGGTCTGCGAGTTCATTCTCAGACATCGAAGCCCGGCTGGCTGACAGGGCGCGCCCACCACCGGTTGTGAGCCCCGCGCGCGGTCCTTAGCTTCGCTTCCGTATGGCGCACGGGTCGGGGTGGCAGGGCGGGGCGGTGGTGGCGTGTCTGGTCCTCACGGGTGGCTGCTTCTCGCCGCCCGAGGAGGCGGTCGCGCGGCTCGAGCAGACGCGGGCTGAGGCCGCGTCGCTGCACGGCGCGCTCGACGAGGTGGAGGAGCGGCTCCTGGGCAACCACGCGAAGCTCACCCTGTGGTCCGAGCTGGCGGAGCGGCACCAGCAGGTGTCCGAAATCGCCTGCGGCAACTTCACGCGCCACACCGAGGCGATGGCGGCGCTGATGCGGGCGCAAGACGCCAAGGCGCGTCGACTCGAGCAGCGCGCCCGTCGGGCGATGGAGGCCGCAGGGATGCTCGACAGCGTGGGTGGCCCCTAAGCGCCGGGCGGTGCTCACCCCACATCGGCCGATAGCCTTTGGGGGCCGCGCGCCCTGCCGCGTTCTGCGGTAAAAACCTTCTTCGTGCGCTTGGTCTTCTCGTTCGGAGCGGTGGCGCTGATGACGCTCGCCGCGTGCGCCCCGGGCGGGGTGTGCGGCATGCGCGAGGAGCCCCTGCACTCAAGCGACGGCGGCGCCCTCGCCTGCGTCCGAGGGGAAGACTGCCCGCTCACGCCGGACGCGCCGGTCTGCGACACGCGCGAAGGTCCCTCGTTCGAGTGCGTGCTGTGCCGAGCGGGCCAGTGCGTCCGCCGGCTTCCGGAGCGCTGCGGATGATCCGCCCCGCGCTCCTCATCGCCGCGCTGGGCTGCGGGCTCCTCGCGTGCCGCAACGCCCCCAGCGACGAGCTGCAGCGCGCGAAGGACGCGGTGTTCGAGAAGAAGGCCGAGCAGGCGTTGCACCACTACCGCTTGGCGCTCGACGCGCTGGGAGACGACAACAGCCCCGCGGCCCAGGTGCTGCGCGCCCGGGCGCTGCGCGGCGCGGCCGACGTGTACTACCTCGAGCTGCGGGACGTGCGGCGCGCGGCCGAGGTGTACCGCGAGCTGATCCAGCTGTGCCCCGAGGCGCCCGAGACGCTGGAGGGGCGCATTCACTTGTCCGACATTCTCTACGCGTACCGCCGAGACCTGCGCGGCGCGATTGGGGAGCTGACCGCGGCGCTGGCGCGCAACCCGCCGCAGGGCGCCGAGCTCAAGTACCGGGTGGCGAAGCTGTACTTCGAGCTGGCCGACTACCAGCAGGCGGAGATCGAGGCGACCCAGCTCGTCAAGCGCTACGAGACGTCTGCCCACGTCGACGACGCGATGCTGCTGCGCGCGCAGGCGCTCGCGATGATGGAGGGCCGCCGCGCGGAGGCCGGCCGCGCGTTGCTCGAGCTGGTGGAGCGCTACCCCGACTCCGAGCTACAGCCGCACGCCCTGTTCGAGCTGGGCAAGCTGCGGCAAGAGTCCGGCGAGCCCGACCGGGCCATCGAGGCGTGGGTCAAGGCGCTCGAGCGGCACCCGGATCCGAAGGTGGTGCAGTCGATGATCAGCCGCGTGCGGGACCGGCTGGTGGCCACCACCCCGCGGCAGCCGGGCGACCGCTACTCCGCGTTCGACCGCGACCGCCCCCAAGTCATCCGCGCGGTGGCGCGCGAGCAGCCGAAGACCTCGGTCGAGGCTGCGGGCGGAACTGCAGCCGAGGCGGCGAAGGAGAGCACCATGTCGCCCGAGCAGAGCGGCCCCGCGCCCGGTGGCCGAGAGGCCGCCTCTCCGCCCGCGCACTGAGGCGTTCTCCCACGTCGGGGCCGTGATATTCCCCCGGGCGCGAGACACCCATGAATCGAGCTCAAAGCAAGGCCCTGTTCTCCCGCGCGACGCGGCGCATGCCCGGCGGCGTCAACTCCCCGGTGCGCGCCTTCCGCGGCGTGGGCGGCGAGCCGGTCTTCTTCAAGAGCGGCGCCGGCGCGTGGCTCACCGACGTCGACGGCAACCGCTACGTCGACTACGTCGGCTCGTGGGGTCCGCTCATCTTCGGCCACGCGGACCCGAAGGTGCTCGAGGCCCTCTCGCGCGCGGCCGTGAACGGCACCTCGTTCGGCGCGCCGCACGAAGGCGAGGTCGAGCTGGCCGAGCTCATCTGCTCCCTGGTGCCTTCGGTCGAGAAGGTGCGGCTCGTCTCCAGCGGCACCGAGGCGACCCAGGCCGCCATCCGCGTGGCCCGCGGCGCGACCGGCAAGGACGCGGTGCTCAAGTTCGAAGGCTGCTACCACGGCGCGGCCGACTCGTTCCTGGTGAAGGCGGGCTCCGGCGTCGAGACGCTGGGCTTGCCCGACTCGCCCGGCGTGCCGAGCGCGCTCGCGCAGCTCACCTTCACCGCGCCGTTCAACGACCTCGCGGCGGTCGAGCGCATCTTCAAGGCCGAGGCGAGCCGCATCGCGGCGGTGATCATCGAGCCGGTCGTCGGCAACATGGGCGTGCTGATTCCGCGCGCCGGATATCTGAAAGGCCTCGAGGCGCTCTGCCGCCGCCACGGCGTGCTGCTCATCTTCGACGAGGTGATGACCGGCTTTCGCGTCGCGCTGGGGGGCGCGCAGGCGCTCTATGGCGTGAAGCCCGACTTGACGACGATGGGCAAAGTCATCGGCGGCGGCTTGCCGGTCGGCGCCTACGGCGGCCGCGCGGACCTGATGGGCAAGGTCGCGCCTGAAGGTCCCATCTACCAAGCGGGCACGCTGTCGGGGAACCCGCTCGCGGTCGCGGCGGGCTTGACGTGCTTGAAGGGGCTGATGCAGCCGGGCGTGTTTCAGCGGCTCGAGGAGACGAGCCAGGCGCTGGCCGACGGCATCTCGAAGGCGTTCGCGGACGCCGGCGTGCCGCTCACGTTGAACCGCGTGGGCAGCATGTGGACCGCGTTCTTCACGAACGAAGCGGTGTTCGACTACCCGAGCGCGAAGAAGGCCGACACGGCGCGGTTCGGCAAGTTCTACCACGCGCTGCTCGACCAGGGCGTGTACCTGCCGCCGTCGCAGTTCGAGGCCGCGTTCGTGTCGCTCGCGCACGGCGAAGAGGAGCTGGCGCACACGCTCAAAGGCGTGCGGCGCGCGCTCGAGGTGGTGGCCTAGATGTCCGAAGGGTCCGGCAAAGGGCCCGTTCAGTTTGGCCGCTATGCGCTGGTGCGGCGCATCGGCGCCGGCGGCATGGGTGAGGTGTTCCTCGCCCGCGAGGAGAGCCAGGGCCGCGCGCGGGCGTGCGTGCTCAAGAAGGTGTTGCCGAACCTCGCGCAGAACCGCGCGTTCGTCGGCCGCTTCCTCGACGAGGCGAAGGTGGTGGTGCGGCTCAACCACCCGAACATCGCGCGCGTGTACGCGATGGGCGACGTCGACGGCGAGTACTACCTGACGATGGAGTACGTGCAGGGCAAGACCGTCTCGCGCTTCACGCGCCGCATCCGCGACTCGAAGCAGGTGATGCCGCTGGGGCACGTCCTGCTCATCGGCGAGCGCGTGTGCCAGGGCTTGGCGTACGCGCACGACGCGACCGACGAGCACGGCTCGCCTTTGCACCTGGTGCACCGGGACCTGTCGCCCGCAAACGTCTGCGTGAGCTACCGCGGCGAGGTGAAGATCATCGACTTCGGCGCCGCGCAGTCGACGCTGAAGGAAGAGCAGACCGCGCCGCGCGTGGTGATCGGCAACCTGACGTACATGGCGCCGGAGCAGGCGCGCAAACAGCTCGTCGACCGGCGCGCCGACATCTACTCGACGGGCGTGATGCTGTGGGAGCTGCTCGCGTGGCACGCGCTGCCGCAGAAGGGCGACCCGGTCGAGCGGTGGCGAAAGGCCGCCAACCCGAGCTGGGAGGCGCCATCGCTGCATCAGCCCGGGCTGCCGGGTGACGTCGACGCGGCCATTTTGAGAGCGCTGAAGAAGGACCCCGCCGAGCGCTACCCCGACGCCGCCGCCTTCGGCGCCGAGCTGCTCCGGCTTCGGCGCAAGTACGCGCCGGAGGTGACCGAGAAGGACCTGGGCGCGCTGCTCACCTTGATGTTCAAGAAGGAGAAGGCGACCGAGGACGAGATCATCGAAGAGCTGCTCAAGGGGCAGCCCGAGGAGACGACGGACAAGGGCCGCGCGTTCGTGGTGCCGCCGACCGCGCTGGCGTTCGAGCACCGCGCCATCGCCGCGCCGCCCGAGTACGTGCCGGAGCCGGACGAGTACACCGACCCCGGGCTGCCGCCGCGCCCGGGCACGCCGCCGCCGGGCCGGGCCATCTCCGCCGACGACCTGACGCCGACCCGCGTCGGCTTCGGCGTCCCCATCATCGAGAAGGAGCCGGTCGAAGAGTCGCTGCTCCACGAGATAGAGCCGCCCGGCGCGGGCACCGGCGAGGCGGACGAGAACGAGCCGCACACCGCGCCGTTCGTGTCGCGCTCGCGCAAGTGGGCCTACGCGGCGGTGTTCATCGCCGCGGCGGCGGTCGGCTTCTTGGGCAGCTTGATGTGGGGCGGCGCGGCGTTCTGACGCCGGCAATCAGGGCGCTGCCGCGCTCACGCCGACGGCGGACGCGCGCGCCAGTATCCCGTCATCCAGGGTCAGCAGCGGAAGGCCTTCGCGCGCGGCGACCCAGACGTAGAGGGCGTCCACCGCGCGAAGCCGCGTCGCGCCCACCACGGCGCGCACGGCGCGCGCCGCCCGAGGCCCAATCGTGACGAGCGTGCGCGAGCTCAGGTGACGTTCGAGAAGCCGAGCGACGCTGTTCAGCGAGATTCCTCGGCGCGTCAACGCAGAGACGAGCTCCACGTCGAAGATTGCGGGTACGACGATTTCATCGGCGCCGGCGAACAAGGGCATGCAACGCCGCAGGGCGGCTTCATGTGAAGGCTCGCCCTCGCGGAGCGCAGCGACGGCGACCGACGCGTCGAGGACATATCTCACCGTCGACCCTTGAGCAGATCATCGACCGCGGATGTTCCTGGATCAGCGCGGCTGAACTCTTGGACGAAGGAGCGGATGCTGCGCCGCACCTGTTGGTCAGAGAGGGGCTTCTTTCGCGGCCGTTTCGGCGAAACGACGTCTACCGGAACGATGGCGGCGGCCGGCTTGCCATGCCGGAGGATGAGCGTCCGCTTCTTTCGGTGCTCCGCGTCATCCACCAGCTTCGACAGATGGGCCTTGGCTTCGGCCAGGGAGGCTTTTTTCATGTGACCATTATGACCACCGGCGGCAAACCGGCCGACCTCCGGACCCGGCTCAGCTCGGGTCCCAGCCGCCGTGGCCGGTGTCGTAGCAGGCGTCCTCGCACGCCACCGCCATCGCGCTGCACTTCTTGTTGTAGCAGTCGCGCACGCTCAGCACCGCGCCGTCGGCGCACGCGCAGGTGAGCGCGTTGCAGTCGTATTGATCCGCGCACGCGCTGCCGGGCGCGCCGCTCGACGTCGACGAAGTCGAAGAAGCGCTTGGGGCGGTCAGAATTCGTCCGGTCCAGCTCGCGCCGAAGCCCTTGCACCCCGTGTTGCACGCGGTCGCCGAGTCGGCGCACTGCTGGTTTACGCACTGGCGGCTGTTCACCGGCGCGCTCTGGCCGGTGCACTCGCACGCGTAGCTGGGACAGTTTTCCGCCACCGCGCACGACGTCTTGCCGCTCTGCGTGGAGGGGGTGCTTGGGTGAGAGGGCGCGCGCGTGTCCTCGGGACCACAGGCGGAGACGAACAGAGCGGACGCGACGACCAGGGCGGAGCGCAGCAGTTTCATCTGAGAATCCTTGGGCAATCGTCAGAGGACGGGCGGGTTTGGGACCGGTTCGTCTTTTCCGTCACGCGCTGCGCGGTTCGTCTGCTGTGCGAAGCGCTGTAAGCTCTCTCCCACGTTGGTTCGTCTTGCGTTCATCGTCGCCTTGGGCTGGCTGCTCCCCGCGCCCGCCGCCAAAGCCGCGCCACGTGCGGTCGCGCTGACCTGGGTCGACCCGCCCGGCGCCGCCGCGGCCGCGACAGAGGCCGACAAGCTCGCCACCCAGACGTTGCGGGCGCTCACCTCGCTCCAAATCATCGCGGTGCCGCCCAGCGCCTGGGCTGCCTGCGCGCGCGACGCCGCTTGTCTCCTCGCCAAGGGCCGCGACGCCAAGGCCGACGCGGTGCTCGCGCTGCACGCCCGCGGGGGCGCGCGGCTGGTGCTCGAGGCGCGCTGGGTGGAGGACGGTCGAAAGACCGTCGCGCGCCAGCTGACCGACGTCCCCGCCGACGAGCTCGAAGGCCACCTGCGCCCGCTGGTCGAGTCGGTGCTCCCCGCGGACGCGCGGCGCGGCTTTGGCGGCGTGCACGTGCCGAACGCCAGCGGCGTGGTCGTCAAGGTCGACGGCCGGCCCACCGTGCTGCCCGAAGGCCGGGACGTGGTGATTCCCCTCACCGCCTCGAGCCATTCGGTCGACGTGCTCTACCCCGATGGGCGCGCGGTGTTGCAGCAGCTCTCCATCGAGGAGGGCGCGCGCGCGGCGCTGACGCTGGGGCCTCCGCCGGTGGCCGTGCGCGAGAGCCGGTTCAGCACCCTGCGCGGCACGAGCTACGGGCTCTGGATCGCGGGCACGCTGGCCATCGCCGGCTCGTTGCTCGCCGGCGCGGCGTCGCGGCAGGCGGCGGCGGGCTTGGGCGTGTGTGAAGGGCTGGACCGCAGCTGCCTGAGCTTCGACGAGGCGCGCCGCAGCCACCGGCGGGCGAGCGCGTATGCCACGACCGGAAACGTGCTGCTCGGCGTCGGCGGGGCGCTGAGCGCGGCCGGCGCGGGGCTGTTCGTCTTCGACCTGACCTCGGAGGGCCGGCGGTGAAGGGGGCGCGGTGGCTCATCGCGGGGGCGCTCGCCGCGCTCGGCGCCTGCTACAGCGTGCCGACCTTCCTGGGGCCGTTCCGCTGCACCGACTCGGGGCAGTGCGGCGACGACTACGTCTGTGACGACGGCGTCTGCTGCCGGCCGACGTCGGAGCCGATGTGCCGCTCGTACGCGCTCGAGGGCGGGCTGTGCGCGGACGGTGGCGTGGCGCAGCTGTACTTCCAGGACCTGGACCGCGACGGCTACGGCAACCAGAACATCTCGCGGCTGTACTGCGCGCCGCCGGTGTTCGACCCGTTCACCGACAAGGGCGGCGACTGCAACGACAACCCCGAGAACGACATCGGCAAGCTCTCGTACCCCGGCGCGGTCGAGCTGTGCGACGGGCTCGACAACGACTGCGACGGCACGCGCGACAACGGGCTGCCGACGCAGATCACCGTCTACGCGGATCAGGACCTCGACGGCTATGGCGATCCAGCCCAGCCGCTGCAGGTCTGCGCGGTGCCGCCGGGGTTCGTCACCAACTCCGCGGACTGCGGCCCCGACGACCCGCAGCGCCACCCGGGCGCGCCCGAGCGCTGCAACGACCTGGACGACGACTGCAACGGGGTGAAGGACGAGAACCCCATCGGGGTGGGTTCGCCGTGCGCGGTGCCGAACGGCGTCGGCGTCTGCGCGCAGGGCCTCACCGCTTGTCTGACGGGCGCGCTGCAGTGTCTGCCGGCCACTCCGCCCTCGCGCGACGTGTGCGACGGGCTCGACAACGACTGCGACGGAGAAGTGGACGAGCGGCCTGACTGCGGCGGCCCCCACGACATCATGGCGCTCGATGCGGGGTTGACTTGGGGCGCGCGCGACTTGAATCGCACCTTGGCCGGCGGCACCTCGACCCTCTCGTGCACCAAGAACCTGGATGGCGGCACCAACGAGAGCTTCACGGTGCCCATCTGGTCGGGCAACGGCGCGACCTCGCACGTCTTCTGGGTCGAGTCGGCGCGCGGCTGGGACTTGAGCCAGCCGGGCACCAAGATTCGCCTGAGGTTCCTCCACCAGCTGTTCAACGGCGGCAGCCCGCCGTGGAACCTGCACGGCCAGCCGGTGATTTACCTGTGCAACCGCGGCAACACGTACATCCGCTACGTGCACTTCGACGGCGGGACGTCGACCCCGGCCTTCGCCGCCGGCTCCGGGAACGTGGACCAGACGATTCCGCTCAACGGCAACAACGAGTGGAACGTCGGCATCAACAGCAGCGTGGACTTCAAAGACGTGGTTCGCATGGAAGTCCTGATTCAGCCCAACGGCACCAACCCGTCGTTCATCCTCTCGTTCGACGGCGGCAGCGGCTTCTTCCGGTAGCCGTCGCTTCGGCTGGAAGCCCGGCCTTCGGGCGGGCTCGAAGGCGGTTGCCACCGAGCGGGCAACGCTGCTAAGCCGCGCCCGGATTTTCCGCGTCGTGCGCGTCGAAAGCTGAAGTGTCCAAAGCAGAAGACAAAGACGACGGGGTGCAGGGCATCGCCAAGGAGATGCGGGCGGCCAACCCGTGGCTCACGGCGATCTCGAAGTTGACGGGCGGCGCGGTGTTCGGGGTGTTGGGCGGGTACTTCCTCGACCGTTGGTTGGGGACCGAGCCGTGGGGGCTGGTCGGGCTCTCCACAGTCGGCATCGGGGTCGGCTTCTACGGCTTCATCCGAGAGGCGTTGCGGTTGGGGAAGAAGTGACGGATTCGCGTGAGTCGGAGCGCAGCCCGCTTCCATTCTACGCGAGCCTGATGGCGGGCGCGGGGGTGCTGGGCGTCTTGGGGTCGTGGCTGTACCCCAACCCGAACGACCGGTTGGGCGTGTTGTTGGGCGTGGGCGCGGCGGTGGTCTCGGGCGTGGTGGGGCTGGTGTTCAAGCGCCGGGCGCTGGCGGTCTCGATGCAGGCCGTCATGAAGGTGCTGGGGGCGGTGTTCGCGGTCCGGGCGGTGTTGGTGGTGGCGGGGTTGTTGTTGTCGATGAAGCGGGGAATCGCGCCCATCGCGTTCACCGTCGGCTTCTTCGCGGAGTACTTCGTGTTGCAGTGGATCGAGCTGAGCTACGTGCTGGCCGAGCAACGGAGACGGCAATGAGAACGTGGGCGTTGGGACTTCTTCTGGCGGCGACGTCGATGGCGCCGGTCGCGCGGGCCGCGGCGCCTTCGTCCGCCGAGGGCGGCCACGAAGACGTCCCCGGCTACATCATGCACCACGTGATGGACTCGCCGTACTACGAGCTCGAGCTGCCGGGGCCGCTCTTCCAATGGCTCGGCGGGGGCAAGAACCCCAAGATCCACCTGGATCAGATTTTCAGCTTCCTGCTCATCGAGACGAGCGCGGGCGCCTGCGCGGGGGAGCACCCCAGCGTGACCCACGGCTGCATCGACCTGCGGCCCACCAAGCACGTCCTGATGATGTGGCTCGCCGCGCTCCTGCTCATCGGCGCCGTGTTGCTCGGCACCCACCGCGACCGCACCAAGTTGGTGCCGCGCGGAACGGCCGCCAACCTGTTCGAGATGCTGGTGAGCTTCGTGCGCGATGAGATCGCCATCAAGAACATCGGCAAGGAAGAGGGCGACCGCTACACGCCGTTCCTGCTCACCGCGTTCTTCTTCATCCTCTTCATGAACCTGCTCGGGCTGGTGCCGTTCATGGCGACCGCGACGGGCAACCTGGCCATCACCTGCGGCATGGCCCTGTGCACCTTCTTCGTCACGCAGTGGGCGTCGATTCGCGCCGCGGGCGTGGGGGGCTTCTTCAAGCACCTGACGGGCGGCGTGGCCTGGTGGCTGTGGCCCATCATGGTGCCGGTCGAGGTGCTGGGGCTGTTCACCAAGCCGTTCGCGCTCACCGTCCGTCTCTTCGCGAACATGCTCGCCGGCCACATCGTCCTCTTCTTCCTGCTCGCGCTCATCTTCATGCTCCACCCGGGCATGGCGGTGGTCTCGGTGCCGATGGCGGTCGGCATCTACATGCTCGAGCTGTTCGTGGCGTTCGTTCAGGCCTACGTGTTCACCATGCTCTCCGCGCTCTTCATCGGCATGGGCGTGGCGATGGGGCACCACGAGCACGAGCACGCCGCGCACGCAGAAGGTTCGCACGCCCACGACCACGGCAAGGCGCACGCCGTGGGCTAAGGGAAGTGCAAAGAGACCCGGCGGTGCAGCGAGTGGCCGCCGGAGGTTGTCCCGATGGGCAGTTCGATAGACCCCCCCGAGAAGTGGGTCCCCGAAACGAAGGAAGTCACGAACATGGAAAACATTGCTCTGGCGTACTTGGCGGCTGGCTTCGGCGCTGGCCTTTCGATCATTGGCGCTGCGTTCGGCATCGGCCGTCTGGCCGCCGCCGCGATGGACGGCACCGCGCGTCAGCCGGCTGCGGGCGGCGACATCCGCACCACGATGATCATCGCCGCGGCGCTCATCGAAGGCGCCACGCTGTTCGCCCTCGTCGTTTGTATTCTGTTGGCGAGCAAGTAACCGGGCGGACGGATGTAACGACAGGGGACCGTCCCCAACGGGGACTGTCCCCGGTTCGCTGTTGTCACTGTATTCCCGCTTGAAGTAATCGAGAGAGTCATGAGCGTCCTTCTGCTGGCGTCCAGCATCACCGAGGTTCGGACCGGTCTCATCTTCTGGACCATCGTCACCTTCCTCATCGTGGCCTTCGTGCTGCGCAGGTTCGCCTGGGGCCCGATTCTGAGCGTCGTGCGCGAGCGCGAGAAGCAGATTGAGAACGCCATCGAGTCCGCCAAGCGCGAGCGCGCCGAGGCCGAGCGGCTCCTGAACGAGCAGAAGCAGGCCGTCGCCGAGGCGCGCCAGAAGGCCGCGGAGGAGATGAACAAGAACCGCGCCGAGATGGACCGCTTCCGCGAAGAGCTGATGGCCAAGAGCCGCAAGGAAGCCGAGGCGCTCAAGGCCGAGGCGACCCGCAGCATCGAGGACGCGCGCATCAAGGCGGTCAACGAGATTAAAGGCGAGGCGGTCAACCTCGCGATTCAGATCGCCGAGAAGCTGATCAGCGAGAAGCTCGACGACACCAAGCACCGCAAGCTCGCCGAGCAGTTCATCGAGCAGCTGCCCGGCTCGGCCGCCGCGCCGGTTCGCGCCGCCGCGCAGGGCTAAGGCGACGCCTTGGGTCTCTCCATCGGAATCGTCGGCTTGCCCAACGTGGGCAAGTCCACGCTGTTCAACGCCCTCTCGGCGGCCGGCGCGCAGGCGGCGAACTACCCGTTCTGCACCATCGAGCCGAACATCGGCGTGGTGCCGGTGCCGGACGAGCGGCTCGAGCAGATCGCCGGGCTGGTGAAGCCCGAGAAGACGATTCCCACCTCGCTCGAGTTCGTCGACATCGCGGGCCTGGTGCGCGGCGCGTCGAAGGGCGAGGGCCTGGGCAACCAGTTCCTCGCGAACATTCGGCAGGTCGACGCGGTGCTCTACGTCCTGCGCTGCTTCGAGGACGAGAACATCACGCACGTCGAAGGCAGCGTGAACCCCGGCCGCGACAAGGACGTGGTCGACACCGAGCTGTGCCTCAAGGACATCGAGACCATCGAGAAGCGGCGCGAGAAGACGCTGCGCTCGTCGAAGGCGCCGGGCAAAGAAGGCGAAGAGGCGAAGGCCGAGCTCGTCGTGCTCGACGCGGTGAAGGCGAAGCTCGACGAGGGCATCCCGGTGCGAGCCCAGGGGCTCACCGACGAGCAGAAGGAGCGCATCCGCGACCTGTTCCTGCTCACCTCGAAGCCGGTGCTCTACATCGCGAACATCTCCGAAGGGCAGCTGGGCAAGGAAGACCAAGACCCCTTCGTGCAGCAGGTGAAGGACATCGCGAAGAAGGAGAGCGCCGAGGTGGTGGTGCTCGCCGCGGCGCTCGAGTCGGAGATTCAGCAGTTGCCCGAGAGCGAGCGCAAAGGCTTCCTGGAGAGCGTCGGCCTCACCGAGCCGGGCCTGCACAAGGTGGTGCGCGCCGGGTACCGCCTGCTCGGGCTGCAGACGTACTTCACGGTCGGCCCGAAGGAGTGCCGCGCGTGGACGATTCGCAAAGGGTGGAAGGCGCCGCAGGCCGCGGGCGTCATCCACAGCGACTTCGAGCGCGGGTTCATCAAGGCCGAGGTGATGGGCTGGCAGGATTTGATCAAGCTCGGATCCGAAGCCGCGGTGCGTGACAAAGGGCTGTTGCGCATCGAAGGCAAGGAGTACGTGGTGCAGGACGGCGACTGCATGCACTTTCGCTTCAACGTCTAAGACGGCCGCGCACGCAGAAATCTCGCCCGCGCCGCTCCTCCAGAAGCCCTTCCGCAAATTTCGCAGGCCCTCGCTCCCGCAACCCCGCGGGCTTCACCGCTGCACGCTCTTTGCTTGCTCCTCCCTGTTGCCCTTTGGAGGAGAAGACGCGTGTCCATCGACTACGGCTCGAGGATTCCGAACAACGTTGACCTGACGGAGAACAAGACGCTGCAGCGCGCGCTGGAGCATTGGCAGCCGCACTACATCGACTGGTGGCGGCAGATGGGGCCGGAGAACAGCGAGTCGCTCGACGTCTACCTGCGCACCGCCGTCAGCGTGGACCCGAGCGGCTGGGCGCGCTTCGGCTACGTGAAGATGCCCGAGTACCGCTGGGGCATCTTTCTCGCGCCGCCGGTCGCTGACCGCACCATCGGCTTCGGCGTCGACAAGGGCAAGCCGGTGTGGAGCCAGGTGCCCGGAGAGCTGCGCCACCCCTTGCGCCGCATCATCGTCACCCAAGGCGACACCGAGCCGGCGAGCGTCGAGCAGCAGCGGCACTTGGGCAGCACCGCGCCTTCCCTCTACGACCTTCGCAACCTCTACCAGGTGAACGTCGAAGAGGGCCGGCACCTGTGGGCGATGGTCTACCTGCTCCACGCGTACTTCGGGCGCGACGGCCGTGAAGAGGCCGAGGAGCTGCTCGCGCGGCGTTCAGGGGACTCGGACAAGCCGCGCATCCTGGGCGCGTTCAACGAGAAGACACCCGACTGGCTCGCCTTCTACTTCTTCACCTTCCTCACCGACCGCGACGGCAAGTACCAACTCGCCGCGCTGGCGGAGTCGGGGTTCGACCCGCTCGCGCGGTCGTGCCGCTTCATGCTCACCGAGGAAGCACACCACATGTTCGTGGGCGAGAGCGGGCTGTCGCGCGTCCTGCAGCGCACCGCGGAGGTCATGGTCCGCGAGGGCGTGCGCGCACCGGCCGACGTTCGCCGCCTCGGCGTCATCGACTTGGCGACGTTTCAGCGCTACCTCAACTTCCACTTCAGCGTGACGCTCGACCTCTACGGCTCGGAGCTCTCGACCAACGCGGCGTCGTTCTATTCGATGGGGCTCAAGGGACGCTTCGAGGAAGAGAAGCTCGACGACGACCACGTGCTGATCAACGCCGCCTACCCGATGTTGTCGGTCGAAGATGGGCAGTTCGTCGAGCGGCTGGAGTCCGCGCTGGACACGCTCAACGAGCGGCTGCGCGACGACTACATCGCCGACGTGCAGGCTGGCATCGACCGGCTGAACCGCGTGCTCGCCAAGGCCGGGCTCGAGGAGCGGCTCACGCTGCCGCACAAGGCGTTTCACCGCCGCATCGGCGCGTACTCGAGCTTGCACGTCACGCCCGAGGGGCGCTTGATGAGCGAAGACGATTGGCATCGACAGGCCAGCCAGTGGCTGCCGACCGAAGAGGACCGGGCCTACGTCGCCTCGCTCATGGGCCGCGTCGCGCAGCCGGGCGTCTACGCGAACTGGATTGCGCCGCCCGCGCGCGGCATCCATCAAAAGCCCGTGTCGTTCGAGTACGTGCGCTTCGACTAAGCGCTGCTCGAACGCCGGGCGAGCTGTCCGCACGCGGCGCTCACCTCGGCGCCGCGCGGCAGCCGAATCAGACAGCGAAGGCCTTGGCTCGCCACGATGCGCTGAAACGCGTGGACCCGCTCCAGCGGCGAGGGCCGGTAGTCGTTCCCCTCGAAGACGTTGTGCGGAATCAAGTTGACGCGCGCGTTGATGCCCTCGAGCAGCGGGCCCAAGCGCCGCGCGTCGTCGTCGCTGTCGTTCACGCCGTCGAGCATCACGTACTCCATGAAGTGAACGCGCTTGGGGTGGGCGCGGTTGTCTTCGCGCAAGGCGTCGAGCAGCGCCGCGATGGGCCACTGCTTGTTCTGCGGCATCAGCACGTCGCGCTGCGCGTCGGTCGTCGCGTTGAGCGACAGCGCGAGGCTCGCCTTGCTCTCGCGCAGGAAGCGCAGCATGCCCGGCAGGATGCCGGAGGTGCTGACGGTGACGCGCTCCGCCTTGAGCTGCGGCGCGGGGGACTGCGTCAGCACTTCGACGGCGCGCAGCACCTCGGGCAGGTTGTCCATCGGCTCGCCCATGCCCATGAACACCACGTTGCGCACCGGCGCGTGGGGCGTCGCCTCGCGCGCGGCGAACAGGTACTGCGCCACGATTTCTCCGGCGGTCAGGTTTCGGCCGAAGCCCAAGGTGGCGGTGGCGCAGAAGCGGCAGTGGCGCGTGCAACCGGCCTGGCTCGACAGGCAGAGCGTCGTCCGATCCTCGAACGGAATCAACACCGCCTCGACGCGCGCCCGCTCGAAGGCGAAGAGCAGCTTGGTGGTGCCGTCCGGGGCCAGCGCGCGCTCCACGACGTCGACCGCCGGCAGCGGGTGCTCGGCGAGCAGGCGCTCCCAGCGCTCGGCGTGGACGTGGGGCGGCGCCGGGCGCGGCGGCACGGCGTACAGCCAGCGGAGCGCCTCCATCGCGCGCGCACGGCTGCCGAGCAGCGCGGTCAGCTCGGTCGCGCGCAAGCCCGTCAGCCAGCGCGGCGTCTTGTGGGTGCCTTCCACCACGGCGGGTGCTTGTAGAACGGACGGCCGGCGCCGCGCCATTCGCGAGGCCCGCCGCGGTGTCACGCGCTGGAGCCAGGCCCCGCTTGGTGGCAAGGTGCCTCCACCCATGGCGAAGGCCGAAGCCATCACCCTCGAGGTCGCGGGCAAAGAGGTTCGGATCAGCAACCCGAGCAAGCCCTTCTTCGCGCCGCTGGGCATCACCAAGCTCGACCTGGTGCAGTACTACCTGGCGGTCGCCGACGGCGCGCTCCTCGGCGTGCGCCACCGTCCGATGGCGCTCAAGCGCTTCCCCAACGGCTATGACAGCGAGTTCTTCTTTCAGAAGCGCGCGCCGACGCCACGCCCGGACTGGCTGCGCACAGTGGCGCTGTCGTTCCCGTCCGGCCGCACGGCCGACGAGGTGGTGGTCGAGGACGCGGCGGGCCTGGCCTGGGTGGTCAACCTGGGCTGCATCGACTTGAACCCGCATCCGGTCCGCGCCGACGACTTGGAGCACCCCGACGAGCTGCGGATCGATCTGGACCCGACGCCCGGCGTCCCTTTCTCGCAGGTGCGCGAGGTCGCGCGCGTGGTGCGCGAGGCGCTCGCGGACTACCAGCTCGAGGGCTTTCCGAAGACCAGCGGCTCGCGCGGCATGCACATCTACGTGCGCATCGAGCGGCGCTGGGGCTTCGCCGAGGTCCGCCGCGCGGCGCTCGCGCTGGCGCGTGAGGTGGAGCGGCGCGCGAGCGCGCTCGCCACCAGCAAGTGGTGGAAGGAAGAGCGGCACGGCGTCTTCCTCGACTACAACCAGAACGCGAAGGACCGCACCATCGCGTCGGTGTACTCGGTGCGGCCGACCGCCGACGCGCGCGTCTCGGCGCCGCTGCGTTGGGACGAGGTCCCCCTCTGCAACCTGGAAGACTTCACCGTGAAGACGGTGCCCGCGCGGTTCGCGTCGATGGGCGACCCGGGGGCCGGCATCGACGCGAAGTCGTTCTCGCTCGACGCGCTGCTCGAGCTGTCCCAGCGGCAGGAGAGCGAAGGACAAGGCGACGCGCCGTGGCCGCCGCACTATCAGAAGCAGGACGGCGAGCCGCCGCGCGTGCAGCCGTCGCGGAGAAGGAAGCCGTCGGCATGAGCCGGGAGGCGCCCTGGACGGAGCTGGTGCGCCGCGGGCTGGGGCGCGCCGACGTCGCGGTGGAGCCCAAGTGGCTCCGCCAACCCGGCGGGCTCTTGCGCCTGTGCCACGCCGGCGCGCTGGTGGGCGGGCTGTCGGTGGCGCTCGACCTGGAGCCCGACGAGCTGGTGGGGCCGCTCGCGCACGCGCTGGGAGGCGCCGCGGGCAAGCTGCGCATCGAAGACGCGCGGGGCCGTCGCCCGATGGAGCTGCACGTGCGCGTGGGAGACGTCGTCGAGCGCTGGGAGCTCGAGGACTGCGCCGCGCTCGTCCACAACCTGAACGACCTGTACCGCGACGACGCGGGCGTGAAGGTGGCCGCGGTGCTCGGCGAGTGGGAGGACATGCTGCAGCTGTGGTGCGTGCCCAAGCGCGCGCTCGGATGGCTCGTGCAGCAGCCGTTCTTCACTGCGCGCAACCTGCAGCAGCTCGAAACGCTGTTGTAATGTGCTGGATGCCGCTCTTCCTTGGAGGTTCGCCGTGACGCTTCGTCTCTTCACCGCGTGCGCTGTGCTCGCGTTCGCCGCGCTCGTCGCCTGTGGCGGGCCGGTTTCGTCCACGGACGACGCCGGGACGGATGCGGGCAACCCGCCGACCGACGGCGGCTCGAGCGACGGTGGCGCCGACGGCGGCCTGGTCTGCGACCCCGACGCGGGCCTCGACACCAGCCAGGCGGGGCTGACGCAGCTGGTCCGATGCGGCGTGCACAAGTCGTGGGACTCGGAGACGTCCATTCACGTATCGGCCGGAAATCCGCCGCACGAGTACGCGCGCGTCTTCCTCAACAAGCCGCTTTACCTCGCGCTCAAGGGCGGGCAGCCGAGCTTCCCCATCGGCAGCGTCGCGGTGAAGGAGCTCTACACCGGCAGCACCGCCGACACGCACAACGGCTACGCGGTGTTGGCGAAGGAAGACGGCGGCTGGGTGTTCTACCAAGGGTACGCGCCGAGCTACGACGACACGTACCTCCAGGGCACGCTCAACAACAGCTGCGCCGACTGCCACAAGTTCGGCACCGACATGATTTGGAGCGCGCCGTCGGCCTTCCCCTGAGCCGGATGGTTAGAGCGTCGCGACGTACCCGTCGAGCGCGTTCAGCTCGCCCTCGGAGTAGCGCCGCTTGGCGAGCTGCGCGGCGGGCGGCAGCCGGAAGGGGCCAATGGCGTCCACCCGCGCAGCGTGTGGTTCAACGGGCTGGCCCGCCGCACCGACCGCCAGGTAGTACACGTTTCGGCTGGGGTCGATGAAGGCGCTGGCTTCGCCGTGGGTGGCGAGCAGAAGTGGCGTGCCTTTGGGGCTCAAGCCATGCCGCAACACCACGCGCGCGCCGTGCGGCAAGAGGTGGGTCTCGCTCAAGGCGTCGTACTGCTTGCGCAGGGCGCGGGCGAGGGACGGCAGCGCCTGGTGGAAGGCGTGCAGCGGGCGAAGCTCGGGGTTAATCGCTTTGAGCCGGGAGGTGGCGCTCGGAGCAGTCTTCCGGCCCGTGACTTTCAATGCCATGGCCGCCTGTTTAGCCGATCTGCGCTCGAGGGGGGATGTAGGGGGCGAACCCCTCTGTCACCAGCCGATTCCACTGTTGTTTGATGCGACTTTCCCATGAGCCACGGACCAGACGTGACAACGTTGGAAGAGAGCGGCGAAGAGGTCTCGCTGTCGCAGATGCCGTTGCTGCTCTTCATTCGCGGGCTGTTGTTCTTCGTCTTCGCCGTCGGCCTGGTGGCGGGGCTTCACTACTACTTGGGCTTGCGGTTGATCCGCGACGCGGGCGTGGCCGGGCCATGGAAGTGGGCGGCGTGGGCGGTGGTGGCGCTCCTGTTCTTCTCGATTCCTGGCGGCTTCGCGGCCGGGCGGATGAAGCAGGGCTTCTTCGCGCGCGCGGTGCAGTGGGCTTCGCACCTGTGGCTCGGCGGGTTCGCGGTGCTGCTGGTGGTCGTGTCGAGCACCGACCTCGTCTTCTGGGCGCTGGGCTCGCGCGGCGGCGCGGCGCAGGCGGTGACCGCGCTCGCCGTGGCGGTGCCGATGCTGGGCTGGGGCTACGTCACCGCGCGCGGCAAGGCGAAGGTCGAGCGCATCACCGTGCCGATTCGCGACCTGGGCGCCGGTTTTCAGGGCCTGCGCATCGTGCAGGTGAGCGACGTGCACATTGGCCAGACGCTCGGGCGCGCGTTCCTGCAGCGCATGGTGGATCAGGTGAACGCGCTCGAGCCCGACGTCGTCGCGGTGACCGGCGACCTGGTCGACGGCTTCGTGCGCGACCTGCGCGACCAGATGGAGCCGCTCGCCGGGCTCCGGGCCAAGCGCGGCGTCTACTACGTGACCGGCAACCACGAGTACTACTGGGGCGGCGCGTCGTGGGAGGCCGAGGTGCGACGGCTGGGGCTGACCGTGCTGCACAACGAGCACCGGGTGCTCACCGAGGGCGGGGATCAGCTCGTCGTCGCCGGCGTGACCGACCACGACGGCGGGCAGTTCGGAGAGGTGCACCGGTCGCGTCCGGATATCGCGCTGGCCGGGGCGCCCGAAGACGCGCCGCGCATTCTGCTCGCGCATCAGCCGCGCAGCGCGAAGGCGGCAGCCGCGCATCGGGTCGACTTGCAGCTGTCCGGCCACACCCACGGCGGGCAGATTTTCCCGTGGATGTTCTTCGTGCGGCTGCAGCAGCCGGTGATCAGCGGCCTCAAGCGGGTGGCCGGCGTCCTCGTGTACACGCACCGAGGCACCGGCTACTGGGGGCCTCCGTTCCGCATCGGCCCCAAGCCTGAGATTGCCGAGCTGACGTTGGTCCGGACGTAATCCGCTCGTCCGCCCAGCGAGCGAGCTCTTGGTCGATGATCCGCTCGAACGCAAGGGTCGGTTGATCACCGACCAGGCGATACCCGTTGATGAAGAATACCGGCGTTCCATTGCCCGCGAACTTCTCGGCGAGGGCCTGATCGCGCTTGAGCCGCTCTACCAAGACGGCGCTGCGAAGATTGGCTTGAAAGCGATCTTCATTCAGCCCCAGCTCCCCCGCGTAGCGAAGCAAGTCTTCATCCTCCAGCTGCGTCGGGTTCGCGAAGAGCTTCTCGGTCATCTGCCAAAACTTGCCCTGCTCGTGCGCCGCAAGCGCTGCCATTGCCGCGGGCCTGGCGCGTGGATGAAAGGGAAGGGGGTTGTGGATGAAGACGAGCTGCAGCTTCTTGCCGTAGTGCCTTTCGAGCTCCGCGATCTTCTTTTGGGAGCGCGCCGTGAACGGGCATTGAAAGTCCCCCATCATCACGACCGTGACCTTCGCCTGCGGCGAGCCTTTTCGCGGGTGATGCTTCTCCAAGGGCAGCGCCACGCGTGGCTCGTCAAGAGGCGGCTGTGTCGGGCGCGGCTCCGTGTAGACGATTGGCTCGGTGCGAGCGAGGTCCTGGTCCAGCAGCGTCACGAAGTCTTCAAATGAAATCGCTCCAATCCGCTGCAGACCATTGATGAAGAACGTCGGCGTTCCTGTCACGCCAAGCCCCTTCGCCAACTCCAGATCGGCCTCGAGCTGCCGTTCGGTCGCGCGGCTCTTCAAGTCGGCCTCGAAGCGGCGCATGTCGAGCTTCAATTCGCGCGCGTACGTTCGAAAATCGTCGTCCTCGAGCCGTTGCGAATTCACGAACAGCTTCTCGCTCATCTGCCAGAACTTGCCTTGTCGCTGAGCGGCGATGGCGGCCCTGGTTGCGGCTTGAGCCCGATTGTGGAACGGCAGCGGATTGTGCACGAAGACCCACTGCACGCGGTTGTCGTAGTGCTGCTCGAGCGCCGAGAGCGTCGGCTGAACGCGCGCCGAGAACGGACACTGGAAATCGCCGAAGAAGACGACGGTGACTTTCGCATTCGCCGGGCCCTTTCGCGCGTGCTCCCCAGTCACCGGGATGCGGAACCGAGGCCCGTCGGCAGACGAGGCCCAAGCGTTCTGCGTCAGAGCGAACAAAAGGCTGATCAGTGCAATCGTCTTCATCGGCATAGCCCCGATTGGGGCTCGACGCTCCGGCCCGTCAAGCCCTGAGATTCAAAGGGGCCACCTCCCCGAGCACCTTCATCGGCCAACCGCCGACAATCACAGGGCCATGCGAATTCTTTCGGCCTTGAGGCTGCGGCCTGACTTCAGCCAACCCGTGTACCACCCATGGGAGCGCTCGACGTTGGCCTCCAAGGCCATTCACCGAGCCTTCGACGCGGGGTTGGCGGGCGCCCAGCGCGACGGCGCGGCGTGGCTCGCCTCGCGTGGGGTCGACTTGGGTGCCATCGAAGGCGCACGCGGGAATGCCGGCTACTGGCATGGCACCGGCCGCTACCAGTACGGGCACGACGGGGAGTCCAAGTTCAGCGGGACGAATGGCCGGGTGGTCGACGTGCTCCGGCGCATCATCGCCGACGGCGGACTGACGCCGCACTTCGACCCGTACCTGCCAAGCGGCGCGCCGGGAGGCCGGACCGTGTCGGTCGCGCACAGCCGCATGTACGCCCGCCTCTATGCCCAGTACCACCAGGACGGCCGCGCGGACCTTCAATACCAGTACGGCAGCCCGACGACGTGGCTGCGGATCATCTCGGCGCGCATGGGCGCGTTGCGCGGCGCGCACATCTTCCTCGACTCCGCGCGCAACGGCGTCTCACCCAGTCTGAACCGGTGGGCGAGCTCGTTTCACAGCGCTCCCAACCTGCTCAAGGTCTCGGACGGCAGCCAGCGATCCGACATCGCGGGGAACTACGGCATCCTGTTCGGCATTCGCTACGGCGCGCTAAACGAGGTGCCGATCAACGCCTCGTCCGGGCTGCTCGAAGCGCGCTCGGCCACGCCGATTGGCTTTGACCGAATGACGCACGTGGAGGTCCCGCTGCGCGCGGTCGATGAGGTGAAGGCGCTCTTCAAGAAGCACCGAGTCCGGCTTCCGGTGTTCGCGATGGAAGACGTGGAGGCCTTCGTGAGCCGGTACGGCACCGAGCGGCAGCTCTACTCCTAGAGCGCTTTATGCGGCGGCGAGCGCCGCGGCCTTGAGCAGCGCCTCCACCATCGGCGTGGGGTCCGCGCGCCTCTTCCCCGCGAGGCCGTAGGCGACGCCGTGGTCGGGTGAGGTGCGCGGCACCGGCAGCCCGAGCGTGACGTTCACCGTGCGCTCGAAGTCGAGCGCCTTCGCCGCCACGAGCCCTTGGTCGTGGAACATCGCGAGCACCGCGTCGTAGCGCCGCTGGCCGACCTGCGCGAACAGGCCGTCGGCGGGGAACGGACCGTGGCAGTCGACGCCGCGCGCGCGCGCCCAGGCGATGGCGGGCGCGATGATTCTCACCTCTTCCTGACCGAGCAGGCCGCCTTCGCCGGCGTGCGGGTTGAGGCCGCACACGGCGATGCGAGGCTTGCGCCGGAGCGAAGGCGAAAGTCCCAGCGACAGGAGCAGGAGCTGCTCCACCAGCTTCTCGGCCTTCAGCGCGCGCGGCACCCTCGAGAGCGGCAGGTGGTTCGTCGCCAGCGCGACCTTGAGGCGCGGGCCGTCCATCAACATCAGGACCTCGACGCCGAACGCCTCCGCGAGCCGCTCGGTGTGGCCCATGAAGGGCACGCCGGCGCGGGTGATTTGCTCCTTCGACACCGGCGCGGTGCAGAGGCCGTCCACCAGGCCGCGCTGCGCCGCCTCGATGGCCGCGTCGATGTACCGAAGCTGCGCGCGTCCGCCGGCGCGGCTGGGGGCGCCCGGTCGACGGTCCTTCGCCGCCAACGCCGTGACCGCGCAGAGGGTGGGGCGCTCCGGCGGCGCGGCGGGCATGGCCTCGAGCCGCACCAGGCCGGGCGCCGCGAACGACGCGTCGCCGAAGACCAGCGGGATGCACTCGCGCCGGACGCGGGACGAGGCCAACGCCGCGGCGGTCACCTCGGGCCCGATGCCCGACGGGTCGCCCAACGAGATGGCGATGCGAGGTCGGCGCGCGCGCCGCGCTGTCACAGCTTCACTTCGACGAGCGCCGCCTGCCGAAGCTCCTGCACGTACTCCTGCGTGTACTTCTCGAGCTGCGACTGGATCAGCTGATCCTTCAGCTGGTCCTTCACCTCCTCGAACGACTTGGGAGGAATCTCGCGCCGGTCTTCCACTTTGAACACGTGCCAACCGAAGCGGCTGCGAATGGGCTCGGACACCTCGCCCACCTTCATCGAGAAGGCCGCCTTGTCGAACTCCGCCATCATCACGCCGCGCCGGAAGTAGCCCAAGTCGCCGCCGTCCTTCGCCGACGGGCCTTCGCTCTTCTGCTTCGCCAGCTCCGCGAAGTCGACGCCCGGCTTCTTGGCCTCCTCGGCCAGCTGCAGCGCGCGCTTGCGCGCCTCTTCCACCTTCTCGGGCGTCGCGTCGGCGGGCAGCTGGAGCAGGATGTGGCGGGCGTGCACCTCGGCCTCGCCGCCTTCGCGCTTGGTGTAGCGGTCGTACTCGGCTTTGAGGTCTTGCTCGGAGATCTGCGCCTTGCCGCGGACCTTCAAATTGATCAGCTTGTAGCGCCCCAGCCGCTTGCGGAGGAACTCGCGGTAGGCCGCCATCGTCAGCCCTTCGGCGCGAATCGCCTGCTCGAGCTGCTCGGGCGTCATGTTGTTCTCGGCGCGGGTCTGCTCGATGGCGACGTCCAGGTCCTGCTCGGTCACCTCGATGTTCAGCTCCTTGATGGCGCTGTCGAGCAGCTTGTCGCCGATGAGCGAGTCGAGCGAGCGCTTCATCACCTCGGCCCGCAGCTCGGCGCGGCGCCGCGTGTCGCGCTCTTGGTTGACCCGCGCCAGCTCGGGCGCCGCCCGCTCTTCCACCTCGGACAGCGCGATGATGTCGCGGTTGACCACCGCGGCGACCCGGTCGACCAGCTCGGCGTGGGCGGCGGTCGTCGCGATGAGCGAGAGGAGCAGCGTCGAGCGAAGCACGTTCATCACTCCTTGGCGGCGCCCGACAACGCGGGGCTCGGTTGGCCCTTGCCGGTCACGGCCAGCAGCGCGGGCTGGTTGATGCGTACCTTGGACTTTTCTTTCAGCGCCTGCAGATAGGCGGCCTGCGCCTTGGCGCGCGCCTCGGCCAGCAGCTTGGCCTCGATGTCGCCGCGCACGTCCAGGAAGTCGAGCTTCCGGGCGTGCTTGCGCTCGAGCACCCTGAAGAGGTGAAAGCCGTAGTCGGTCGTCACGATGTCCGACAGCTGACCGACTTGCAGCTTGAAGACCGTCTCGTCGAACTGCGGCGGCATCACCCCGCGCGGAAAGAAGCCCAGGTCGCCGCCCACCTTCGCGTCGGCCGACAGCGAGTAGCGCCGCGCGAGGTCCGCGAACTTCTTGCCCGCGCGCAGCTGCACCTGCACGCGCCGGGCTTCGTCGAGGCCCCGGACGACGATTTGCGCCGCGCGCACCTGCTCGGGCTCCTGGAACTCGCCGGGGTGCTGCTCGTAATACTGGCGAATGGCTTCTTCCGTCACCGCGACGCGCGGGTAGACCTGCTCTTGAAAGAGCTTCTCGGTGAGCAGCAGCGCCTCGGTCTTGCGCCGAAACTCGGTGACCGAGAGCTGGCCCTTGGAGAGCGCCTCGTCGAAGCCTTCGGCGCCGAAGTCGGACGAGAGCCGCAGCATGCGCCGGTCGACCTCGTCCGGCGAGAGCGTGAGGTTGGACTGCTTGGCGGCCTGGAGGAGGAGCGTCTTGTCGATGAGCGTGTCGAGCAGCACCCGCTTGAAGGGCTCGACCTGCTCGGGCGTGTGGGGCGCGGAGTCGACGGCTTGCAGCTCCCGCGACAGCTCCGCCTCGAAGTCGGCGCGCGTGATGACCTCGTCGTTGACGGTCGCCACCACGCGGGGATCGACCGGCGGCTCGGCGGGCTTGCGGCAAGCGAGCCAAGCGGCGGCGAGGACGACGATGCAGAGCGCGCGGGTGGGCGTCATGGCGTCTTAGCGAATCAGCCCACCCAACGTCTGGGGAGCGGGCGCGAATCCCGGCTGCGGCCCTTTGGCCTCTTTCGGGGCCGCCTTGAGGTCCAGCTCGATTTTGGCCAGGGCCGCCTCGTCGAGCTTGTAGCCCTGTGACTTCTGCAGCTCGTTGAGCAGCGCCTCGTAGCGCTTGGTCTTGCTCTGGTTGATGAGGATGTTCTGGATCTGCGTCTTCACCTGCTCGACGCCCAGGTTGAGCGCGGTCTGCCGCCCCTCGAGCCGCAGGATGTGGAAGCCCTGATCCGTCTCGACCAGGCTCTGGTAGAGCTGGCCGATCTGCTGCATCGTCTGCCCGGCCTGCGCGACCTCGGCGCCGTACTGTTTGCCGACCTCGTCCATTGAAAGGAAGCGCATGTCTCCGTCGAGCGGCTTGGTGCGCTCTTCCTCGGAGTGCTGCTTCACCAGCGCCACGAACGACTGGTAGTCGGTGGTCTGAATCTTCTTCGCCTGCTCGAGCACTTGGAGCGCCTCGGCGCGCTTTTGCTTGCGCTTGGCGTCGTCGGACTTCGCGGCGGCGAAGAAGACGTGCCGCAGCCGGATCATCTCGGGCTTCACGTAATCTTCCTTGTGCGAGTCGTAGTACGCCTTCACCTGCTCGTCGGTGATGGGGTGCGGCGTCTCCTCGAGCTCCTTCTGCAAGAGCCGCTGCACCATCATCCGCTTGGCGGTGCCGATGACTTCCGGGTCCTGCGCGAGGCCTCGGCGCACCGCCTCGGCCGCGAGCAGCTCGAAGCGGGCGATGCTCTCCACGTACTCCTTTTTCTTCTCGAGCGTCTGGTACTGCGCGCGCGGGTACGGGCTCATCTCGGCGAGCTGGCGGTTGACCTCTTCGAGCGTCACCGAATCGCCGCCGAACGACGCGAGCGGGGTGCCCTTGCCGTCGGGGTTGTGGCGGAAGTCGAGCGTGACGCGCCCGGGCCCACTCTCGCGCTCACAGCCTCCCAGGCCCACGGCGAGCAAAAGACAGACAGCGGTCAGTCGCGAGGTCATCACAGGCACCCGAACGAGAGGAGAAGCACGTCGAACGAGGGTGCACTGCTAGCACGAGTCGTTGCCGGCACGTAACTGGGGACCGTTGAGCCGCGGAAGGACCATCTGTGGAGAGGTCGACCGGGGCCTTCGGGTGCGCCCTTGTCAGGTTGACATCACGCCATCATCTTCAAATGATGGCGATATGCATCGCACCACCATCAACCTCGATGAAGCGATTTACCGTCGAGTGTCCGAGCTGGCGAAGAAGCGCGGCAAGTCGCTGGCGAGAACGATTGAGGATCTGTTGAGGCAGTCGCTCAGCGGCAAACGAGTTTCCCGAGCGTCCGCTCCCTTGCACCGGAACAGCGGGCCCCGCCCAGGTGTCGACATCGCCGATCGTGATCGGCTCTACGAGCTGATGGAAGGTCGATAACCCATGTTGGCGATCGACACGAACATTCTCGTCTATGCCCACTTTGATCGTTATCCGCAGCACGAGAAAGCACGCGCGTTTGTCGAAGAGCAGCTGCTCGCTGGCAACGATTGGTGTCTGGGGTGGCAGATCTACTACGAATACTTGCGAATCGTGACGCACCCGCGTGTGCACGAGAAACCCCTCACGCTCGCGAAGGCGATGGCTGATCTCGAGCCCTACCTCAGCTCGCCAAGCTGTCAGGTCCTGACGCATTCTCCACAACATCACCAGGTGCTCGCCGCACTCAGCCAGCGGTTCGGCACCGTCAGCGGCAACCACATTCACGACTTCCACTACGCAGCGCTTCTCTTCGAGCACGGAGTCAAGCGCATCGCGACAGCCGACGCGGACTTCAGGCGTTTCGACTTCCTCGAAGTGATGGACCCAACCGCGTAGGTGGCGGGTCCCATCTGTGGAGATGTCGACCTGTCGAGCCAACGAATGCATTCGTGACTTGCGTCCCGCGGCGAGTGGGGTTTCTGTGCGGCCTCCCCCTTTCCTGACAGGAGACTCCGCCATGGCCGTGAAACCCGTTCCGGACAACTACCCCACCATTTGTTCCCTCTTCGCCATCAAAGGCAGCGATCGCGCGCTCGAGTTCTACAAGAAGGTCTTCGGCGCCGAAGAGCGCATGAAGATGAAGGGACCGAAGGGTGAAGTCGTGCACTGCGAGCTCCAGTTCGGCAGCTCGGTCATCATGTTCGGCGAGCCTTGGGAGAGCGTCGCCCCGCCCACGCCGCAGGGCCGGTTGTCCATCTACGTGAAGGACTGCGATGCGGTGATCAAGAAGGCGCTGGATGCCGGCGCCACGGCCAAGCGGCCGATCGAGAATCAGTTCTACGGCGATCGCTCGGGCACCATCCTCGACCCGTTCGGGGTCGAGTGGACGGTCGCCACCCACGTGGAAGACGTCTCGCCCGAGGAGATGGACCGGCGGATGAAGCAACAGATGTGACGGCGCGCCGCGCTCAGCTCTGCCGCGCGACCTTGAGGAAGTACGCGCGCAGGGTGCGGATGGAGTTGAGCGCGGCGGTCTTGTTGGGCGCGTAGCGGCTGGTGGTGTCCCAGGCGGTGCCGTAGCACCAGCCACGGCTGCTGTTCACGCACTCGGCGCGCACGGCGGGCGCCTGCAGCGCGGTGCCGATGGCCGGGTTGCGAAGCAGCCAAGACGCGCGCAGCGAGCCTTTGGCGTTCACGATGCCGCGGTAGGTCGCGGTGCCGCGCCAGTGCTTGGCCATGCGCGCGGTCAGGTCGAGGATCTGCGTGATGCTCTTGCCGGGGTAGATGCGCTTGGCGAGCTGCTCGATGCCGGCCAGCGACCGGCCGGTCACCTGCACGCCGCTGGGGCCCACCTGCCACGCGCGGCCGGGGACGCCCACGCTCAAAGGACCAATGCGACGGTCGCCGCCCGAGAAGTTGGCGTTCGAGTAAGCGACGGCGTTGTCGATGCCGAGCACGCCTTCCTTCAGCGACCACCACGCGACGGCGGCGGCTTGATCCAACCGCTGCGCCAACGTCCCCTTGAGCCGCGGCACCACGTTGGTGGCGAAGAAGCGAACCCACTTCGCCTCGGTGGTGCGAAGCGTGTGGCCGTTCACACGCGGGAGCGGGACGGGGCGTTGGACCTTCTTCTTCTTCTTCGTGGCCTTGGGGGCAGGGGCGGCAGGCAGGGCAGAGGCGATGGCGGGCATTTGCGTCTATTGTCGCAGTCACCCAGGTCCAAGTTGTCGACCAGGAGGCATTCAGTGGGTCGGCGAGCGCCGCGAAAACAGGGGAAGACCGCGCGTTGGTTCGTCTACTTTCTGCAGTGCGTCGACGGCTCGCTTTATGCGGGCTGCACCAACGACCTCGCCACGCGGCTGTCGCGGCACCAGTCGGGCAAAGGCGCGCGCTACACCCGCTCGCGCTTGCCGGTGGCGCGCGACCGGAGCGCGGCGCTCAAGCGCGAGGCGGCCATCAAGCGCCTGACGCGCGCGCAGAAGCTGTCCCTCGTGGCGAAGAGGGCGTCACGAAGAACGCCAGGATGAGGCTGCACAAGAGCAGGAGCGTGGCGAGCCAGTAGGGCGCGCCGGGCAGCTTCACCGAGGCCTGGTCGCTCACCGCGGCGGCGAAGACCTGCGTGAAGAGAATGGGGCCGACCATGCCGGTGATGGCGCGCATGCTGCCGATCGCCCCTTGCAGCTGGCCTTGCGCGTTCGGGCCCACGCGCCGGGTCATCAACGACTGCATCGCCGGGCCGGCGACGCCCCACAGCGCCACGAAGGGAAGCCCCGCCATGAAGAGGCCTCCCGTCGAGGCGACGGCGTACACCGCGAAGCCGAGCAAGCCGCACGTGAGTCCGAGCAGCACCGTGCGCCGCTCGCCCAGCCGCTTCACGGTGAAGCCGACCAGCCCCGCCGAGACGACGGTGGTGCAGATGCCGATCAGCGCGAGCGCCAACCCGACGGTGCGCTCGTCCCAGTGGTAGCGGTAGTCGGTGTAGATGACGAACATGCTCGGCAACGCCTCGTGCGCCGCGAAGTAGATGAACGCGGTGGCGGCCAAGCCGAGCAGGCCGGGGTGCGCGCGCAAGAGCCGGAGCGACCCGACGGGGTTCGCGCGGCGCCAGTCGAAGGGCGCGCGGCGCGCCTTGGGCAGCGACTCGGGGAGGATGAAGAAGCCGTACGCCGCGTTGGCCAGGCTCAAGCCCGCGGACGCCCAGAAAGGCAGGCGCAGGTCGATGTCGCCGAGCAGCCCGCCGACGGCCGGGCCGATGATGAAGCCCAAGCCAAACGCCGCGCCGAGCATGCCGAAGCGCGCGGCGCGCTTCTCGTGCGGTGTCACGTCGGAGATGTAGGCGGCGGCGGTGGGGAAGCTCGCGCTGGTGATGCCCGAGACGACGCGGCCCACGGCGAGCCAGCCCAAAGAGGGCGCCAGCGCCATGAGCAGGTAATCGAGCCCCAGGCCGAAGTTGGAGAGCAGAATGACGGGGCGCCGGCCGAAGCGGTCGGAGAGCCCGCCCAGCACGGGCGCGAAGACGAACTGCATCAACGCCCAGGCGAAGCCGAAGTAGCCGGTCACCTGCGCGGCGAGCGAGCGGTCCCCGCCCTCGAACGCGATGATCAGCTTGGGCAGCACCGGCACCATCACCCCGAGCGCGAGCATGTCGAGCGCGACGGTGATGAAGATGAAGGCGAAGGCCGCGCGGCTGGGCTCGGGAGAAAGGGTGGGGCTGGAAGCGGAGCCCGGATCGGCCGAGTGCATGAGCGGGTGGGTTTACACCGGCGACGCTGGGTCTCCCAAGCAGTCCGCGCGTTGCCAGCAAGCTTGGAGAGAGGTCTCCCGACCGCTCGAGGTACTTCAGCGATGCGCCGCCGCGCGGGGCTGGGGCGAGGCCTCGCCTGCGCGCGCGACCGCGTCGACCCACTGCTCCATCACGCGGCGCAACACGGGCATCGGCACGGCGCCGTTGGCGAGCACGCGGTCGTGGAAGCTCTTCAGGTCGAAGCGCGGGCCCAGCCGCTCCATCGCCTCTTCACGCAACCGGAGAATCTCCAGCTGCCCCAGCTTGTAGGTCAGCGCTTGCGCCGGCCAGACGATGTAGCGGTCCACCTCGCGCGCGGCGCTCTCGTAGGACTCGGCGGTGTTCTGCACGAGGAAGGTGATGGCCTGCTCGCGCGTCCACCCCATGGCGTGAATGCCGGTGTCGACCACCAGCCGCGCGGCGCGCAGCGCCTGATCCGACAGCATGCCGAAGCGCGCCTCCTCCGAAGAGTAGAGCTTCATCTCGTCGGCGAGCACTTCGGCGTAGTGCGCCCAGCCTTCCTTGAAGATCGGCTCGCCGAGCTCGCGCCGGAACTTGGGCAGCCCGCGCAGCTCTTGGGCCAACGCGATTTGCAGGTGGTGTCCTGGCACCGTCTCGTGAAACGCGAGCGGCTCCATCTGAAAGAGCAGCCGGTTGGGCGCGTCGTACGTGTTGAGGAAGTACAGGCCGGGCCGCTTCGTCGTCGTCGAGCCCTGGTAGTAGTAGCCGGGCGGCGAGTCCTTCTCGCGCTGCCGGTCGATCGGCTGCACCTCCACGGGCAACGTGGGCAGCTTGCCGAACATCTTCTTCGCGGCCCGCTGCGCGCGCTCGACGATGGACCGGTTGTACGCGACCAGCTCTTCGGGCGTGCGCACGCGCTGGCGCGGGTTCTCCGCCAGCATGCGCTCGACCTTCTCCAAGTCCTCGGTGCCCGTCAGCTTGACCGCGATGCGGCGCATCTCGAGCTGGTTTCGCTGCAGCTCTTTCCACCCCAGCTCGTGGACTTCCTTGGGCGACAGCTCGAGGCCCGTGGTCGCGCGGATGCGCGCCTGGTAGCAGGCGTTGCCGCTCTTGTTGGCCGCCAGCCCGATGGCGTCGCGCGCATGGGGCAGGTACTCCATCGCCAGAAAGTCGCGGTACTTGCGCAGCGACGGGTAGACCGCGCTGCGCACCGCTTCGGCCAGGCTGCGCCGCGCCTGCAGACGGTCGCTGTCGCGCCACGCGGCGGGGATGCGCACCGCCGCGAGGAACTCCGACGCCTCGGGTTTGGGCAGCATCAGCCGGTCGAGCTGCGAGATGACGCGCTCGACTGAAACCTTCGGCGCCACGAAGCCGCGCTTGAGCCCGCGCCGGAGGTTGTCGATGTGCTGATCCATCAGCACCGGGCTGCGCAGGTAGCGGACCTCGAGCGAGCGCGCGTGGTCGGGCTCGGTGATGCCGTGCAGGTGGGGCAGCTCGGCGAGCGAGGCCTGGACGCCGTCGAGCGGGTTTAAGTCCCACAGCTCTTGCCGGCACACCCGTGTCTCGAGATGACTCGACAGGAGCGACAGCAGGGATTCGCGGGTGATGCGGTCCGGCTCCGCGAGTCGGTCGGGATCAAGCGATTCGACCTCTTCGTGCAGCCGCTGGAGCTGCTCGCCGGCGTAGGCCAGGGCTTCTTCCGACAGGTCCGGCAGCTCGGTGTCGCGTCGTCGGTCGCCCAAGAACGTGGCCCAGATGGGCTGCTCCGAGACCAAGAACTCCCAATACTCGTCGGACAACTTCGACAGCCGCTTCGATTCGAACTCGTCGGAGAGGGGCGGGGCTGGCCTCACGGTGCGTCGACACCCGCCGGCGGCGACGACCAGCCCGATGAGGAGCGCGGGCAACCCAGAACGAAACAACCACTGCATGAGACATCTCTAAGGACGAAGTCGCCCGTCGACCATCAGAGTGTCTCACAGGGATGATGCCTAGCGCACACCTACATCGTTGGTGGGAGGCAACGGCCCGTTGAGGATTAGGACGTGGCGGCAGGTGGCTTGGGGTCCGCGGGCTTACGCGCGCGGCCGCGAACGAGGGCGAAGCCGAGCGCCGCGGTGACGATGGCGCCGACGATGGCCCCGATGGTTTGGGCGCGGATCAGATCAGCCAACAGCTGGCGCGCGTAAGGCGACAAGTCGAGCCCCGGCGGCAGCGCTCCGCCCGGCGTGTGGTACCAGTTGATGAGGCCCGGGGCGATGAGCGACGTGACGACGCCGCCCAGGAGCGCGCCCAACACCAGAAAGAAGACGACGGAGCGAAGGAGCGACATAGCGAGTGGTAAACCATGGGGCGATGGCGCGGTCTTCGTCCAGTGTGGAGTGGGTTTTCGAGAAGGCCTGGCTTCGCGCCGGGCTGGCGGTGGCGCCGTTCTCGCTCTGGCTGCTTCCGCGCCAGCGGGCCGGGGTGGGGTTGTGCCCGTTGCACGCCGTCACCGGGCTGCCGTGTCCAGGCTGCGGCATGACGCGCGCGCTCGCGGCGCTCGTGGAAGGGGACGTCTCGGCGGCGTGGGGGTGGCACCCGTTCGGGCTCGTTCTGTTTCCGGTGCTGTGGGCCGGCGCGGTGCTCGCGGTGTTGCCGGAAGGTACGCGTGCGCGCGCGCTGGGTTGGCTCGGAGAGCGGCGGCGGCTGATCCGCTGGGCGGTGGGGATGGGGCTCGCGTGCTTCTTCGTGTTCGGGCTCGCGCGGCTGGCGCTGCACCTCGTGCGCGGCGAGCGGTTTCCGTAGACAAGAAATGTTTTCACTCCCGAGTCGTTGTCGGGCGTAAAAGGCCGCTCGATGCCCTTCATGGTTGGTTCGCTCATTCTGGTGTTGGTGTCGGTGTTCTGCTTCGCGGTCGTGCTGCTGCACGCCTTTCAGCGGAGCGTGGGCACCGGCTTCATGGTGCTCTGCATTCCGTTCTACGCGCTCTATTATGGCTTTGGTCCGTTCGAGCACGCTCGGAAGGGTTGGTTGATGGCGGGGTGGATTGGTTGCGGTGTGCTCGGCGTGGTGGTGCGCGGGCTGACGTTGTCGGCGGCGTGACTCAAACGCCGCGCGCGTTCGGATCCCACAGCACCTTGTGCAGCTGCACCTGAAAGCGGCCGGGCAGCTTGTCTTCGATGATCCACTGCGCGAGCTCGGTCGGCTCGAGCTTGTCGAAGACGGTCGAGTACAGCAGCCCGAACGGCTTCTCTCCCAGCCGCTGGTCCCTCACCAAGGCGCGGACCCACTCGTAGTCCTCGCGCGAGCCGATGACGAACTTCAGCTCGTCGTTCGCGTTCATCGAGCCCAGCACGCGGTAGTCGTTGCGGTCGACCTCGCCCGACGACGGCGTCTTGAGATCGACGATCTTGTGCACGGCCGCGGGGACCAGCCGCACGTCGATGGCGCCGGACGTCTCGAGCAGCACGGTGAAGCCCGCGTCGAGCAAGGCCTGCATCAGCGGGTACACGCCCGGTTGCAGGAGCGGCTCGCCGCCCGTCACCTCGACCATCGGCGCGCCCAGCGCGCGGACCTTCTCGACGATGGCCGCGTTCGACATGCGCTCGCCGCCGTGGAACGAAAACGCGCTGTCGCAGTAGGTGCAGCGCAGATGGCACCCGGTGAGCCGAACGAACGTGCACAGCTTGCCCGCGTGCGACGACTCGCCCTGCAGCGACAGGTAAATCTCCTTCACCACCACCGAGTCGGCGTGAGGCACGAGCTTGGGCTCTATCTTCGGGCGTCCCGCGAGCATGGAGGTCAGGTCTTCAAGTGATAACCGCGGGCCAACAGGATGCCCGTCAGCGCGGTGGAGGCGGCGCCGAGCCCGACGAGGACGGCCGCGCCGAGCGCGGGTGAGAGGCTCGCCTGCCCGAGCATGCCGTAGCGAAGGCCGTTCACCATGTAGACCATCGGGTTGAACAGGCTGATCGCGCGCCAGGGCTGCGGCAGGCTCTGGACCGAGTAGAAGACGCCGCCCAAGAACACGAGCGGCAGCATGACGAAGTTCGGGAAGAAGTTGATCTGCTCGAACTTCTCCGCCCACAGGCCGGCGAGCAACCCCAGCATCGAGAACACGTAGCTGATCAGGATCAGATACACCAACGTGACCCAGGCGTGGGCGAGCGAGAAGCCGGTGAAGAGCAGCGCGACCGCCCAGGTGAGCAGGCCCACCGCCAGGCCCCGGACCATGCCGCCGCCGATGAAGCCGAAGAGGATCTCCTTCGGCCCCAGCGGGGTGACGAGCAGATCAACGACGGTGCCCTGAATCTTGGTGATGAAGAGCGACGAGCTGGTGTTCAAGAACGCGTTGTTGGCGATGCCCAGGAACACCAGGCCGGGCACGATGAAGGCGATGTACGGCGAGCCCTCCACCTCGTGCTGCCTTCCGCCGAGCGAGTAGCCGAACACCAGGAAGTAAAGCGTGGTGGAGACCAGCGGCGAGAGGAGCGTCTGCCCCGGCACCCGCATGAACCGCCGAATCTCTTTGAAGAGGAGCGTTTTCGCCCCGACCGCGTTCATAAAAGGGCGTGCTCTTAGCATGGGTCCTTCCTCAAGCATCCGACCGACCCGCGAAGAATTTTGGTGGTCGACGGGCTTCAGTCGAGCGCGTCGAGCGCTCGAAGGTGCCGCGCAAGCCGCGAGTCCTCGGTTCGA
>CAZEDU010000041.1:29187-37456 GCA_964511185.1 uncultured Myxococcaceae bacterium | reverse complement strand
CCGTGCTGCACCGCTGGCCCGATACGAACCGTCTCGTCGTCTCGCGGCTGCTCGGGCCTGTCGAGTCCGAGTCGTGCGAGTGGTCGGTCGGCATCCCCGTCGCGCCCAGCTGGCCGGCGATGCGCAACGGCGACTCGAGCTACCAGCGGGTGGTGGCGCTCGCGTTCGAGAAGAGCGGCGCGCAGATGCTCTACGACGTCAAGACCGACCGGCGCCTCTACGGCATCGTGTCGATCTTCTGGCGCAGCTGCACACAGCTCCACGCCCAGGCCGCCATGGTGGACCGCTAAACAGCAGATTGGTTTCCCCAAGCCCCAACTCTCGAAAACCAGGGGCCAAATCTCCCCAGGCGCGAATGGCTTGAAACCCAGCGCGGTTCCTTGCCACATACCCCTCATCACCGCACCGCGCATGGCCGAAAGCCCGTCCCCCAAGCCCGAGTTACTTCCTTCCTCTTGGGAAGACACATGCGTCCGCCGCGCGCGCGAAGGCGACGCCGACGCCTTCCGTTCCCTGTTCGACCGCTTCGCGCCGGGCGTTCGCCGCTTCCTGAGCGACTTGCTCGGCACCGCACCGGAGGCCGACGAGGCGACGCAGGAGACCTTCGTGCGCGCCCACGCGCGGCTCACCGCGCTCGAGCGCGATGCCCGGGTGGCGCCCTGGCTCTTCGGCATCGCGCGCAACGTCGCGTTCGAGCGGTGGCGCGAGCGCAAGTCCGAGCAGCGCGCCTGGGCGGAGGAGGAAGACTGGGGCGCGACGCTGGCGGCGGTGCTCCCGTCGCCGACGCCCGAGACCGTGCTGCTCGATCGAGAGACCGAAGGCGCCCTGCAGGCCGCCTTGACCGCGCTGTCGCCCCAGCGGCGCGCGGCGCTGCTCCTGCGCCTCGACCACGGCCTCTCCTACGAAGAAATCTCCCAGGCGATGGGCTGGCCGCTGCAGAAGGTGAAGAACGAGATTCACCGCGCCCGCCTCAAGCTGCGCACCGTGCTCTCGCCGCACCTGGTCGGAGGCGCCCGATGAGCTGCGATGTCGAGAGGCTCGAAGCGCTCATCGACCAGACGCTCGGCCCGCGCGAGCGCTCGGTGGTGCAGGCCCACCTGGCGCGTTGCCCCAAGTGCGTACACGAGCTGCGCTGGCTTCGCGCCGAGCGCGTGTTGTTCGAGCAGCGCGCGCACCGCGGCGCCGCCGCGCGCGCCTTGCCGCCGTCCCGCGTTCCTCGCCGCGACGGCTGGCGGCAGGTCCCGCTCGCGCTGCTGGCGGCCTGCTTCGCGTTGGTCGTGCTGTGGCGGCCGAGCGCCACCGCTCCGGCCGGGTTCGAGCACGGCAGCGACGGCGCGCTGATGAGCGCCTACTCCGGTGACCCCGCCTTGTTCGACGTGCAACAGCGCTTCGCCGCGTGCCTCATCGCCACGCCCGGCGCGGGCAGCGCGTGTGAGCCGTTGCCGCTGCCGGCGAGCTTCGGCCACTAGCGTAGAGGTTGTGCCGCGCCGGGCGGTGAACTACTCCCAGCCCATGAGCGCCGAGCTCAAGCGTTACCGCCGCGCCACTGAGCGCGCGAAGCAAGCCATCGCCCAGCTCGGCGTCTTCCCCGACAACCCGCGCTCGCTTCAGCGCGTCGTCAACAAGGTCGAGCTGCTCCTCTGGCAGTTCGTGCGGCTGCGCTGGCACGACATCCACCAGTTCTTCGCCTCGGTCGAGCCGGTGGAGGCGCTCGAGCTCACCAAGCAGCGCTTCGAGCCGGGCATGGTGTTCGACTTCTTCTCCGAACGGCAGGACGCGCTCGAGTGGGAGAACGCGATGACGGTCGGCATCTGCCTCGTCTTCGCCTCGATGCGGCTCCTCCAGGAGCGCGGCTTCGACCCGAAGACCGCCGGCATCTTCGCGCTGCAGCGCATGCTCGAGCAGGTGGCGAACGACGTCGGCGGGTTGGAAGAGCTGCTCGAGCGCGGAGCGCCGCTGTGAGCTACCCCAAGCGCGTGGTGTGCCTCACCGAGGAGACGACCGAGACGCTCTACCGCATCGGCGCGGGGGACCTGGTGGTCGGCGTCTCGGGCTTCACCGTGCGGCCGAAGGAGGCGCGCAAGAAGCCGAAGGTCAGCTCGTTCCTCGACGCGAACTTCGAGCGCATCCTCGCGCTCGAGCCCGAGCTGGTCATCGGCTTCTCCGACCTGCAAGCCGACATCGGCCGCGAGCTGTGCAAGCGCGGCGTGCCGGTGGTGCTCTTCAACCAGCGCTCCATCGACGAGATTCTTCAGACCATTCGCATGACGTGCGCGCTGGTCGGTCACGCGCGGGAAGGCGAGCAGCTCGCCGACGCGCTCGCGCGCGACCTCGACGCCCTCGCGCAAGACGCCCGCGCGCTGCCGCGCCACCCGCGCGTCTTCTTCGAGGAGTGGCACGAGCCGTTGATCAGCGGCATTCGGTGGGTGTCCGAGCTCATCGAGCGGGTGGGCGGCGTCGACGTCTGCGTGGAGAGCCGCGCCCGACAAGACGCGCGGGGCCGCATCTACGAGCCGGGCGAGGTGGCGCGCCGCGACCCCGAGGTGGTCATCGCCAGCTGGTGCGGCCGCAAGGCGTCGCGCCAAAAGATTATCTCCCGGCCCGGCTGGGAGAACGTCGCCGCGGTGCGCGACGACCAGCTCTACGAAGTGAAGAGCAGCTTCATCCTGCAGCCGGGACCGGCGGCGCTCACCGACGGCGCCCGGCAGCTGTCGTCCATCGTCGCGGCGGTCAGCCGGGGCGAGAAGCTGCCCGCGCCGCGGCCGGGAGAGCTCCGCCAGGCCCGGCCCGTCGGCCCTGGCGCGGATACTTGAACCACTCAACATTCTTGTTGTTTTTGCCCGCTTGACCCTCATGTGTGCGTATGGCACACAGCTGCGCACCTAGCGGGTCTTCGCGGCGGGGGAGCACCACCATGAAAAAGCACTTCGCGGTTCTTTGGAGCATCGCCTTCAGCGGCCTCTTCGCCTGCACGACGCCGGTCCCGGACGACGGCGTCCCCGGCAGCCTGGACGAGGTCGCCGAAGAGGACATCGGCGCGTCGAGCGCGGAGCTCTCCTCGAGCCGCGCGGCCGAGTGGTTCCCGATGAGCGAGGGCGACAGCTGGACGCTCACCAACAAGAACAAGACCCAGACGATCCGCATCGAGTACGCGGAGGACGGCATTCGCCTGGCGACGGGCATCAACGGCGACGAGGACCTGTGGCTCGGCTACGCCCCGCGCTCGCCGAACTCGCTCTACGCGTTCAACTTCGACGCCGACCAGTGGGAGCCGTTCATCCGCTTCGGCTACCGCTACACGCCGTGGGCCTTCTCGTTCAACGACAGCGGCTGCGGCAAGTTCCACGCGCGCCGCACCGCCACCGACATCCAAGTGAGCACGCCGGCGGGGCTGTTCAAGGACGCGCGCACCATCGAGTTCACGCAAGTCCCCGCGCCGCACGTGCGCTGCGTGGCGCCGGCGTTCTCGCACATCACCTTCGCGCACAACGTCGGCCCCATCGCCATCGTGAACGGGATGGGCGAGACGTTCCTGCTCAAGTCGGCCAAGGTCGGCAACCGCAGCTACCCGGTCGCGCAGACCGCGGCGGTCAAGGCGACCGTCAGCTCCGACCGCGCGGTCTACGTCAACCAGCCGAACACCATCCGCTGCATCACCACGCCGTGCCCGGGCAACGAGGTGACCGCGGTGGCCCGCTTCGCGCTCACCGTCACCAACACCAGCACCACGGCGCAGCAGTTCCAGTTCAGCTCGGGCAAGCAGTTCGACTTCGAGATTCTCAACGCGCAAGGCAAGGTCGTGAAGGCGTGGTCCGACGACCGCATGTTCACCATGGCGCTCTCTCAGTTCTCGCTGCAGCCGGGCGCGTCGCGGACCTTCCGCGGTGAGGTTTCGCTCAAGGACCGCGACGGGCTCCAGCTCAACGGCCACTACACCGTGCGCGGGAAGCTGACGGTGCGGGACGGCATCAACGCGGCGCAGGCGATCTCGAGCTTCCGCGTCGACGTGCGCAGCCAGAACTGACCTTCGCCTGCAGCTCGCGCCGCGGGTTTCCGTGGCACACTCCTCCGCGTGAGGGGTCTGCTCTTTCTCGCGCTCGTCGCCGGGGCCGCCGCGTTCGCGCAAGGCCGTCCCCCCGGCTACGAGGACGACGTCGCCGCGTGGGCGCTCGAGCAGTCCGGTCACGCCGTCGATCCCCAGCCCGAAGGCAAGCCCATCGCCTTCATCCGCATCGTCTCGGAGAAGGTCATCGCCGCGCGCGACCCCTATCCGGACCTGGCGAACGCGTTCCACGTCGAGACGAAAGAGCACGTCATCCGGCGTGAGGTGCTCCTGGAGGTCGGCCAGCCGTACACCCAGGAGCTCGCGGACGAGACCGGGCGCAACCTGCGGCGGCTGTTCATCCTCGCGGTGGCGCGCGTCCTCCCGGTGCAGGCGCCGGACGGGAAGGTGGGCGTCGTCATCGCCACGAAGGACCGCTGGTCGCTTCGCACCAACTTCGACTTCCGCTTCGTCGGCCCGCTCTTGCAGCTGTTCGTCTTTCGCCCCAGCGAGCTCAACGTCGCCGGCTTGGGGCACTCGCTCTCGCTCGACTTCATCTACCGGCTCGATGCGCTCACCGTCGGTGAGCTCTATGAGATTCCGCGGCTGTTCGGCTCCACCTGGACGCTGGGGCAGGCGGCGTACATCCAGCTTCGCCACGGCGACTTCATGCCCGAAGGGTCGCGAGGCCAGCTGGTCCTGCAGCGCCCGCTGTGGACGTTGGATCAGGCCTGGGGCTTCTCCTCGTACGCGCAGTGGCGCATCAACCGGCGGCGGCTCTACCGCGGCGCGAGCGTCTGGCAGCTGCCCTTCCCCGACGCCGAGCGACCCACCTCGACCGTGCCGTTCATCTACGACGGACGCGACCTGAACAGCCGGGCGCTGCTCACGCGCTCGTTCGGGCGCCGCTTCAAGACCGACGTGGCGGGCGGGCTCGCGGCCTACCAGCGCCGCTACGGCGCGCCCCCCGACAGCCCGCTCACCGGCGAGCAGCGCGCGTGGTTTCAGGCGAACTACCTGCCGCGCAACGAGTCGGCGGTGTACTTGAACGCGCGCGCGGTCGCGTACGAGACCGACTACCGGGTCTTGCGGAACCTGGACAGCTTCGCGCTCTCGGAGGACGTGCGGCTCGGCTACCGCTTCCTCGCCGAGGTCCGCTGGGCCGACCCGGCCTTCTTCTCGCGGGAGCGGTACGTGGAGCTGGGCGCCGGCGCGCGCTACCGGTTCTACCGCTGGGAGAACTTGGGCGAGCTCGCCGTCGGGTCGGGCGTGCGCTACCTGCCCGAGCGCGGCGCGTGGGTGAATCGAAGGCTCATCGCCCAGCTGCTCAACCACTCGCCGCCCTTCGAAGGGGGCCGCCTCGTCACGCGCGCGCTGCTCGACGTGATGGTGGACGATTTGGACAACCGGCGGCTCTTGCTCGGCGGCGGCAACGGCCTGCGCGGGGCGGACGCCGAGTCGCTGCAGGGCCGGAACCTGGCGCTCGTCAACCTCGAGTACCGCACCCGCCCGGTCGAGCTGCACACCGTGAGCGTGGGCTTCGCCTTCTTCTACGACGCGGGCTCGGCCTTCGACCGCCGTCCCGCCTTCACGCACACCATGGGCACGGGCCTGCGCATCGGGCTGCCGCAGTTCAACCGGGAGGCGATTCGCATCGACTTCGGCCTGGTCATCGCGCAGAGCTCGCGGGCCTCGGTCGACCGCTTCAGCGGCAGCTTCGGGCAGGTGAACGAGCCGCGGCCGGACGCGCTCGACTTTCCTCTGGACTTCGACTCGCCCTTCAATTGATCAGGCGTGGATGACACCGGTGGATCCGTCGCTGCGCTTGGCCGGCGTGACGCAGCTCTCGTTGACGGGCGCGCGGGGCCCGCGGCGCGCGTTCGTGTTCGAGCCGCACCGGCTCGCCTACGTGAGCTGGGCGAGCGCGCTGGTCGAAGGGCCGCCTCCGCTGCTCGTGACGTTGGATCGCCACTTCGACCTCGTGGCGCCGGCGGAGGTCGCGGGCATCCCGGAGCGGCGCGCGGGCCTCGAGGCGCACGATGGCTTCGCGCGCTGGCGGCTGGATGTCCGCAACGTCGACCACGTCCTCGCGGCGATGGAGGCGGGGTTCTTGGGCGACGCGGTGGTCATCGCGCGCACGCGGCTCCCGGGCGCCTTCGAGGGCGCCGAGTACCGGGACCGAAGCGGGACGCCGCACCGCATCTGGACCTACGCCACCGTCGAGCAGGCGGCGGCCGACCCGGCGCTCGTCGAGCGGCTGCGCGCCGCGCCGCGGGTGGCGCTCGACGTGGACCTCGACTGCTTCACCACACCCTGCGACGCCGAGCCGACCACGGTGCTCCCGTGGCCGCGCGCGGTCATCGACGCGTTTCTCTTCCCGCCTGGGCACGAGGCGTTCTGGTCGGCGCTCTTGGACAAGTGCGCGCTGCTCACGCTCGCGCGCGAGAGCGCCCATTGCGGCGGCATCGTGGCCGGCAACCGGCTGTTCGAGGACGTGGCGGACGCGCTGTTCGTGCGGCTCTTCGGCGCCGACCTGCCGTGAGCCTCGTCAGCGGGACAGCGCGGCGACCTGGCCCTGAGGCAAGGCCTGCAGCCCTTCGACCCGGACCTTCTCCCATGTGACCGCAGCCACCGGGAGGCCCGGGCGCAGCGGCTCGTCGTCGGTGGCGAGCAGGAGCTCCACGCGCCCATGTTGGGAGAGCAGCCCCTCCAGGAAGCCGACCACCCGCTCGCGGCCTTCGCGCTTGGTGTAGAGCGAGCACGCGCAATCACCCCACGCGACCTCGGCGAACCGCAGGGTGCCCTTCGGCGCCGTCCGCACGTCGAGCCCGCATTCGCGCGCCCAGGCCTCGAGCGCCTCCGCCGTCCACTCGCCCGGCGGTGCGGGGCGCAGGGCCACCAAGAGTCGAAAGCACATTCATTCGCAGCGTACTGATCTACCTTGCGCGGCGCGAATGGCCCTTCTGCGCCGCTACTGCCTCGTCGCCGCCGCCTGCTGCGCCGTCGGCACGGCCGCGCTCCTCATCCTCGGCGTCCAGGGCGACGGCCCGCTCGACGAACCGACCGGGCTCCCCGCGCCGCTGGAGATTTGGGTCCGGTGGGACTCGGGCTGGTATCAATCCATCGCGAAGGACGGCTACTTCTACTCCCCGACCGGTCAGAGCTCGGTGGCGTTCTTCCCTTTGTACCCGCTGCTCGTCCGCGCGGTCGCCGGGGTCGTCCCGAGCATCCCCGTCGCGGGAATCCTCGTCTCGCTGCTCGCGGGCTTCGCCGCCGTCTGGCTGTTCTTTCAATGGGCGAAGACGGTGGGTGGCGAGCGCGGCGCCGAGCAGGCGAGCTGGACGTTGCTGCTCTGGCCCTTCGCGTTCTTTCTCTTCGGCGTCTTCTATTCGGACGCGCTGTTCCTCTCGCTGGCCATCGCGGCGTTCTGGAGCGTCGAGAAGGAGCGCCCCTGGCGCGCGGCGCTGTTCGGCGCGCTCGCCACCGCCACGCGGCCCATCGCGCCGGCGCTCGTGCTCGGGCTCGCCGCGCGGCAGCTCGAGCGGCGCCTTCGTTCGGGACAACGGCTGCGCGCCGTCGACTTCGTCCCCGTGCTCGCCGCGGCGGGCGCGGGCGCTTACGTCGTCTACCTGTGGCTGCGCTTCGGCGACCCGCTCGCGTTCATGGCGACGCAGGCGGGCTGGGGACAGATGACCGGCCCGGAGTCGTGGCTCAAGCTGCCCTTCCTTCGCAGCGTCACGCACCCCAAGCACCTCTACTTGCCGCTCTTTCACTTCGGCTTGGGCGTCACGCTCGCGGCGATGGCCATCCCTCTGCGCCGCGCGCTCGGCTGGGGCTACGCGCTCTACGTCGCGGCGGTGATGGGCATGCCGTTCATCTCGAGCAAGGACTTCATCGGCATCGGCCGCTACGGGCTCGCGGCCTTTCCGGCCATCTGGATGCTGAGCCAGCTGCTCGCGCGCCGCCCGTCGCTTCACCGCGCGTGGCTCACCTTGAGCGCCTTGGGGCTCCTGGCGATGACGGTGAGCTTCGCGGTCGGTCGCTACACGTCGTGAGAGCGCCGCGGCGCCTCACTCGGTGACGTAGAAGTAGTTGAGGCACATCTCGTCCTCGGTGCCTTCGCCCCACGTCACCACGCGGTCGGTCGGCGTCCACGTGCAGGTCAGCTTGAGCGAGCCGCCCGGGAAGCTCACCGGCGTCTTGTAGAGGTAGAGCTGCTGCCAGTGG
>CAZEDU010000041.1:19266-29177 GCA_964511185.1 uncultured Myxococcaceae bacterium | reverse complement strand
ATCACCAGCGGCTGGGCGTACTTGTACGAGCCCTGCCAGTGGAAGTCCCAGTTGGGGATGTCGATGAGGCAGGTGTTGGTGTCGTTCGAGCCCATCTCCACGGTGATGCGCTTGCCCAGCTGGTGCATGTGCGGGAGCACGCCCCAAAGGGTGACCGGGAACGGGACGTTGATCTGCGCGGACGCGCTGTAGCTGGCGCCGCCGTCGGGGATGGAGAAGCCCATCTGCGCGATCGGTACGATGGTCGCCGGCTTCTCGACCCGCGCGATGCCCCCGTCGGAGCCGCGCGCGAACTGCAACCGCACGGTGGTCTGATCCGGCTCGATGGCCGCGTGCTGCGAGCCATGCGAGTGGTGGCCGATGTGCGCGATGTTGTAGTGCACCTGCATCACCACGACCTGATCCGCTTCGATGGGGATGCCGGTGTCGGTCGGGTACTGCGTCAAAATCGTCCCCGGCACCCAGCCGCCCAGCACCTGCGCCTGGTTCGAGCCGGGGCCGCCATAGCAGGTCCACCCCGGCCCGGGCTCCGCGTCGTCCTGGCCCTGCGCCACCGCCTTGTCCACGCCGAACAAGATGACGTGGTGAACGATGGCGCGCTGCCCCGGGAGGATGTCGTAGCCGATGAGGTCGACCGTCGACGACAGCTCGGGGTCGAGGATGAAGCAGCGGTAGTCGTCGTGCACCTCGCTGTTCGGCGTGTACGCCTCGCCCATGGTGAGCGTCTTGTCGATCCACGCCAGCGCCGCGCCGGCATCGACCGGGCCTGGCGCGTCCGCCGGGTCGCCTTCGGGAGCGCCCTCGCTCGACCAGGTCACGAGGGTGTCGATCTCCGCCTGCGAGAGCCGCCGCTCGTCGCGGAAGTTGTCGGTCTGGCAGTTCTGCGCCGGCATCCAGGGCGGCATGGCGCGATCCGCCACCTCGCGCGCCATCGCCCAGTGGCTCGCGATGGCGTCGTCGTAGGTCTCGAGCGGCAGCGACGCGATGCCGCCGGTCTGGTGGCAGCCCAGACAGCGCTGCTGCACGATGGGCAGGACGTCGCGGTGCCAGGTGTACGTCACCGAGGCGTCGGCGCCTGACGGGCCGCCGTCGTTCGAGCCGTCCGGCGATTCGGTCGCGATGCACGCGCCGATCAACGCGACGGGGATCAGCAGAGAAAGCGCACGACGCATGGGTGCTCCCAATCCGAGTAGGGCCGGGCACCATACCCCGCAGCCGGCGCGCCATTCCAACCGGCTCTGGTGTATTCAGCCCCCATGCTTCTCTCCGCCCTCGTCTCTATGACCTTGCTCTCCAGCCCTCCCGCCGCGCCGACGGAGAAGGAGCCGTTCCTCCGCGCCTATGCCGAGACGCGGCGTTTCCTCGCCGGCCGGCCGGTCGCCGCCAAGCCGACGCCCGACGGCGCCGAGGTGCTCTTCTTGCGAGCGAAGGCCCGCGCCCCGGAGCAGACGCTCTACGCCTTCGACCTGAAGACGGGACAGACGCGCGAGCTGCTCACGCCGCAGGCGGTGCTGCAGGGCGCGGCCGAGACGCTGTCGGCGGCGGAGAAGGCCCGGCTCGAGCGCATGCGCGTGACCGCCCGCGGCTTCACCTCGTACCAGATGAGCGAGGACGGCGCGAAGCTGCTCGTCGCGCTCTCCGGCAAGCTCTACGTGGTCGAGCGGGTGAGCGGAAAGGTCACGCAGCTGAAGACCGGCGAGGGTCCCGCCATCGACCCGCGCTTCTCGCCCGACGGCACCAAGGTCGCCTACGTGCGCGCCAACGACGTGCGCGTCATCGACCTGGCGAACAACCGCGAGCGCACCGTCACGCGCGCCGGCTCCGAGGTCGTCACCCACGGGCTCGCCGAGTTCGTCGCGCAGGAAGAGATGGGCCGCTTCTCCGGCTACTGGTGGTCGCCGGACTCGAAGTGGATCGCGTTCGAGGAGGCGGATCACTCGAAGGTCGAGCGCTTCGCCATCGCCGATCCGATGCACCCCGAGCGCGTGGCGGATCAGTTCTTCTACCCGCGGCCGGGCAAGGAGAACGTCCGGGTGCGCGTCGGCGTCGCCTCGGTCGCCGGCGGCGCGCCGACCTGGCTGCACTGGGACGCCGCGGCCTACCCGTACCTCGCCACGGTGAAGTGGCCCAAGGCCGGCCCGCTCACGCTGCTCGTGCAGAACCGCACGCAGACCGAGAGCCTGCTGCTCGCCGCCGACGCGCGGACGGGCCGCACCCGCACCTTGCTGGTGGAGAAAGACGACGCCTGGCTGAACCTCGACCAGGACTTCCCCAAGTGGCTCGAGGACGGCTCGGCCTTCCTGTGGCACACCGAGCGGAACGGCGGCCCGGAGGTCGAGCTGCGCGCCGCGAACGGCGAGCTCAAAGCCTCGTGGGTGAAGCCGGCCGACGGCTTCGACGCGCTCGTCGGCTTCGACGAGAAGACGCGCACGCTGTACTTCTCCGGCGGCCCCAACCCGACCACCCGCGAGCTGTACCGCGTGAAGGAAGGCGGCGCCGCCGAGCGGCTCCCGTTCGACGGCAAGCCGGCCAACCGCGTCGCCCAGCTCTCCAAGGACGGCGCGATGCTGGTGGTGACGACCACCGCGCTCGACCAGATGCCGAAGACCACCGTGCACCGCATCGACGGCGCGCGGGTCGGCGAGCTGCCGTCGGTGGCCGAGGAGCCCTCCATCGGCGCCAACGTCGAGATCCGCAAGGTGGGGAAGGGCGATGGTTATTGGGCGGCCATCGTCCGGCCCGAGGGCTTTCAGAAGGGCAGGAAGCTGCCGGTGCTGGTGCAGGTGTACGGCGGGCCGCACCACCAGGAGGTGGTGCACACCCGGCGCGAGAACCTGCTGCTCCAGTGGATGGCGAACCAGGGCTACCTGGTCGTGAAGTTCGACGGCCGGGGCACGCCGCGCCGCGGCCGCGCGTGGGAGCGCGCGATCAAGAACGACTTCGCCACCTTGACGCTGGAGGACCAGGTCACCGCGCTCCAGGCGCTCGCCCAGGAGCTGCCCGAGCTGGACCTGACGCGGGTCGGGGTTTACGGCTGGTCGTTCGGCGGCTACATGGCGGCGCTCGCGGTGCTCCAGCGGCCCGACGTGTTCAAGTCGGCCGTCGCCGGCGCGCCGGTGGTGGACTGGCTCGACTACGACACGCACTACACCGAGCGGTACCTGGGGCTGCCGCAGGACAACGCGCGCGGCTATAGGCAGAGCAACCTGCTGACGCACGCCGAGAAGCTCAAGCGGCCGCTGCTGCTCATTCACGGCACGGCGGATGACAACGTCTACTTCTTCCACGCGCTCAAGCTGTCCGACGCGCTGTTCCGGGCCGGCAAGCCGCACGACTTCTTGCCGCTCTCGAACTTCACGCACATGGTGCCCGAGCCGCTGGTCACCGAGCGGCTCTGGCAGCGCATCGCCCACCAGTTCAAAGAGACGCTCTGACGCTCACGCCGGCGGCTGCAGCGGGAGCCAGACGTAGAAAGTGGAGCCGCGCCCGACCTCGCTCTCCACCCAGATGCGCCCCGCGTGATGCTCGACGATCTGCCGGCTCAGGTAGAGCCCCAGCCCCAGCCCGCGAATGAAGCGGCGCCGCGCCGGCTCGCCCCGGTAGAAGCGGTCGAACAGGTGGGGCAGCGCCTCGGGCTCGATGCCCAGCCCTTGGTCGGTGACCGAGATCCGCCCGCCGTCTTCGAACGCATCGATGCGGACCCGCACCGCGCCGCCGTCGGGGCTGTACTTGATGGCGTTCTCGATCAGGTTCGAGATGACCTGCTCCAGCCGCGCCTGATCCGCGGTGATCTCGGGCAGCGCGCCGCCGACCTCGACGCGAAGGCTGTGGCGGGCGCTGAAGTCGGCGAAGCCGTCGGCCACCTCGCGCACCATCGCCTCCAGGTCGAAGGGCCGGTAGTTCATCTCGAACTTGCCGGCGTGAAGGCCGCTGACGTCGAGCAGGTCCGAGATGATCGACGACAGCTGCTTCACCCGGCGCTCGGAGCGGCGAATGCCTTCGACCCCCGGCGCCCGCTGCTCGACGAGCGCGCGCTCGACCGCGTTGAGCTGCAGCAACAGCGAGGTGAGCGGGGTGCGCAGCTCGTGCGCGGCCAGGGACATGAACTCGTCTCGGGCGCGGAGGGCGGCTTGGGTCTGCTCCACCTGGCGCTCCCGCTCGCGGATGCTCTCGTCGGTGCGCCGGTTGGACTCCGCCAGCCGGCGGATCATCGCGTTCACCGCGTTCGCGAGCTGCCCGAGCTCGTCGCCCCGAAGGACGGGCACGTAGGCGATCTCGCGGACCTCGCCCTTGACGATGATCTCCGCGATCGCCTGGTTGATGGCGCGCACCGGCGCGGCCCAGGCGCGCGCGAGGTAGAAGGCGCAGAGCGGCGCCCAGACCACCGCGACGAACGCGAAGAAGAACAGGGTGACGCGATCGAACCGCGCCGAGGTCGCGACCGCGCTCATCCAGGCGGTCGGCGCGACCGCCAAGCACAACGCCCAGGCGATGAGCGCGCTCCGCAGCGACCACGTCTTGCGCGGCTCGTTCTCGCCGCGGGAGAGCCGCGCCATCGACAGCTTCGTCGTGAACGGCACCAGCGCGTCCGCCAGCACCGAGAACAGGAGCGGGTAGGCGGCGCAGCCCGCCGCGAGCGCCGCCAGGAGCGAGGTGGACCAGAAGCCCAAGTCGTCCGCCGCCCGAAACTCGAGGCGCGCGGCCACCACCGCGCAGCCGGCGAAGAACCCGACCCACGCCAGGGCCCACCCGCTCGCCACCCGCAGCGGCAGCCACTCCGCCCTGCGCCCGGCGCGTTGGAGCGCTTCGTCGTCGATGGCCGGCGCGTCCGCCAGCGCCCGCTCGACGTCCGACAGGGCGCCCAAGTCGCGCCAGAGCCACGGCGCGATGATCGCCGTCTTGAGGAGCTGCAGCAGCACGGCCGCGACGGTGAGATGCAGCGCCTCCGCGCCCGTCGGCCGGACGAGCATTCCGTACGCGATGGGCCCGAGGACGACGAACGGGAGCTCGATGCCGAACGCGCGCCCGAGGACCAGGCTTCGGAGGTGGCTCGTGGGGGCTCGGGTGTCCATCAATGAAATGAAAAGGCTCGGCACTCTTTTCGGGAGCGCCGAGCCTTCCGTCGCGTCAGCGGCCTAGCTCAACTAAATGATGCGCACGTTCGCCGCCTGGAGCCCCTTCGGGCCGCGGGCGACGTCGAACTGCACCTTCTGCCCCTCCGCCAAGGTGCGGAAGCCATCCGCCTGAATCGCGGTGTGGTGGCAGAACACGTCTTCACCGCCGCCGTCCTGCGTGATGAAGCCGTAACCCTTTGCGTCGTTGAACCACTTCACAGTACCAGTTGCCATTCGATTGCGTTCCTCTTGAATCAGGCCGCGACACGCTGCCTGGCCCCCCACGTCCAGGTACGGAGGACGAAGCAGTTTCTAGTTCGGACCGAAAGCCGCTGTCTAGGTGACCCCCCGTCGTCCGCCGGGGCGCATCACACTTCGAGCAGCAGCCGCTCGGGGTCCTCGATGCACTCCTTGACGCGGACGAGGAACTGCACCGCCTCTCGCCCGTCGACCAGGCGGTGGTCGTACGAGAGCGCCAGGTACATCATCGGCCGGATGACGATCTGCCCGTCCCGCACCACCGCGCGGTCCTGGATGTTGTGCATGCCCAAGATGCCGGTCTGCGGCGGGTTCAAAATCGGCGTCGACAGCATCGACCCGAACACCCCGCCGTTGGAGATGGTGAAGGTGCCGCCCTTCAGGTCGTCGAGCGACAGCTTGTCGCTCTTCGCCTTCTGACCGTACTCGGCGATCCTCTGCTCGATCTGCGCCATCGACATCTGGTCGGCGTCGCGCAGCACCGGCACCACCAGGCCTCGGCTGCCCGACACCGCCACCCCGATGTCGTAGTAGTGCTTGAACACCACGTCGTCGCCGTCGATCTCCGCGTTGATTTGCGGGAACGCGCGCAGCGCCTCGATGCACGCGCGCACGAAGAAGCTCATCACCCCCAGCTTGACGCCGTGCTTGGCGACGAACTTCTCCCCGTACTGCTTGCGCAGCGCCATCACCTGCGTCATCTCGGCTTCGTTGAAGGTGGTGAGGATGGCCGCGGTCGACTGCGCCTGAATCAGCCGCTCGGCGACGCGCTTGCGGAGCGGCGTCATGCGCACGCGCTCTTCCCGCGCCGTCACCGGCCGCGGGCCGCTCGGCGCGCGCGCCGGGGCCGGGGCCGGCGCCTTGCCGAGCACGTCGTCCTTCAAGATGCGCCCGCCGGTGCCGGAGCCGCGAATGGTGGCGGGGTCGATGCCCTTCTCCTCGGCGGCGCGCTTGGCGACCGGGGTGATGTGCGGCCCGCGCGCCTCGGCGTTGCCGTTGCCGCCCTTCGCCGCGGGCGCGCCCTTGTCTTCCCAGGGGACCGGCGTGGCGGCGGCGGGCGCGGCGGGCTTGGCGCCGGCGCCCGCGGAGATGGTGCCCAGCACCTCGCCCACCTTCACCTTGTCGCCTTCCTTGCGCGTGATGGTGACGAGCGCGCCGGCGGCGGGCGCGGGCACGTCGACCGTCACCTTGTCGGTCTCGAGCACGACGATCGGCTCGTCGGCGCTGACCGCCTCCCCCACCTGTTTGTGCCATTTGCCGACCACCGCTTCGGTGATCGACTCGCCCAGCTGCGGAACCGTGAGCTCGACGGACATGGAGTCATTTCCCTCGTGTGGTCGCTTCTTCGACGATGAGCTGCTGCTCGTACTTGTGGGTCTGATCAAACCCGGTGGCGGGGCTCGCGCTCTCCACCCGCCCGATGTAGCCATAGCGCGGGCGTTTGGGGAGGTCCGCGAAGGCGCTCTGCAGCGGCTGAATCATGTAGCGCCAGGCGCCGGCGTTGCGCGGCTCTTCCTGCACCCAGTACACCTCTTCGAGCTTGGGCATCGAGAAGAGCACGGTCTTCAGCTCCTCGGCCGGGAACGGGTAGAGCTGCTCGAGCCGCACGATGGCGATCTGGTCGTCCTTCTTCGCGTCACGGCCCTTCACCAGGTCCCAGTACACCTTGCCGCTGCACAGCAGGAGCCGCGTCACCTTGGCCGGCTTGATGTCCGGCCTGTCGGTGAGCAGCCGCTGGAAGCGCCCTTCGGCGAGCGCCTCGAGCGGTGAGACGACCTCGGGCATGCGCAGCGGGCTCTTCGGCGTCATCACGATGAGCGGCTTGCGCAGCGGCCTCAACACCTGACGCCGCAAGAGGTGGAACATCTGCGCCGGCGTGGTGGGGTAGCAGACCTGGATGTTGTCTTCCGCGCACAGCTCGAGGAAGCGCTCGAGCCGCGCCGACGAGTGCTCCGGGCCCTGCCCTTCGTAGCCGTGCGGGAGCAGCAAGGTGAGGCCCGAGAGCCGCCGCCACTTGTCTTCGGCCGCGGCGATGAACTGGTCGATGATCACCTGCGCGTTGTTGGCGAAGTCGCCGAACTGCGCCTCCCACGCCACCAGCGCGTCGGGGTAGTCGAGGCTGTAGCCGAACTCGAACCCCAGGCAGCCCATCTCGGAGAGCGGGCTATTAAAGATGTCGCAGCGCCCCTGCTTCGGCGAGAGGTGGCGCAGCGGGGTGTGCATGGCGCCGGTCTTCGCGTCGTGCAGCACCGCGTGGCGGTGGGTGAAGGTGCCGCGCTCGGTGTCCTGGCCGGTGAGGCGCAGCGCGTAGCCCTCGGTGAGCAGCGTGGCGAACGCGAGCGCCTCCCCCGCGGACCAGTCGAGCGGCCGCTTGCCTTCGGCCATCTCGCGCCGCTGCGGCAGGAGGTTCTTGGCGAGGATGGGGTGCACCGAGAAGCCCTCGGGCACCTCGGCGAGCTTGCGGAGCAGCGCCTGGAGCTGCGCGGCCGGGACGCCGGTGTCGACCGGCGGCGTCTCGCGGTCCGGCCCGCCGCGGAAGCCCTTCCACAGGCCCAGGTTGTGGCTCGGCTCCTGGAAGCGGCTCTTCTCTTTCGCGCGGTCGAAGGCCTGCTGGAACTCGCTCTGGCACTGCTGCTTGACGCGCTCGGCCTCCTCCGCCGGCACGCGGCCGCGGGTCGAGAGCGCGTTCGCGTAGAGCGTGCGCACCGAGGGGTGCTTCTGGATGAGCTCGTACATCTTCGGCTGCGTGAAGGTGGCGTCGTCGCCTTCGTTGTGGCCGTAGCGGCGGAAGCACAGCAGGTCGATGACCACGTCGCTGTTGAAGCGCTGGCGGTACTCGATGGCCATGCGCATCACGTGCACGCACGCCTCGGGGTCGTCGCCGTTCACGTGGAACACCGGCACGTCGAGCATGTTCGCCATCGCCGTCGCGTAGTGCGAGCTGCGGCCGGCCTCCGGGTCGGTGGTGAAGCCGACCTGGTTGTTGATGACGATGTGCACCGTCCCGCCGGTGGTGTACGCGGGCAGGTTCGAGAGGTTGAGCGTCTCGGCCACCAGGCCTTGGCCCGAGAAGGCGGCGTCGCCGTGAATGACGAGCGGGACGCAGTTGAAGCGATCCGGGCCGCCGAGCCGGTCCTGCTTCGCGCGCACCCGGCCCTCCACCACCGGGTAGACGACCTCCAGGTGGCTGGGGTTGAAGGCGAGCGTCAGGTGAATCGACTTGCCCGACTGCGTGACGTAGTCGCTCGAGAAGCCCTGGTGGTACTTCACGTCGCCGCGGTTCAGGTACTGCGTCGGGTCGGTGGGGCCGACGAACTCGCTGAAGATGGTGTCGGGCGCCTTGCCGAGGACGTTCGCCAGCACGTTGAGGCGGCCGCGGTGCGCCATGCCGATGACCAGCTCGCGCACGCCCAGGTTGCCGCCCGTCTCGAGCAGCTCGTCGATCATCGGCACCAGGCTGTCGCCGCCGTCGAGCGAGAAGCGCTTGGCGGTGACGAACTTGGCCTTGAGGAAGTTCTCGAAGCCCTCGGCGTACGAGAGCTTGGTCAGGATGCGCCGCTGCTCGGCGGGGGTGAAGTCGGTGCGGTTCTCGCACCACTCCATGCGGCGGCGGAGCCAGCTGCGCCGCTCGCTGTCGAGCAGCTGCATGTACTCGACGGCGATGTGGTGGCAGTAGGTGTTGCGCAGCCGGCCGAGCAGCTGCTTGAGCGGCACGCGCTGCTGGCCGCCGGGGTAGACCTCGGTGGTGTCGACCCACTGGTCGAGCTCTTCGCGCGAGAAGTGCTCCTCGCTCACCATGCCCAAGTCGAGCACGTGCGCGAGCGGCGGGCGCGGGCGGCCGAGCGGATCGATCTGCGCGAGCAGGTGGCCGCGCAGGCGAAAGGCGTAGACGGTCTGATCGACGCGGGCCTGCAGGCCCATGTCACCGGCCGCGGAGCGGGTGGCCGCCTCGATGCCCACCGAGGGCCAAGGGGAGAGCGCGATCGCCGCGGCGGGAGCCGCCCGGGCAGGAGGAGCGTGGCCGTTCGCCGCGCCGCCGCCGTCGGCGAAGATCGGTTGTCCCGACTTCTCCATGCCGGAGAACAGCGCGCGCCAGCTCTCGTCCACGCTCTGGGGATCTTCGAGGAACCGCGCGTACAGCGACTCGATGAACTCGATGTTGCCGCCAGAGAGGAAAGAGTCGTGAGGAGCCATGAATGTGAGCGCCTTTTAGCCGAAGGCCGGCCCGATGGAAGGGCGGTCCCCGCGCACATCTATATAGCGGCCGCTCGGAGGAAGCCCGCACCGGGGCTAATGCTGCGGGAAGTGGGCGGTTTTCGCCCGGCCTGAAAAAGAAGGGCCCGGCCCCCGAGCCTCCGGCGGAGGTCCTGGGGCGCGGGCCCTTCGAGCCGGCTCGCTGGAAAGCGGCGGTCAGCGGGCGGCTACTTCTTGCAGTCGTCGTCCTTCGACGAGTCGCGGGTACAGGCGCTCGAGCAGTTGTTGATCGACGCTTGATCCGGGCACTTGTAGTACGCGTCGTTGACGCAGCAGCTGTAGCTC
>CAZEDU010000041.1:0-19256 GCA_964511185.1 uncultured Myxococcaceae bacterium | reverse complement strand
TGGGCAAGCCGCAGCCGAGCGCGCCCAACATGAACGCCCCGAGGGTGAGAGCAAGACGCATCCGAATGCCTCCTTTTGGCGAATGGGTGAGCCTCGACGCTAGAGGCCAATCGCGCCTTCGCCAAAAAACCGGCCGGCTTTTCGTGCTAGATGCACCGCTTCCTTTCGAGAGGGTCACCCGCATGCTGCTCCAGGGAAAGAAGCTGCTCATCACCGGCGTGCTCACGCCCCAGTCGATCGCGTTCGGGGTCGCCGAGCACGCGCTCCAGCAAGGCGCCGAGGTCATTCTCACCGGCTTCGGGCGGGCCCTGTCGCTCACCGAGCGCAGCGCCAAGCGGTTGCCCTCGCCGCCGCCGGTGCTCGAGCTCGACGTGACCAACTCAGCGCACTTCGGGGCGCTGGCCGGTCAGCTCAAGGAGCGCTGGGGCAGGGTGGACGGCGTGCTGCACGCGATCGCGTTCGCGCCGGAGGACGCGCTGGGCGGGAACTTCTTGAATACGCCGTGGGAGAGCGTGCAGACCGCGTTTCGGATCTCCACCTACTCGCTCAAGGAGCTCGCCGCCGCGCTGATGCCGCTGATGCCGAAGGGCGGCTCCATCGTCACGCTCGACTTCGACAACCGCGTGGCGTGGCCCATCTACGACTGGATGGGCGTGTGCAAGGCGGGGCTCGAGGCGACGGTGCGCTACCTGGCGCGCGACCTGGGGCCGAAGGGCATCCGCGTCAACGCGCTCGCCGCCGGGCCGCTCGCCACCATCGCCGCCAAGGGCATCCCCGGGTTCAAGTCGCTCGAGAGCTTGTGGTCGCGTCAGGCGCCCTTGGGCTGGAGCGCGAAGGACGACTCGGCGCACGACGCGGTGGCGCGCACGGCGTGCGCCCTGCTCTCCGACTGGCTGCCCTCGACGACCGGCGAGATGGTGCACGTCGACGGCGGCTTCCACGCGCTGGGCGCGCCCGTCGACGTGACGGCGGAGAAGAGCGGGGAGTAGGCCGCAAGCTCAGGGCGCCTTGGCGAATCGGAGCGCGATGCCCTTCTCGCCGCCCACGTCGGCGAACGCGGTGCCGCCGCCCTGCAGGTCGCCGAAGAGCAGCGCCTCGGCGAGCGGCTTCTTCAGCACGTTGTCGACGAGCCGCCCCATCGGGCGCGCGCCGAACGAAGCGTCGTAGCCGTGCTCGGCGAGCCAGTCCTTCGCCGCGGGCGAGACGACCAGCTTCACCTTCTTGTCGTCGAGCAGCGCCTGCAGCAGGCCCACCTCCTTGTCGACGACCTTCAAGATGACCTCGCGCGACAGGCCCGAGAACGGAATCCACGCGTCGAGCCGGTTTCGGAACTCGGGCGTGAAGGTGCGCTCGATGGCGCCCTTGGCGCGCGTCAGGTCGATGCTCTCGCGGCTCTCGGCGAAGCCCATCACCTTGGCGGCCATCTCGCGGGCGCCGGCGTTGGTGGTGAGGATGAGCACCACGTTCCGAAAGTCCGCCTTGCGCCCGTTGTTGTCGGTGAGCGTGGCGTGGTCCATCACCTGGAGGAGGATGTTGAACAGGTCGGGGTGCGCCTTCTCGATCTCGTCGAGCACCACCACCGCGTACGGGTTCTTCCGCACCGCGTCGGTGAGCAGGCCGCCCTGGTCGAAGCCGACGTAGCCCGGCGGCGCGCCGATGAGCCGGCTCACCGTGTGCTTCTCCGAGTACTCCGACATGTCGAAGCGCAGGAACTCGACGCCCATCACGCGCGCGAGCTGCTTGGCGAGCTCGGTCTTGCCGACGCCGGTGGGGCCGGAGAAGAGGAACGAGCCGATGGGCTTCTCGGGGCTGCGCAGCCCGGAGCGCGCGAGCTTGATCGCCGACGCCAGCTCGACGATCGCCTGGTCCTGACCGTAGATGACCGCCTTGAGCTCCTTCTCCAGGTCTTGAAGCTGCGCTTTCTCGTTCGAGGCGACCGTCTTGGCGGGGATCTTCGCCATCTTCGCCACGATCTGCTCGACGTCGCGCGCGGTCACCTTACCGGTGCGCGCCGCGGGCGGCCGCAGCCGGTCGATGGCGCCCGCCTCGTCGATGACGTCGATGGCCTTGTCGGGCAGGAACTTGTCGTTCACGTGCTTGGCCGACAGCTCGGCCGCGGCGCGGATGGCGTCGTCGTCGTACTTCACCTGGTGGTGCGACTCGTAGCGGCCCTGCAGCCCTTGGAGGATCTGCACCGTCTCTTCAATGGTGGGCTCGCCGACCTCGATCTTCTGGAAGCGGCGCGAGAGCGCGCGGTCGCGCTCGAACGACGCCTTGAACTCTTGGTAGGTCGTCGACCCGATGCAGCGCAGCTTGCCCGACGCGAGCGCGGGCTTGAGCAGGTTCGAGGCGTCCATCGATCCGCCGCTGGTGGCGCCGGCGCCGACGATGGTGTGGATCTCATCGATGAAGAGGATGGCGTTCGGCTGCGCCTGAATCTCCTTCAGCACGCCCTTGAGCCGCTCCTCGAACTGCCCCCGGAACTTGGTGCCCGCGAGCAGGGCGCCCATGTCGAGCGAGTAGACCGTCGCGCCCTTGAGCGCGTCGGGCACCTTGCCCTCGGTGATGTGCAGCGCCAGCCCTTCGGCGATGGCCGTCTTACCGACGCCCGTCTCGCCGACGTAGAGCGGGTTGTTCTTGCGGCGGCGGGAGAGCACCTGGATGGTGCGCTCGAGCTCGTTCGCGCGGCCGATCAGCGGGTCGATGTTCCCGGCCTGCGCCTCGACGTTCAGGTTCGTGGTGTAGGCCTCGAGCGGGCTCTTCGACGGCGCGGTGCCCTCGTCGTCGTCGCCCACCGGCTGCGGTCCGCCCGCGCCCTCGCGCTCCTCGCCGGCGCCCTCCTTGGTGATGCCGTGCGAGATGTAGTTCAGCACGTCGTAGCGGGTGAGCCCCTCCTGCTTGAGGAAGAAGAGCGCCTGCGACTCCGACTCGCGGAAGATGGCCACCAGCACGTCGGCGCCGTCCATCACCTTCTGCTCGGCGGAGAGCGCGTGGAACGCCGCGCGCTGCAGCACCCGCTCCACGCCGATGGTCTGCTGCGGCTCGGCCTTGGTGCCGGGCGGCAGCTGCTCGACCGTCTCGGCGAGGAAGCCCTCGAGGCGTTCGCCCCGCACGCTTGGAGCACTTCGACGCTGCGCGGGTCCTTGAGCAGCCCCAGGAGCAGGTGCTCGAGCGTCAGGTACTCGTGGCGCATGCGCTTGGCCTCGGAGAGGGCGAAGCGGATGCTGGCTTGAAGCTCTTTGGCGATCAGCGGCGAGGCCACGGCTTAGAGTTCCTCCGGTTCCATGGACAGCTTGAGCGGGTACTCATGTTCCCGCGCGAGCGCCTCGGTGGTGCGAATCTTGGTTTCGGCGACCTCATATGTATAAACGCCCGCCACGCCGACGCCGTTGCGATGCACGTTGAGCATGATCTGCACCGCGTCCGACTCGGACCTGTGGAAGACCTCTTTGAGCACCGCGACCACGAACTCCATGGTGGTGTAGTTGTCGTTGTGGAAGAGCACTTTGTAGAGCGGCGGTTTCTTGAGCTTTTCCTTCTTCCGGGTCTCGGTGACGACCCCGGTGTCGCCTTCGTGCTCGCGCGGTTTCGAAGCCATGGTTGGTAACACGTCAGTATAGCGCTCGCACCGCCTGCTTTCAGAGCTGGTCAGGGGTGCGCCGTGGGCGTTAAACCCGGACCCCGTGAGGTCGACCCAGAACTTGATCATCGGCGCCGGCGTGAGCGGGCTGGCGACCGCCGCGGCGCTCGAGGACCGCGACTACCTGGTGCTCGAGCGCGACGCGGAGGTGGGCGGGTACTGCAAGACGGTGAAGCGGGACGGCTTCGTCTGGGACTACTCGGGCCACTTCTTTCACTTCAAGCGGCCGGAGGTCGAGCAGTGGCTGCGCGCGCGCATGGGCGGCCAGGCGGTGCGGACGGTGCAGAAGCGCTCGTTCATCTCGTACGCGGGCCGCCGCATCGACTTTCCGTTTCAGAAGAACATCCACCAGCTGCCGCAGGGCGAGTTCATCGACTGTCTGTACGACCTCTACTTCGCGCAAGAGGCGCAGGGCGGACCGGAGGAGAGCTTCCGGGACATGCTCTACCGCCGGTTCGGCCGGAGCATCAGCGAGAAGTTCCTCATCCCCTACAACGAGAAGCTCTACGCGACCGACCTGGCGAGGCTCGACAAGGACGCGATGGGCCGGTTCTTCCCGCACGCGAACCTGACGGAGATCATCCGCAACATGCGCGCGCCGGACAACGCGAGCTACAACCAGACGTTCACGTACCCGGAAGGCGGCGCCATCGAGTACGTGAAGGCGCTGCAGAGCGCGGTCCGGCCCGAGGCGATCCGCTTGAGCGAGCCGGTCACCCGCATCGACCTGCAGGACAAGGTCGCGTACACGCCGAAGGGAGAGATTTGGTTCGAAAACCTCATCTCCTCGGCGCCCTTCCCCACGCTGCTCCGGCTGTGCGGCGTGCCGCACGACGCGGTGGTGTTCAGCTGGAACAAAGTCCTCGTCTTCAACCTGGGGTTCGACGCGAAGGGCGAGCGCGACGTGCACTGGGTCTACTTCCCTGACCGCGCGCTGCCGTTCTATCGGGTCGGTTGGTACGACAACATCTTCGACGCAGACCGGATGAGCCTCTACGTCGAGCTGGGCTTTCCGTCGGACGCGGAGGTCGACGCGCAGGCGTGGCTGCCGAAGGTGCTCGGCGGGCTCCGCGCCGAAGGCATCGTCACCACGCAGAAGCTCGTCGCGCACCACTCGGTGGTGATGGACCCCGCGTACGTGCACATCACCCAGCGGTCGATCGCCGAGCACCGCCGCTTCGACGAGGACCTGCGCAACCGCGGGGTGTACTCGATTGGGCGGTACGGCGGGTGGACCTACTGCGCCATCGAGGACAACATCGTCGAGGCCCGGGCGCTGGCCGCGCGGCTGTAGCGGCTCAGCGCCGGTTCTTCTTCTTCGCGGGCGCGCGCTTCACCTTGGGCTCTTCGGCGGCGACCGCGGGCGCGTCCGCTTGGGCCGGCGCGGCGTCGGCGGGGAGCACCTGCGCGGACGCGGCGGTCCCTTGGGCCTGTCGGCTGGGGCGCAAGGCGAGCCAGAGCACGCCGGAGAGCAGGACGATGAGGCCTAAGCCCAACGTCGCCGGCACGAGCCAGCGGGGCCGGTCGCGCAGGAGCGGCACCTTCGGCAAGGTGGGCGACGAGCGGCCGGTGGCGGTCGGCAGCGGCGGCGGCGCCACTTCTTTCTCGAACGGCTCGAGGGCGCGCGCGAGCTCGGCCATCGACTGCACGCGCTCGTCGGGCGTCTTCGACAGGTTCCGGTCCACCAGCCGCCGCAGCGGCTCGGGGATCGCCTCGCCGCCGGCCGAGCGGGGCGGCAACGGCGGCGCGGGCTGCGTCACCACGCGCGCCATCAGCGCGCCCAAAGGGCCTCCGCCCGCGTCGAACGGCGGTCCGCCGGCGAGCAGCGCGTAAAGCACGGTGCACAGGCTGTAGATGTCGGCGCGGTGGTCGACGCCGTCTCCCAGCGCCTGCTCCGGGGCCATGTACGCGGGCGTCCCCACCACCACGCCCGCCTTCGTCGCCTCGCCGTCGTCGGTGGCCGCGCGCAGCTTGGCGATGCCGAAGTCGAGCACCTTCACGAAGTCGGGGTCGTTGCCCTTCTGGACCAGGTAGATGTTGTCGGGCTTGATGTCGCGGTGCACGACGCCGACCTGGTGCGCGGCCTCGAGCGCCTGGGCGACCTGCCGCACGATGCGCACCGCGCGGGCAATGGGCAGCGGCCCCTTCTTGGCGAGCTGCTTCAAGCTGCGCCCTTCGAGCAGCTCCATCACGCAGTAGACGCGGCCGTTCGGCTCTTCGACGAAGTCGTAGATCTCCACGATGTTCTCGTGGTTGACCTTGTTGACCGCCTTGGCCTCCTGAAAGAAGCGGCGCAGCTGCTGCGGGTCTTGCGACAGCTCGGCCTTGAGCACCTTGAGCGCGACCTTGCGCTCGAGCTTGAGGTGCTTGCCCAAGTACACCCGGCCCATGCCGCCCTGGCCGAGCAGCTTGTCGAGCGCGTAGTTGCCCAACACCGGCGGTGGCGTGTCGTCGGTCTGGCCCGCGCGGGCGGTGCGCGCGGTGTCGCCCGACATCGACGGGGTGACCGGGGCCGCGCTCCCGCCGGCGATCAGCTCGAACTCGGCCGACGACATCACGGCGCTCGAGGTGCCGAGCGGCTCGTCCACCGCCGGCAGCTCCCGCGAGTCCTCCACGTACGCGGGCTCGCTGAGCAGCGCCTCGACGTTCAGCGTGGGGACCGGCGGCGCGGCGGGTCGGACCGGCGCGTCGGTCGGCTTGGGCGTGGCGTTGCCCGCGAGCCACGAGAGCGCCTGCTTCACCGCGGCCGCGGTCGGGTAGCGCTTCAGCGGGTCCTTCGCCAGGCAGCGCAGGATGACCGGCTCGAGGCGGGCGCACTTGGGCGGCAGCTTCGGCGGCTGCGCCTTGAGGTGCAGCGCGCGCGTCTGCTCGGGCGTGGGCGAGGTGAACGGCGGGCGGCCGGTGATGAGCTCGTAGAGCAACACGCCCAGGCCGTAGATGTCGGAGAGCGCGGTGGCGCGGCGGCCCTGGATGCGCTCGGGCGCCAGGTACTCGGGCTCCACCAGCACGAGCGACGCGGTGGTGGGGAGCGAGCGGGTCGAGCGGAACAGGCTCAGGCCGGTGTCGAAGAGCTTGGCGGCGCCGACGCCGGGCGCGCCCTCCACGAAGATGCTCGACGGGCGCAGGTGGCCATGCACCACGCCGCGCGCGTGCAGGTACTCGAGCGCGTCGCACATCGGCAGCACCACGGCGATGGCCTCGGACGGCGAGAGCGGCCCGTGCGCCAGAATCCAGCCGCCCAGGTGCTCGCCTTCGAGCGGCTCGGTGACGGCGAACAGCCGCCCGTCCGGCGCGCAGCCGGTCGAGTCGTGCCGCAGCAGGTTGGGGTGCGAGAGCTTCTGCCGGTCCTTCGCTTCATCGAGGAAGCGGGCGTACAGCTCCATGTCGCTGGCGAGCTCGGCGCGGCTCACCTCGAGGATGACGTTGCGCCGGGACCGCGGATCGCGCGCCAAGTACACCTCGGCCGCGGAGCCGTCCGCCAGCTTCCGTAAGACCTCGTACCCGCGCATGGACAGTTGGGAAGTCTACGTCCGATGCGCGGCGCGTTTCGCTGCGGGTCGCGCGCCGACACGTGCTTCGAAGTGCGCGCTAGTAGGTGTACCGGAGCGAAAGGTTGAGGCCCGGCAGAAAAAAGCGAAAGCCGGTGTAAACGTCGGTGGCGCCGGCCGCGCGGCGCGCGTCCGCCGGGTCGCTCTGGAAGCTCAAGCCGAAGCGCGTGTAGTGCGCGGCCAAGCGCAGCTCCACCGGGCCCAGCACGCGGTACCCGGCGCCGCCCTGCAGCTCGAAGCCGGACGCCGAGCCGCGCGGGAAGTAGGTCTGCGAGATGACCTCGCCGCTGGAGAGCACCGGCAGGAAGCTGCCGCGCGCGAAGAGCACCAGCTGGTCGTCGAGCAGCGGCGCCTCGACGCCGGCGCCGAGCGCGAGCGCCGAGTAGCTGACGCCGGCGAGCCCGTCGAGCGTGGTGCCGTCGGAGGCGGGCGCGACCGAGAAGCTCACGTTGCGGAAGCCGACCGCGGGCACGATGGCGAAGCGGCTCGACGCGAACGGCCGCACGTTGAGGCGAAGGCCGGCCTCGAGCCGGTTGAGCGAGGTGGGGTGCAGCGGGCCGCCGGCGGCCTGCGAGCGCAGCAAGAGCGCGACCGAGTAGCTGGCCTCCACCCCCAAGCCGGCGGCGATGCCGGTCATCGAGCGGCTCAGCGGGTAGAGCTCGGCCTTGAGCTTGGGCGCGCCGATCACCTGCGCTGAGTAGGCGCGCAGGTTGGCGGTCTCGGGCTGCTGGTACTTGAAGTCGCGCGCGAAGAGATCGCCGCCGAGCTCGAGCGCGAACAGCGGGTCGGCGGCCCCGGGCAAAGGCCCTGGCCCGTCGTCGACGGCGCGCGCGGTGACGTGGTCGTCGCGCATGTCGTCTCTGTCTCGCTCGGTCGCGCGCGCGGCCGCCACCGGCGGCTCCGGGACCGGCTCGGGCACGACGGGCTCGGAGGCCGGCTCGAGCGGGACCGGCTCGCTCTCGGCGAACGGCGGGGGCGACGACTCCAGCCCCAGCGCCTTGGACAGGCCCTCGATGGCGGCGTCCAGGCTCGCCTCGCTGAGCCTGCCCTTGGCGTCGAGCGGGAACGACTTCTTGAAGCGCGGCTTGCCCGGCTTGTTGAGCGCGGTGAGCTCGAGGGAGAGCTTCTTCTTCTTGCGCACCACCTTGCCGCCGACGACGTACTGGACCTTCTCCTTCTTGACCTTCGCCCAGACGGGCTTCGACCCCTTGGCGACCTTGGGGAAGGGCACGCAGGTCGCGAGCTCGCACAAAGCGGTCACGACTTGTCCGCGGCTGGCCGTGGGGTTGGGGCCGGAGAAGGGCAGGACCGAAACTTTGGTGGCGGCCCACGCGGGCGACGCCACGAGTAGGGCCAACAGCAAGGCTTTGTGCATGAACGCTCGCAAGGCTGGCGGAAGGAACCCAAAAGCGACTGTAGTACGACGCATGGGCGCCCCCAACCCCGCACTCGAATCGTTCTTGCGGTCGATTCCGCTGTTCGCGCTGGTCGAGCCCAGCGAGATGCTCGACATCTTGAGGCTCCTGCGGCCGATCCAGCTGGAGCCCGGGCAGGTGCTGTTCCGCGAGGGCGAGCACGGCCGCGCGATGTGGCTGCTCGCGCCGCCGGCCGAGGTGTCGGTCTCGGCGGTTCAACCGGTGGTCAAGCGCAGCGTGAGCATCGCGTACGCGCGCGCGGGCGAGACGGTGGGGGAGATGGCGCTGATCGACGACGGCCCGCGCTCGGGCACCGCGACCGTGACGGTGGGCGGGCCGGCGCACCAGATCGACGCCATCGACTTTCACGTGCTCCGGCAGAGCTACGCCCCCGCGGCGTTTCAGGTCCTGCGCCGCATGAGCGTCGACCTGTGCCGGCGGCTGCGCCTGACGAGCGAGCGCATCGTGCCCGGCAGCGACCGCGTCCCCAGCCGCGTGCCGGTGCTGTTCTCCCGGACGCCCGACGCCGCCGTGCTCGACGAGTTTCCGCTCTTCGCGCCGATGCCCAAGGTGGTGAAGCTCGCGCTCAGCCAGAAGCTGCAGCTCATTGAGGTCTCGTCGATCACCCCGCTGTTCGGCGAGGGCGACGAGGGCAGCTCGGCGTACTTCCTGCTCTCGGGGCAGGTGAACGTGGGGCGCAACGGCAAGACGCTCACCACCCTGGGGCCGGGGTCGATGTTCGGGCTGGTGGCCGCGGTCGACAAGGGCACCCGCTCGGCCAGCTGCATCACCGACGGCCCCGCGCGGCTGCTCGAGCTCAAGGCCACCGACTTCGACGCGCTGTTCGCCGCGCGCAACCGGTTCGCCTACCAGGTGGTCGACTGGGTGGCGCGCCAGCTGGTCGAGCACCTGCGGCAGGCGAACCAACGGCTCCCCGTGGCCGGCCTCCGCCCTCCGCCCCAGCCGGGCGTGCAGGCGGTTCCGGCCCTCACCGAAGAGGAAGTCCTCCCGGAAGCCGAGCTGTTACCGCTCGAGCTAGAGATGGCGCTCAGCGCGGGTTGAACTTTTCCTTTCGGGCGCTTACACGAATGGCTCGGAGAGAAAACATGCCCGTCAACATTCAGCTCGAGTGGACCCCCAACCCCAGCACGCTCAAGTACGTGGTCGATACGAAGCTGCTGCCCCGGGGGGCGCTCAACCTGACGTCCAAGGAAGAGGCGGCGGGTAAGTCGCCGCTCGCGGCCAAGCTGATGGACATCAGCGGCATCACCGCGGTGATGCTGGGCGGCAACTTCGTCACCATCACCAAGGGCGATCAGGGCGAGTGGGACGAGGTCAACGACAAGGTGATGGAGACGCTCGAGGCGCACCTCACCGCGGGCGAGCCGGTGGTGAACGAAGACGCGCTCCCCGCGCCGACGCCCGGCGGCGGGTCCGCGGTCGAGCAGAAGATCCGCGAGATCCTCGAGGTGGAGATCCGCCCGGCCGTGATGATGGACGGCGGCGACATCACGCTCGACCGCTTCGAGGACGGCATCGCCTACCTGCACATGAAGGGCTCGTGCGCGGGCTGCCCGTCCTCGACGATGACCCTGAAGATGGGCATCGAGAACCGGCTGCGGGAGATCATCCCCGAGGTGAGCGAGGTCGTCGCGCTCTGAGACGCAAGGTTCCAGCGCCGCGGGTTCGCCACGAGCTCCTCCCCGACCAATCGCCCGAGCTGCTCCAGTCGCTGCATCTGTTGACGCGCGACGGGCACCTGAACGCGGACGCGCTGCGCAAGCTCAAGCAGGTGAACCACCTGGTGGGGCTGCTTCAGCCCGCGCTCGAGGACGTGTTCGAGCGGTTCGGCCACCCCATCGTCGCGGACGTGGGCAGCGGCAACGCCTACCTGGGCTTCGTGCTGTACGAGCTCTTCTTCAAAGGTCAGGACAAGGGCGAGCTGTGGTCCATCGAGTCGCGCCCGGAGCTGACCGAGCGGGCGCAGGCGCGCGCGAAGGCGCTGGGCTTCGAGCGCATGCGGTTCTTCACCGCGCCGATCGCCGAGGCGCCGTACCCGGAGCGGGTTCACCTGCTCACCGCGCTGCACGCGTGCGACACCGCGACCGACGACGCGCTCTACGCGGCCATCACCCACAACGCCGACCACGTGGCGGTGGTGCCCTGCTGCCAGGCCGAGGTCGCGCGGCTGCTCAAGGAGAATGGGAAGGAGGCCGCCCGCTCGGTGCAGCCCTTCTTCGCCCACCCGTGGCATCGGCGCGAGTTTGGCTCGCACCTGACGAACGTGATGCGCGCGCTCGCGCTCGAGAGCCGCGGCTACCAGGTGACGGTGACCGAGCTGACGGGCTGGGAGCACTCGCTCAAGAACGAGCTGATCCTCGGCCGCAAGGTGCACCGCGAGAGCCGGCCCGCGCTGGAGCGCTTGATTCGGTTGGTATCTGACACAGCGGTGCGACCCAAGCTCTTGCGGTCGCTGGAAATTGCAGCCCTGCCGCAGACGTGAGCGGAAGACGCACCTGGCCGCTTTGTGGCCTCCACCCGCCGGTTGATACGCTCATCGGCTCTGGAGTTCTCCTGGAGCGCCGCGATGTTGAAAAACAACCGCCAGGTTCAACGGCACCGGCGACGGTTCAAGATTGCGCTCGATGGAGCGCCTGCCTTCACGGTCGATTTGTCGAAGGGCGGCTTCTGCGTGGAGCTGATGCGCGTCCTGCGGCCCGGCACGCCGGTGAAGGGCGTCATCACCCTGAAGGGCAAGGAGTTCCCCTTCGACGGGCGCGTGGCGTGGAGCAAGGCCGGTGACCTGCGCATGAACGTGCGCGGCCGCATGGGGGTGGAGTTCACGCAGGTCTCGAACGAGCTCACCTCGCTGGTCGAGGCCGAGCTCACCGGCCCCGCGGGAGCGCCATCGCTCGCACGCTGAGAAGAAGCGCAAAGAAAAAGGGGGCAGGCTCCTTCTTCCGATGCTTGGGAGAAGGAGCCTGTCGTTTCAGCCGTAGGATTCGCGTTTGATCCGCACGCCGGGGATGCCGATCTCGTTGAGCTGCGAGATCATCGTCTCCAGGAAGCGCGGCTGCGGCGTCACGCCCTTCTCCTTGGCCGCCGCGCGCTCGTAGGGGCTGATCGCCGGACCGCAGGCGTAGACCCAAGCCGTGTCGGGATCCGGGACGAGCTCACGGAGCAGCTCGGTGGTGACGCGGCCGCGCCGGATGTTGCCGACCAGGCGCGCCGGGTCGCTCTCGCGCGTCAGCGCGTGCACCACGGTGAGCTTCTCGGGGAACGCGCGCTCCAGCCGGTCGAGCTCCTGCTTGAACGCGATGTCGGCGTAGGTCTTGTTCGAATAGATGAACGTGTGGCGCAGCCTCATGCCGGTGTGCAGCGCGTGCTTGAGCATCGAGAAGTTGGGCACCGAGCCGGAGCCGGCGACCAGGTGCACCAGGTGATCCGTCCTCGACTCGATGTCGTCGGGCAAGGTGTACGGGCCGGTGAAGCCGATGATCGCCATGCGGCGGCCCGCCTTCACCTCGCGCACCAGGAACGGCGAGAGCAGCGGCGGGTACCGGGTGGTGCCCTTCACGAACGGCTCTTCCTTGATGGTGATGGCGACGTAGCGCTCGTGCGGCGCGGAGGCGAGCGAGTACGCGCGCGGCAGCTCCTTCTTCCCTTTCGCGTCCTCCAGGTAAGCGGTGAAGCCGCGCAAGAGCTCGAACTGGTGCGGGTCGATGGTGCAGAAGTGGCCGGGCTTGTATTCGAGGCGGTCGTTGCCGGTGAAAAGCACCAGCGTCACCGTGTCGGGCGTCTCGACCACCACGTCCGCGACCATGACCTCGAGCTCTTTGATCCGCCGCCGCGGGGCTTCGGCTGGCTCTCGCATGTCACCGTCCTCCTCGCAGCGCGGAAGGTAACGCCGAGGGAGAGCCTGGGCAGGTCGATTGTTGGGTTCGAGACGCCCGGTTGGACCGCCGACGTGCCAAGTTAGGAATTGCCCATGTCGCCTTTGGAGCAGCTGTTCGCGACCACCACCTTTGGCCTGGAAGAGGCGCTGGCCGACGAGGCCAGGAGGCTGGGGTTCGAGGCGAAGGCCGAGAAGGGGGGCGCGCGGCTGGCGGGGCCGCCGGGATGCCACCGGCGCGCGAACCTGTGGCTGCGCACCGCGAACCGCGTCTGGCTGCGCGCCGCAGAGCACACCGGGGAGCGCGCCGAGCGGTCGGTCGACACGAGCGGCGAGCTGCTCTTCCGGCGCGGGTACCGACAGGAGATCTCCCGCGCGCCGATGCGCGAGACGCTCGCGGCGGGGATGCTCCAGCTCGCCGGCTTCCAGGGCGACGAGCCGCTGTGGGACATCATGTGCGGCTCGGGCACGCTCGCCATCGAAGCGGCGCTCGTCGCGCGGAACCTCGCGCCCGGGCTGCGGAGGCGCTTCGCCTTCGAGCGCTTCACGTCCCATGACGCGCAGGCCTGGGCGAAGGAGCGCGCCGAGGCGGAGGCGCGCGTGCGCAGCGCCCCGGCGCCGATCCGCGCGAGCGACTTGAACGCGGGCGCGCTGGGCACGGCGCGAAGGAACGCCCGGCGCGCGGGCGTGCTCGAATCGATCTCCATCGAGCGGCTCGACGCGACGCGCCTGTCAGCGCCCGCGGGCCCGAAAGGCCTGGTGGTGGCGAACTTTCCGTACGGCAAGCGCGTGGGAGACCGCGCCGCGCTCTCCGCTCTCTACCGCGACGTCGGCGCGACGATGCGCGGGGCGCTGGTGGGTTGGCGCTTCGCCTTCCTGGTCGCGAAAGGCAGCGACGTCGACGCGCTGGGCCTGCCGTTCGAGCGGGTGTTCGCGCTCCAAAATGGAGGCATCGCCTGCACCCTGCTCGTCGGACGGTGAGGCGCATCGCCTTGAGCGCGTGGGCATGGGCGCGCTATGCAGCCAAGGCCCATGCGCACTGAGAAAGCCCTCGGACACTACGCGGCCCAGAAGAGCGCCTATCTCGAAGACTTGAAGGCGCTGGTTCGCATCCCGAGCGTCTCGTTCCCCGGCTTCGACCCGGCGCTGGTGCGCAAGAGCGCCGAGGCCACGGCCGCGCTGCTCCAGAAGCGCGGCTTCGACAACGTGCAGCTGCTCGAGGTGGAAGGCGCGCACCCGTACGTCTACGGCGAGGTGATGAAGGCGCCGGGCAAGCCGACCTTGCTCCTCTACGCGCACCACGACGTTCAGCCCGCGGGCGACGCCGAGGCGTGGAAGAGCCCGCCGTTCGAGCCGGTGGAGCGCGACGGTCGCCTCTTCGGCCGCGGCGCGGCGGACGACAAGGCCGGCGTGGTCGTTCACACCTCCGCCGTCGACGCGTGGCTCCAAGGCACGGGCGCCTTGCCGCTCAACGTGAAGGTCGTCATCGAGGGCGAAGAGGAGATCGGCTCGGAGCACCTGTCCGCGTTCCTGAACAAGCACGCGGCGCTGGTGAAGGCCGACGCCATCGTGCTCACCGACACCGGAAACTTCGAGACCGGCCTGCCGTCCATCACCACCGCGCTGCGCGGGCTGGTCACCGTCGACGTCGAGGTGCGCGCCTTCAAGCAGTCGGTCCACTCGGGAATGTGGGGCGGCCCGGTGCCGGATCCGGTGATGGGGCTGTGCCGCATGCTCGCGGCGCTCACGCACCCCGACGGCTCCATCGCCATCCCCGGCATCCAGGAGAAGGTCCGCCCGCTCACCGACGAAGAGAAGAAGAGCATCCAGGCGCTGCCGGGCGACGACGCGCACTTCCGCAAGCAGGTCGGCTTGCTCGAAGGGGTGCAGATGCTGGGTGGCGGCCGCCACCCGTGGGAGCAGAACTGGCGCCAGCCGTCGATCGCGGTGAACGCGATTCAGGCGAGCTCGCGCAAGGACGCGCGCAACATCATCTGCGAGTCGGCGTGGGCGCGCGTGGGCATCCGCATCGTCCCGGACCTGGAGCCGCTCGACGTGCGCCGCCGCCTGGTCGAGGCGCTCCGGAAGGCGACCCCGTGGGGCCTGCAGTGTGTGATCAAGGAAGATCAGGCCGCGAGCTGGTGGTACACCGACTCGCGCCACCCGGCGTTCCAGGCGGCGTTCCGCGCGCTCCAGAAAGGCTACGGCACCGAAGCGGTCGCCATCGGCTGCGGCGGCTCGATTCCCTTCGTCGAGCCGTTCTCGAAGGAGCTGGGCGGCGTCCCCGCGCTCCTCATCGGCGTCGAGGACCCGTACACCAACGCCCACTCCGAGAACGAAAGCCTGCACCTGGGCGACTGGGACAAGGCCGTGAAGAGCGCGATTTACCTGTACGAAGAGCTCGCCACGACGCTGGCGAAGTAGGTCCGCGCGCGGTGCAGAATCTGCGAGCGGCGTGAAACCGCTGCGTGTGTCGCTCGCAGCACCAAAGCATTTCAAGGGCTTCGCGGCGGCACAGCCGATGCTTTTCGGGCTCACATGATCTTCTCGCGTTCGTTCTCTCGGTCCACGCTGTTCGGCCTGCTCGTCCTCGCCGCCGCCCCGGCGCTGGCCCACGTGAAGTGGTTCAGCCAGAGCGCGGACCTGCAGGACATACCGCTCTCTTTGACCCAAATCCTCACGCCCACGTTCTACGCGCTCGCCGCGCTGAGCCTGGTGGTGGTGGTCGCGCTGGCGCTCGCCGACGACCCGATTCAGAAGTTCGGGCCCTACTTGAAGCTGCGCGCGTTCTTTCAGGAGCGCGAAGAGCACGCGGGACGCGTGATGCGCATCGCCACCGGCATGGCGCTGCTCTTGAGCTGGCAGGCCAACGTGCTGCTCGCGCCGGATCTCCACCACGAGCTCGCGCTGGTCTCGTGGGCGCAGTTCATCGCCATCCTGTGCCTCATCGACCGGCGCACCACGCCGGTCGCCGGCGCGCTCGTCTTCGCGCTGTACGGCGTCGGCATTTACCTCTTCGGCATCTTCCACATGCTCGACTACGCCGCGTTCCTCGGCGTGGGCTTCTACCTGCTCTTCCGGGAGCAGCAGAACGAGCGGCTGCGCGCGTGGGTGAAGCCGGTGCTGTTCGGAACCACCGGCCTGTCGCTCGCGTGGCTCGCGCTCGAGAAGCTCGTCTACCCGACGTGGGGCCTGGTGCTGCTCGAGCAGAACCCGGTGCTCGGGCTCAACCTGCCGCCGCAGTTCTTCCTCACCGCCGCGGCGTTCATCGAGTTCTCGCTCGGCTTCCTGCTGTTGATCGGCGTGATGGGGCGGCCGCTGTCGGTCGTCATCACCTTGGTCTTCTTCCTGACCACCATGGTGTTCGGGAAGGAAGAGGTCGTCGGGCACCTCGTCCTCCACGGCGTGCTCATCGTCTTCATGCTCGAGGGCACCAGCGGGAAGCTCGTTCCGCCGTTCCGTTTCCACCGCTCTCTTCCGCTGCGCGTCGCGTTCGTCGGGGTGAACTTCGCGCTGCTGCTGGCGGTGCTGCTGGTCGGGTATCTGCAGCTGGCCAGCCCCCGCCAGGTGACCCCGGTCGCCTCGCACGGCGCGATGGCGGAGCAGGACGCGCCTTCGCTCACGTTGCCTCCGGAGCAGGCGCCGGTCGTCTCGCTGCGCGCCACGCCCGCCGAGAACGGAGGCTGGGTGCTCGACCTCGAGCTGGAGCGCTTCCGCATCTCGTCGAAGGGCAAGAGCGCGGCGGCACCGGCCGATGGAACGCTCGAGGGCCACGCGCACCTGTTCGTCAACGGCAAGCTCAAGGGGATGATCTTCTCGAACCGGCACGAGCTGAAGCCGCTGCCGCCCGGACAGCACACGCTGATGGTGCAGCTCAGCACGCCGGATCATCAGGCGCTCATCGTCAACGGCGCGCCGGTGGAGGGCAGCGTCACCGTCGTCGCCCCTTCGTCCGCGGTGCCCGAGAGCTAGAGACGGAAGCACCGGAAGCAGCTCTGAAGGGGGACATTGGACTGGGTGAATGCTTCGCCTGCGCTTCGATGGCCCGTGCTGTCACCAAGACACGACCGCTTCACGGCGCGCCGTGCCGTTCCCGGTCTGTGGGGTAACCTGTCCCCCCGGGGAGGGGGATGAGTTACCCCACTCCTGAAACGCGACGAACCCCCGGCTCGAACGCGGCAACGCTCGTCGGCTCTCGCCCCAAGCTTCGCCCATCCAGACCCCTTTCCCTCCAGGCCCAAAGCCGTGCGGCTCGGCAGGCTCAACGCGATCGTCCTGTCGCGAACGTCTACGCATCCCTCGCCTCCGACGAGGCGAGCTACGTGACCGGCGCGCTGCGGCAGGTCGACGACGGCATCACCGCCGCGAAGGGGCCGGTGGGCCTGATGGCCGAGCGCGACGTGAAGAAGGCTCCCGGGGGAGAGCTCGACCCCGAGCACTCGCACGAAGGCCTCGAGGGCACCCGACGCGTCGGCGACGTCGGGTGCCTCGAAGTCACCTCCGGCGCGCTAGAGGCAGGTGCCCGCGTCGGGCGCTGGCAAGCAATAGCCGTAGCGGCAGTGGGTGCTCGGCGGGCACAGCGCGTCGGTGCTGCACCGCGCCCGGCACGTCGCGTCGACGCAGTCGTGGCCGCTCGCGCAGTCCTCTGCGCCGGCGCAGAGCCCCGGCGGCTTCGGACCGCACAACCCCGCCTGGCAGACTTCGTCGGCGCGGCAGTCCTTCGCGTCGGCGCAGGTCGCTCGGCACTGGTTGTTGATGCAGTACGCGCTGCCGCCGCAGTCGGAGTTGTGGGCGCACGGGCCGGTCGGCGTGCCGGCGTCTTGCACCTGCCCCGCATCGGGCGTCTTGCCGGAGGGCTTCGGCTCGTACGTGCAGTAGCCCTGGGTGCAGACGGTGCCGCCGCTGCACTGCGCGTTGTCTTTGCACGGGCGGGTGCAGTACCCGTTGATGCACAGGTCTGGGCCGCACTGCGAGCTCGTGCTGCAGGTGCGGCACGCGGGAGGAACGGCGCGGCACATGCCGGCGAGGCAGTACTCCCCGGAGTGGCAGTCGGCGTTCTTCGCGCAGGTGGGGTGACAGCGGCCGTGCACGCAGCTCGCGCCGGGCGCGCAGTCGGACGCGCCCTGGCAGCTGAAGTTGGTGGAGCAGGTGCCCTTGTCGCAGCGGCAGCTGTCGTCGCATTCGGCGGTGGTGGTGCACGCGTCGCCCGCGCAGCCGTCGCAGGTCCGGCGTGCGCGCTCGTAGGTGTCGCCGGTCTCGACGTAACAGCCGGACAGAAGACCGGCGCCGCAGAGCAACACCGCCCAGGTCCAGGTTCTCAGTTTGTGCATGTGAGAGAGCTTTCGAAGTGAATCGGCAGGCCCGGCCTTCCGCGAGGCTCTTTCGGTGCCGGCGCTGGGCTTCGGCGATCAAAAAAACGTCGCGTGATCGCTTCTCGCGACCGCGGCAACCAATGGGCCGGCCGGGTTTGCGCAGAGGTTTCTCCACGTGGTCCGCACAGCGCGGAAGACGGTCAGCGAGCCCGGGCTGCAGGCGCTGGTCGCGGCCGCACAGCAAGGAGACGCGAGGGCCTTCGAGGCGCTCTACCGGCACACCCGCAGCGACGTGTCGCGGCTGCTCCATCAGCTTGCGGGCGGGCAAGACCTCGAGGACTTGATTCAGGAGGCGTACCTGCAGCTGCTCGTCGCGATCCGCGGCTTCCGCGGCGAGGCGCAGTTTCGAACGTTCCTCTACCGCGTCTGCGCGAACGTCGCCCTGATGCGCCGGCGTTGGCGGCGGCGACATCCGGAAGACCCGACCGCCACGCCGCCGGAGCGAGAAACCTCCGGCGCCGGCGTCGACCCGGAGCGTGGAGCGGAACGCCGCGAGGCGCAGCGCTGCGTGCTGCGCGCGCTCGATCGGCTGGCGCCCAAGAAGCGGCTGGTGTTCGTCTACGCGGAGCTGCAAGGCCTGGGGCCCGAGGAGATCGCCAACCTGCTCGGGGTCCCCTACAACACCGTTCGCTCCCGGTTGAACCACGCGCGCCGAGAGTTCACCGCGGCGCTTCAAGCGGTGCTTGGAGCGAGCCCAAGCCCTGGAAACATGGCCGCTTTTCAGAACGTTCGAAAAAGATGAGGGCGGATGTCGATCCGCTCCTAGGCGATTCGTCGCTCTGGTAGACGCGAGGCCCAAGGCCTCCCCAACGAATGGAGAACGACATGCGGTTCATGGTGATTGTGAAGGCGAGCCCGGAGTCCGAGGCGGGCCAGCTGCCGGACGAGAAGAGCTTGGCGGAGATGGGCAAGTACAACGAGGAGCTGGTGAAGGCCGGCGTGATGTTGGCGGGCGAGGGGCTGCACGCCAGCAAGAAGGGCGCGCGGGTGCGGTTCGACGGCAACAAGCGCACCGTCATCGACGGCCCGTTCACCGAGAGCAAGGAGCTCATCGCCGGCTTCTGGCTCTGGCAGGTGAAGTCGAAGGAAGAGGCCATCGAGTGGCTCAAGCGCGCGCCGTTCCAGGAAGGCGAGGTCGAGCTGCGCCAGGTCTTCGAGTCGGAGGAGTTCGCGCCGTCGGACCCCACCGGCGAGCTGATGCGGAAGGAAGAAGAGCTGCGCAAGACGATCGAGTCGCGCCGCAATTGATCCAATCGGGGGCCGTCCCCAACGGGGACTGTCCCCATCCGTTTCAAGGTCCGTTAAAGAGGCAGGCGGCCCATGTCCGCCTCCCCCTCTCTGCGCGCCATCGAAGCCGTCTGGCGAATCGAAGCGCCGCGGCTCATCGCC
>CAZEDU010000040.1:30126-37681 GCA_964511185.1 uncultured Myxococcaceae bacterium | reverse complement strand
ACACAGGCTCCGGCTCGAGGAAGAGGCCGATCACCGCGCCGCCATCTCCCCCCGCCCCGGTCAGCTTGGCGCCCAGCGCGCCGTGCTTGCGCAAGGTGTGCACCATCTCTTCGATGGCGGGCGACGACAGCCCCAACGCGGAGAGGAGCCCCTGGTTCACGTTCATCGCGTCGCCCAGGCTGTCCAGGTCGCCCGCGTCGATGGCCTTCGCCCCTTCGGCGAGCGCGCCGATCTCCTCGAACAGCCGCTCGTACCGCGCGGGCCACCGCTCGAGCCGCGCCTTGAGCCCCGCCACCGTGTGCCGCGTGGGCTGCCGCTCGCCCACCAGCGCCACCAGCACCTTGAGCGGCCGCGGCGACCGGATCGGCTTGACCTGCGCGCGGCCGGCGGCGGGCGCCAGGCGGCGGAAGTAGATGAGCTTGTTCTGCGCCGAGGTGGTGTGGTCGAGCCCCGACGGGCTGCCGTGGAACTCGCGCTCCATCTCCATCGCGACCCGCATCACCTGGTCGGCCTTCGCCGGCTTCTTCGCCGCGCGGAGCAGCACCTGCGCGCACGCCACGGAGAGCGCGGCCGAGCTGCCGAGCCCCATGGAAGGGGGCAGCTCGCTCTCGACCGAGACCGAGACCGGCGGCTTGCCCACGGCCTTCGCCGCCCGCTCGAACGCCTTCTCCAGCATCGAGCGCTGCGGGCCCTTGAGCGCGCGGGGGATCTTCAGCTCACAGCGCCGCGCGAAGGTGCCCTTGGCGGTGACGCCCCACGACAGGGGGCCGGCGAGCGCCGGGTGGCCGTACACCACGCCGTGCTCGCCCAGCAGGATGACCTTTCCAGGGCCGAAGCCGCTGACCGTCGACGCTTCCACTCCAGTCCTTAGAGCACGATGGTGCCGGTGGCGGCGGCGTTCTCTTCCGGCGTGAGCGAGCCCAAGATCTCACGCGCCTTCTCGACCTTCACCGTCCCGGCCTTCACCAACAGGTTCGCGATCTTCTCGACCCAGTCGCCGCGCGCGCCCGCGGTGACCGCCACGCAGCGCGCGTGCAGGGCCATGTGCCCCTGCTGGATGCCGACCGAGCCGAGCGCGCGGAGCGCCGCGAAGTTCTGCGCGAGCCCGACCGCGGCGAAGACCTGCGCCAGCTCCCGCACCGACGACGCGCGCAGGATCTTGAGCGCCACGCCGACCCCCGGGTGGATCTTGATCGGCCCGCCGACCACGCCGAGCGCGAGCGGCAGCTCGATGCGGCCGACCAGGTGGCCGTCCTCCAGGCGCCAGGTCGACAGCGGCGCGTAGTGGCCCGTGCGGCCGGCAAAGGCGTGCGCGCCCGCCTCGATCGCGCGCCAGTCCTGCCCGGTGGCGATCGCCACCGAGTCGATGCCGTTCATCACGCCCTTGTTGTGCGTGGCGGCGCGGTACGGGTCGGCCTCGGCGAAGCGGCTCGCCTGCACGATGCCCTCGGCGATGTCTTCGCCGCGCATCTCGAAGTCGGCGAGCATGGGCACCGGGATGCGGCAGGTCGCGCGCGCCAGCCGCCGGTCGCACAGGTTCGAGAGGATGCGCAGGTACACCTTGCCGCCGGTGAGCTGCTCGATGAAGGGCGCCACCCCTTCGGCGACGGTGTTGATCAGGTTGGCGCCCATCGCCTCTTGCGTGTCGATGAGCACGTGCACGATGACCAGCGGCTCGCCGCTCGGCCCTTCCGGCGCCGGCAGCACGCGCACCTCGACGTCGCGCGCCCCGCCGCCGCGCCGCACCATCTGCGGGTGGAAGCTGTTGGCGAGCGCGAGGATCTGCTCCTTCGCCGCGAGGATCTTCTCCTTCGCCGCCTCGGGATCGCCGTAGCGGGTGAGCTGGATCTGCGCGACCATCAGCGAGTCGTCGGCGGACGCCTCGAAGCCCCCCGCCTCGCGCACGATCTTCGCGGCGAACGACACGGCGGCGACGACCGACGGCTCCTCGACCGCCATCGGCACGATGTAGTCGCGGCCGTTCACCGACAGGTTGAGCCCCAACCCGAGCGGCAGGCTGAAGGTGCCCACCGCGTTCTCGATCATCTGATTCGCCATCGACGGCTGCAGCGAGCCGCCACCAGACAGGTAGGCCATCTCCTCGGCGGTGAGCCGAAACATGCGCGCGATCTGACTGAGCCGCTCATCCATCTGCAGCTTGTGAAACCCGGCCAACCGCGACGTGACGCTGTCCGTCATTCTTGCTCCCTAAAGAAAACCTGCGGCCGTCATAGAGCGGCCAACCAGTCCTTCAACTCGCCCGTCACCACGTACGGCTTCTCGCGCAGCTCGGCCGGCGTCCGGCTGCCGGTCAAGAGCAGCGCCTGCACGAGCGCGGCTTTGACCTGCGCCACGACCGCCTCCGCCGCCGCCACGCCGCCCTGCTGCTGCGCGCGGAACAAAGGCAGCGCCATACCGCCGCCCGTCGCGCCGAGCGCGAGCGCCTTCGCCAACTCCAGACCGTTGCGCAGCCCGCCCGACGCGATGAGCGCGATCTCCTTGCCCACCGCCCGCCGCGCCGCGTGCACCGCCGCCGCGGTGGGGATGCCCCACGCGGCGAACTGCTCCCCCACCTCGGCCGCCGCGCCGCTCGCGCGCAGCTGCTCGACCTTGACCCACGAGGTGCCGCCCAACCCCGACACGTCGATGGTCTGAACGCCGCACGCCACCAACCGGCGCGCGACCTTGGGAGAGATGCCGCAGCCGGTCTCCTTCACGAGCAGCCGGCCATGAAAGACGCGGGCCAACGCCTCGACGGTGGCGTACCCGTCGCGAAAGTCCCGGTCTCCCTCGGGCTGGGTGAGCTCCTGGCCCGCGTTCAGGTGGAGCGCCAGGCCATCGGCGCCGATCGCGTCGACGAGCCGCCGCACCGAATCGACCCCCATGAGGGCGGCCTGCCGCAGCCCCAGGTTGCCGACCACCAGCGCCGTGGGGGCGATCTGCCGCACCTGAAAGGTCGAGGCGCGCTCGGGGCGCTCGCTCATCGCCCGCTGGCTGCCCAGGCCGAAGGCGAGCTGAAACCGCTCGGCGACCTGCGCCAAGTCGCGGTTCACCTGGGCGGCGCGCTCGGTCCCGCCGGTCATCCCGGTGATCATGAGCGGCAGGCCCAGCGTCTTGCCCATCAGCGGCGTCGAGAGCTGAACATCGGCCACCGACAGCTCGGGCATGGCGTCGTGGACGAGCCGCACGCACTCGAAAAGCGTCGAGTTCCCAGCAGGTTCGACGTCGCCGGCGGCGCAGAGGTCGAGGTGGGCGTCCTTCCTTTTCGCCGTCGTGTCCTCGTTCATTCGCCCAATTCCTTACAAAGCCAACGCGCGACGCCCCAAAAAGTCGCGCGTTCCTAGCAACCTTTGCGGATGGGGCACAAGACAAAGGCGGGACTTCATGCGGGTTTGCCCGTGGACGGCGGCGCGGGCACCGCCTAAAGAGGCCTGAGGCATGAACGGGTCCAAAGTCGCGGTGTTCCTGCACAGCGGCGCCTACGACCGGGTCCACCAAGGGCTGGCGATCGCGGCGGCCGCGGCGGCGCAAGGTCGTGAAGTCGATGTGTACTTTTTTTGGTGGGCGCTGGACCGGCTGCACCGGGATGACCTAGACGAGCCGGCGTTCGACGCGGGCCGAGCGGGCGAGGAGGCGGCGGAGCGCTTCGAGGCCCGGCAAGCACCGACCCTGCGCCAGCTGTTGTCGCATTTGAGAGAGCTTGGGCGCTGCCGCTTGTTCGCCTGCACGGCGTCGATGGACTGGGTGGGGGCCGACGTTCGAGGAATGGAGCGGAAGGTCGATGGTTTCGTCGGCTGGAGCACGATTCTGCAGCGCACCGCTGGGGTGACGGACCGGTTCTACCTCTAGGGCCCACGCCGTCGAGCGAAGACAACATGACCATGAACGGAAACAAGCTGCTGCTGGTGTTGGAGGGCGCGCCCGAGGTGGCGATCAACGGCGCCGAGGTGCTGAAGGCCAGCGACCTGACCGCCGCCAACAAGGCGCTGCACCTGCGCCGGCCCGAGGTGGTCATCATCTCGGGCAAGGTCGAGTGGCAGCGCACCCTGGTGGGCACGTTGCCGGCGGAGCACCGGCCCGCCGTCGTCTCGGTGGGCGGTCCGATCACCAGCGACGAGGCCGACGAGTGGGTGGCGGAGTCGACCGCGGAAGACGAGATGACCTTCCGCATCGACCTGGCGCGGCAGCGCGCCCGGCGGCGGCGGCGCACGGCGCGCCGGGCCTTCATCGACTCGCTCACGCAGCTCCCCAACCGGCGCGCCTCGGTGCGCGCGCTCCTGCGGGAGGCCGAGCGGTCGCGCCGCCTGGGCAGCGCGCTCTCGCTCGTGCTCGTCGACCTGGACGACTTCAAGGCCGTGAACGAGGAAGGCGGTCACCCGGCGGGCGATCGCCTCCTGCGGCGGGTCGGCGCGGCGCTCCGGCAGATCACCCGCGTTTTCGAGCTGTGCGCGCGCGTGGGCGGCGACGAGTTCGCGATGGTGGTGCCCTCGACCCTCGACGGCGCCGAGCGGGCCGCGCGCCGCGCGAAGGACGCGCTGAAGGCGATCGGCGTCTCGGCGACGGTGGCCGCCTGCCAAATGAGCCCCGACGAGTCGCTGCGCGACCTGTACCGACGCACCGACCGGTCGCTGTGCGACGCGAAGGACCTCAAGCGGGCCGCGCAGCGCGAGCCCTCGCCCGAGCTCTACGCGGGCTGACGAGAGCGCGGGAAGAAACGGGCCGCCAGGGGTTGACCTTCCTGGGCGGATCGCTGAATGTCCGCGCCCGTTTTTTCTCTCTCCCCTTCGAAGGTGTCTTCATGATCTTCGCACTCGCGCTGCTGGCCTCCACGACCGTGCTCTTCGGCCTGCTCTGGTACCGCGCGAGCGGCCAGGTGGCCCGCGTTCCCGAGGCGCGCAACGAGGCCGAGGCCCAGGCGAAGGCCGCGCAGAAGCTGGAGGCCGAGCTCGAGAAGCGGCGCAAGGAGTTCGACGAGCAAAAGACGCAGGTCAATGAGCTGAAGGCCGAGGTGAAGCAGCTCAAGAAGAAGCTGCACGACCAGAAGGAAGCCGACAAGGACGGCAACGACCTGGCCAAGGCGCGCGAGCAGGTCGAGCGGCAAGCCTCGATTCAGCTCGAGCACACCCGCGCCGAGCTGGCCGCGGCGCTCGCCGAGGTCGAGAAGCTGAAGGCCGATGCAGAGACCAGCCGCCGCCGCGCCTCGTCGGCGCCCGCGGCCGCCGCGCAGCCCGCTCCGCAGCGCATCGTCCGCGAGCTGTCGGAGGCCGAGAAGGAGCGCATCGAGCGGCTCGAGCACCAGTCGGGCAAGGACCGGGCGCGCGCGGCCGAGCTCGACCGCGAGGTGAAGCGGCTCAAGGGCCGGCTCGACTCGCAGACCCGGCTGTCGAAGTCCACGGGCCAGGAGCTCTCGCTGCTGAAGGACAAGTTCAAGGCGCTCGAGAAGCGGCTCAACCGGACCCTGCTCGAGCGCGACCTGCTGCGCCGGGCGATCAAGGACCTCGAGCAGAAGAGCGGCGTCGCCGCCGATCGCACCGAGCTCACCGCGGAGGAGGTCGCCGCGTCGGACAAGAAGGTCGAGGAGATGCAGCTGGCGCAGGAGCGGGCCGAAGAGGCGCGCCGGGCCACGCCGCCGCAGGTGGTGGAGTCCCCAGCCGATGCCGCGCCGCCGCCGCCCGCCGACGAGGCGCCGGCGTCGCCGCCGCAGGGCCAGGCTTAAGTCGAGATTTTTTGCGCAGCGGCGCGTTCCTCGGGGTCCTTGGGGCCATGAAGAACGCATTCCTGACCTGTTTGGCCGTCCTCTCCCTCACCTTCGGCGGCTGCGGCGGCCCGGACCTGTGGCTGCCCGACGGTGGCATCGACAACGCGCCGAGCCTGGGCACCGCGCCGGGCACGGTGGCGAGCAACAAGAGCGGCACCCGCATTCGACGTCGTGTCGGGAAGACGAGCGACGGGGCCGAGGTCGAGCTGGGCTGGTTCGACACCCAGCTCAACACGCCCTGCGAGTTCGTCGCTGAAAGCCACGGCAGCCCGCGCTGCCTGCCGATTCACGTCCCCGCCGTGCAGACCCAGGCGCTGCCCTACTACGCGGACGCCAGCTGCGCCCAAGAGGGGCTGGTGCTCGACGGCACCGGCGGCTGTCGGGACTTGCGCTTCGCGCAACGCCTGGGCCGTTACCCGGCGTGCGGCGTGCCGGACCGCACCTTCTACCGGGTCGGCCCGCGCGCGACGAAGGTGTACCTAAAGACCACGACGGGCTGTGTGGAGTCGACCACGGGATACGAGGTCTACGCACGGGGCGAGCTGGTGCCAAGCTCGGCGTTCGCGGAGGCGATCGAGGAGGCATCGCTGAAGCAGTGAGCTCTAGCGCCGGCCGACGTTCGTTCTCAGCGCGCTGAAGACTTCGGTCACTGCGTCCGCCGAGCCGTCGAGCCGCTGCGCGCGGCCGTCGGCGCAGACCGTCCACCAGACGCCGGTCCGCGCGGCGGCGTCGCCGGTCGTCGTGGGGGTCCCGCGCGCGACCGCCGAGGCGAGCCGCGCGCGCTGCTCGGCGCTCAGCGCGCCCTTTTTGATCCACCGGTCCGGGCGCGCGACCGCCACCCAGCGCCCGTTCTCGAGCGCCATGTCCACACCGCCGCGCACCCACCAGCTGCCGTCGGGCGAGACGCGCTCGCGCATCGACTTGTCGGGCGGCTGAAGCTCGCGGCGGTCGACCCAGACCGCGGGCTCGTCCTTCGGAGCGCACTCGGGGTCGCGCTTCGCGCACGCGCCGAGGAGCGCGACCGACAAGGCCACGAGCCGGATCACGGGTCGATGGGCGCCGGGGTGTAGATGAGGGCGTCCTGGAGCACTTCGTAGACGCCGTTGACCTCGCGCACGCCGCCGGTCATCAGCACGGTGCCGTCGAGCAGGACGGTGCAGGTGTGGTGGTAGCGCGCGGCCTGCAACCCGGGTCGCTCGAGCACCGACGCGCCCGTTGCGTTGGGCACGATGAGGTTCACGGCGGAATCGCTCGAGGGTGTGCCTGCGCTCGCGTCGATGGTTCGCCCGCCGATCATCAAGATCGAGTTGTCGGGCAGCACCGCGGTGCACGCGTCGCCTCGGCCGTCGCCGCTGATGTTGGGCCCCTGCGTCACCGCGCGGGTGCTCGAGCGGAAGAGCTCCGAAGAGACCAGCGGCACGGTCTGCGTCGGGTGGCTGTAGCCCCCCAGGAGGAGCATGTCGTTGGACCCGTTCAGCGTCACCACGGCCGCGGAGCGCCGCGGCTCGATGAGCGCGGGGACCGACTGCGTCACCTCGACGAACTTGCCGCCGCTGAAGCTGAAGAGCCGCACGTCGCCCTTCACGCCGGCGTCATCCGCGCCGCCCGCCACGGCGATGACGCCGCCGTCCTGCAGCGCGGTGACCGACATGTCGCGCCGGGGCAGCGTCACCCCGTCGACGACCTGAATCGTCGCGGTCTCCGGGTCGTACCACTCGAGCGTGCTCGCCTCGGCGGTGCCGAAGTTCGACGGGCCGAGGGTCAACCCGCCGACGACGAGCACGCGCCCGTCCTTGT
>CAZEDU010000040.1:24702-30112 GCA_964511185.1 uncultured Myxococcaceae bacterium | reverse complement strand
GCGCGATGATCGGCCCGCCCTTCACGGTGCCGTAGATGGGCACCACGCCGCCGTCGGCGCCGCGCGAGGTGGGGTCGAAGAGCACCGCCCCGCCGCGCACCACCGCCGACGAGCCGTTCACGTCGTTGGCGAAGTACTGCTCGCCGCCGCGGATCAGCACCTGCCCGTTCGGCAGCGCGGTGGCGGAGTGGAAGGCGCGCGGCAACGAGGTGAACCCGCCGTCGCTGTCGTAGACGCCCATGGGCGAGGTGGCCTCGAAGGTGCCTTTGTTGGGGTCGAAGATCTCGGCCGAGAAGAGCGTGGTGCGCGCCGGCGAGCCGCTCTGCCGGTACCCGCCGGTGAGCAGCACGCGGCCATCGGCGAGCCGCGCCGCGACGTGGCCCGCACGGGGCGACTGCAGGGTGCCGCACTGGCTCGGCTTGTCGAACGCGCTGACCGGCGTGAACGTGTCGACCTTGCGCAGAAACACGTTCACCGCCGGCGGCGGGTTCTGGTCGTCCTTCTTGTCGGGCACCTCGAACGGCAGGCTCTTGCCCCACGAGATCACCGTTCCGCCGGAGCGCGGGTCGCCGGCGTACGCGCGCACCTCGAGGCGCCGCCCGCTGCCGGTCGGGATGTCGGGCAGCTGGGTGTCGTTGCCGGCGCTGAGCAGCACGATCTTATCGATCGGCTTGGCGAGATCGTCCGCGGTGACGCGGTAGCGCAGGTGCGTCGCCCCGTCGAGCGGAGGCTCGCGGCAGCTGACGCCGATCACGTTGACCGTCAGGTCGACGACCTTGAGGTCGCACGCGGCCATGGCGAGCGAGGCGACCAGCGCGGTCGTCATCTGGAGCGCGCGCCGGTTCATCAGTTCCCAGTCTGCAGCGTGGCGTTGAGGCGGCCCGTCATCGGCCGGGTGAGGTACCAGGCCCCACCGCCGGCCGCCGCGGCCACGCCGGCCCCGACCGCCACCCAGACCCACACGGGGATGCCCTCGTCCGACGCCTCGGCCTTGGACTCGGCCGGCCTGGCCGGCTCGAACGGCTTGCGGCTGGGCTCGGAGGGCGCGGGCGCCAAGCCGACCGACGGCTTGTCGGCGGGCGCGTTGAGCGCGAACGGCAGCGACGCCGGCGCGCCAAACGCCGCCATGCGCTTGGTCGCCTCATCGACCAGCCGAAACGCCTCGACGTTGGCCTGCGCCAGCTCCGGATCGACGCGCAACCTCGAGAGGCGCGAGAAGGACGCGCGCGACACCGAATAGAGGATCGGCGCGACCACCAGCCGCCCCTCTTCGCCACGGAGCACGGCGCCGCTCACCACGAACTCCGCGCCGGCCGCCTTGGCGTGCGCGTGCAGGCTCCGCTGCGCGTCGGTGTCGATGGTCGACGGCAGGCGGTGATCGCTCATCTCCGCGACGCTGGGCTTGGGCGCGGACGGGAAGCTGCCGCGCACTCTGACCGCCGACGACTTCACCTCCACCACCTGGCCGAACCGCTCGCCGCGGGTGCCCTCGAGCTTCACGAAGTGGGTGCCCTGCGCGACCGGCTCGTCGACCGGCACCATGCCCAGATCGCGGCCGTCGATGAAGCCGGTCGCGCCTGGCGGGCCATCCAAGGTGAGCGTGTACTTGGGCAGCTTCTCCGCGCGCTTCTTGGCTTTGTCGAACTCGCGCAGGAACACGGGCGGGTACTTGTCCTCTCCCAGCTTGTAGCTGGGCTCGAGCCGCGCGACGGTGAAGAGGGCGTCCTGCGCGCTCTTCTCGTCCCCCATGCGGAAGAACGCCACCGCGAGCGAGACGTACGCGTCGTAGAGCGCCGGGTAGTCGACGTTGCCCGGGTCGGCCGAGGCCGCGTCGAGCCCCTTCTTGAGGCGGTCGACCGCCTCTTCGAACTTGAGATCGGCGAGCGCCTTCTTGCCGTCGGCGAAGAGCGCCGCCGCGTCGGCCGCGGTCTTGCCCTTCTGCGCCGCGGCGCCGGCCTTGTCCTTGGCGGCGGGCGAGACCAGCTCCACGTCGGACCGGGCCTTGATCTCGTCGAGCACGAGCGCGGTGAGCTTCAGGCCGCTCGAGGCGGGGGCGCCATCGATGGAGAGGAACGGCACCACCAGGACCTTGGGCTTGTCGGCCGCGAAGGCCACCGACGCCCACGGCACCGGCAGGGTCGCCTCGACCGACAGCAGGGCGAGGACCAGGGCAGAAGCGCGATGAAAGGAACGGCTGCGGATCATTTACTTCGTCATCTCAGACTGGAATCGGCTGTCAAAACGACGAGTTGCCGCCCCGGCCGCAGTCATAAGGTAGCGGGGTACGACCCACGGGGTCAATGTCGCAGCCCGAAGGAGGCCGGCCTGAGCCTCGGCCCTCGAGGCCGAAATTTCTGCAAAATTCGACGGATATCGAGTCGCTCCAGCGAACAGCGGGCCCGACGAAGGGGCCGCTCGCCCACCCATTCACGCCATCTACCTTGGCTCATGCGCGCGACCCGAGCATGGGTGCTCGTCCTGACCGCGATGGCCGCCGCGCCCGCCCTCGCGAGCGAAGGCGCCTCTTCACAGTCGGTCTACGTCGTCTCGCCGTGGCTCGACTCCGCGCTCACCGTCGCGGGGACCCTGGTCGGCGCGACGCCCTACTTCATCCAGGAGCGGCTGATCCACACCCGCTGCCCCTGCGACCCGCGCGAGGTGCCCGCATTCGACCGCTGGGCCATCGGCCTGGCCAACCCGGCGGTGGACCACTACGCGCTCATTCTCTCCATCGCCGGCATCGCGCCCCCTTTTCTCGTGTCGCTCATCGACCTGGGTCCTCGAGACACCGCTTTCTGGGAGGACTTCATCGTCATGGGCGAAGCGCTCGCTTTGTCGTTCGCCGCGTGCACGCTGGTGAAGTTCACCACGCAGCGGCCGATTCCGCGCGTGTTCGTGCCCGGACAAGACCCGGTCGCGGAGGTGACGCCTGGCGGCTATCGCGCCTTCTATTCGGGCCACGTGGCGATGGCCGTCACCGCGCTCACCGCGGGAGCGATGACTTGGACGTACCGGTATGGCCCCAGCTGGTGGCCCTGGGCGCTCGACGCCACCGTCGGCGTGCTGCTCAGCACCGGCGTCATCCTGTCCGGCGGCCACTACATCTCGGACGTCGTCGTCGGAGCGGGGGCGGCCGTGGCGTTCGGCGTGCTGGTGCCGATGCTGCATCGCCGCGAGCGCGGGCCGAGGATCTCTCTGGCCCCAGCCGCCCGCGGCGACGGCGGCCTGCTCGCGCTCTCGGCCACGTTCTGAGGCGACGCTCAATAGGGCGTGCCGTCTTTGTGAACGAAGACCGGCTTGCCGCCCGGCCCCTTCCGATAGGCGATGTCGTCGTCCGGATAGCTCGCCGTGTCGTCGGCGTCGCGGTTGCTGATCTCGAGGTACCGCGCCGGGGCGTCGCTGCGGTTCACCAGGTGATGCGCGTCGGACGAGCCCGCCGCGAAGCCCGCGCACGTCCCCGCGATGAGCACTTGCTCACCGCCGTCGGTGACGAGCACCACCTCGCCCTCGAGCACGTAGACCAGCTCGTCCTCGTGCGTGTGGCGGTGCCGCAGCGACGACTGCCGGCCCGGCATCAGCGTCGTCAGGTTGACGCCGATCTTCGTGAGCCCGAGCGCGTCGCCGAGCGCGCGCTTCTCTCTGGGCAGCACGCGCGCGCGGAAGACCTCCGGGTACGACGAAGACGAGCGCGCAGGCACGGCGGCGGGATCGAGCGCGGGGGCCTTGAGGGTCATGGGGCGCTTCTACCGTTTGCGCTCGACGCAGGCGACGGCGAAGCTTCAAGAATGAAGCTGTCCTTGGCCACCCGCATCTTCCTGGGTTACGCCGCGGTGCTCGTCACCTTCGGCGCGGTCTCGCTCTTCAGCGTGGCGGAGATGCACCAGAACCAGGTGGAGATTCGCCTGGTCAGCGAGGGGTACCTGCCGCTCGCCCAGCACGCCGCGGCGATCGCGACCTTGCACGGCAACCAAGAGAAGGACACCGAGCGGCTCACCGAGCTCAAGAGCGTGGAGACCCGGCGCGCCTTCATCAAGATGTCCCGCTACTACTTCCCCGAGACCATGACCGCCACCGTGCTCGAGGCGCAGCAGCGGGCCGAGCAGACGCTGGAGTTCGCGCCGCCGTCGGAGGTGCCGTTCGTCAGCGAGGTCGCGCTCAAGCTGGGCGAGCTCAAGAAGCGGTACGCGCAGTACCAGCGCGAGGCCGACGCGGTCTTCGACCGGCTCGAGGCGGAAGCGCCCGACTGGACGCAGGTGAGCCGGCAGATGGATCGGCTCAAGCAGACCGAGCGGTCCATCGGGTCGTCGATCAAGCTGCTCCACCTGTCTTTGACCAAGCGCATCCTCGAGCGCGTGGCGCTGGCCGAGCAGCGCGAGCGGCGCACCGGCGTGGCGATCATCGGCTTGAGCGTGCTCGCCATCGTGGTCGGGGTGCTCGCGACGCTCGTCTCGGCGCGCATGCTCAAGCCGGTGCGCACGCTCATCGAAGGCGTCTCGCGGATCAGCCGGGGCGACTACTCGGCGCAGCTCGGCATCAAGGGCGACGACGAGATCTCGGTGCTCGCGCGCGAGTTCGACCAGATGGCGCGCTCGCTCAAGGAGCGCGAGGAGCAGCTCAAGGAGAAGCAGGAGGCGCTGCTGCGCGCGGAGCAGCTCGCCGCGGTGGGGCGCGTGTCGGCGCAGGTGGCGCACGAGGTCCGAAACCCGCTCTCGTCGATCGGCCTCAACGTCGAGCTGCTCGACGAGCTGGTGGCGCGGGCGCGGTTCGACAGCGAGAGCGACGCGAAGGAGGCGCGCGCGCTGGTGACGTCGGTGACGCGCGAGCTCGATCGGCTCACCGAGGTGAGCGAGGAGTACTTGAAGATGGCGCGGCTCAAGCAGCCGGCGCTCACCACCGAGGACGTCAGCGAGGTGCTGGTCAACGTGCTCGACTTCTCGCGGGAGGAGCTGGAGCGGTCGGGCGTCGCGGTCGAGCGCGACCTGGCGGAGGGCGCGCGCGCGCTGGCCGACGAAGGCCAGCTCCGGCAGGTGTTCTTGAACCTCTTGCGCAACAGCAAGGAGGCGATGCCGCAGGGCGGCACGCTCACCGTGACGTCGGCGGTGAAGAACGGCTCGGTGGAGGTGACGTTCGCCGACACCGGCGTGGGCATACCGTCCGACGTGCGCGCGCGGCTGTTCGAGCCGTTCTTCTCGACGAAGGACGGCGGCACGGGCTTGGGGCTCGCCGTCTCGAAGCAGATCCTCCAGGCGCACGGCGGCAGCATCGAGTGCGAGAGCGGCCCCGGCGGCGGCACGCGGTTCGTCGTGAAGCTGGTGCGCGCGTGAGCCACCGCGCCTTCCGCGACGTGCTCCCGTCGGGCCTCCGGGTCGTCACCGTGGACCGGAGCGCGGTAGATGTTGGTGTTGGGCAC
>CAZEDU010000040.1:3900-24692 GCA_964511185.1 uncultured Myxococcaceae bacterium | reverse complement strand
CCGTGGAGGCGCCGCAGCTGCACGGCGCGATGCTGGCGGTGTACGTGCGCCTGGGGTCGCGCCACGAGTCGCCCGAGGTGAACGGGGTGAGCCACTTCCTCGAGCACATGTTCTTCCGCGGCAGCCGACGCCACCCCGACACGGTGCGGATGAACGCGAAGGTGGAGGACGCGGGAGGGAACCTGAACGGCGTCACCACGCGCGACCACGGCTACTACTACACTCCGCTCCACCCCGACCGGCTGGCGATCGGCTTCGACGTGCTCGGCGACATGCTCACCCGCCCCCGGCTTCGCCACATGGAGGTCGAGCGGAAGATCATCCTGGAGGAGATGCTCGACGAGGTGGACGAGAAGGGCCGCGACATCGACGTGGAGAACCTGTCGAAGATGGCGCTCTTCCCGCGGCACGGGCTGGGGCTGAAGATCGCCGGCACGCGCGACTCGGTGCGCGCGATGACCAAGCGCGCGCTGACCGAGCACTTCCACCAACACTACGTGACGGGGAACCTGGTGGTGGCCGCGGCGGGCCGGGTCCGGCGCCGCAACGTGCTCGAGCTGGCGGAGAAGCACTTTCGCAAGATGCCCCGCGGCTCGCCGACGCGCGACGCGCCGCCGCCCCCCGCGCCGGCCGGTCCCTGGCTGCGCTGGGTCGAGCACGACGAGGCGCAGACCGCGTTCCGCGTCACCTTCCGCGCGGTGCCGGAGGACCACGCCGACTTCCCCGCGCTGCAGCTGATCCGCCGGGTGCTCGACGACGGGCTGTCGTCGCGGCTGCCGTACAACGTCGTCGAGAAGCGGGGCCTGGCCTACTCGGTCCAGGCGTCGATCGAGACCTTCACCGACACCGGGCTGTTCGAGATCGACGCGGCGAGCGCCCCCGAGAAGGCCGGCGAGGTGGTGGAGATCATCTGCCGCACGCTCGGCGGTCTGCGCGAGCGGCCGGTGACGGGCGAAGAGCTCAAGCGCGCCAAGCGGCGCCACCGCATGATGCTCGAGTTCGCGCAGGACTCGGCGGCCGAGCTCGCCGGCTGGTTCGGCGGCACCGAGCTGTTTCGCCCCGCCGAGAGCTTCGAGGCGCGCTGCCGCGTGATCGACGCTCAAACCGCGGGCGATCTCCTGGCCGCCGCGCGGCGCTACTTCCGGCCCGAGAACCTGGGGGTCGTCGCGGTGGGCCAACGAAAGGGCGTCCGCTCGCTCGAGCGGGCCGTTCGAAAAACCGCCGGTCTTTGAGGCCGCCCCCTAGGCCCGGGTGTTATCCTCGAAGGCTGCCGATGGACCCGTTCGTGCGCCGATTGGTCGAGCGATTGACCGCCCCTGAGCAGCCGCTCTCGCGGAACCGCCACTACCACACCTTCGAGAGCCCCGAGGGTCGCTACGCGCTGCGCATCGCGCGGCGGCTCAAGGCGCTCCAGCGCGACATCCTGGCGTGCCGCGCGGAAGGCGGCGCGGCGAGCATCCAGCGCATCGCGCAGGGAGAGGACGTGCGCGTCGAGATTCGCCTGGAGCGCGTGAAGGGCCGCCGCGTGTCCACGCTGAAGGACGCCGAGTTCGAGCTGCTCACCCGCCTGGAAGGGATGGCGGAGGCGCTCGGCGCCAATCTGCGCGCACAGGCGCTGCCCGCCCCGACGGGCACCTGAAACACACAAGGCCCTTGCGCGATAGTTAGTAACCGTTTACTAACTAACGCCCTGCATGGCCCGCCCCCGCCAGGTCACCGACGAGCAGATCCTCGCGACGCTGCGGAAGCTGGTGCTTTCGCAGGGGCCGAACGTCTCGCTCGAGCGGGTGGCCAAGCCGCTCGAGGTCACGGTGCCAGCGCTCCTCAAGCGGTTCGGCAGCCGTCAGGCGATGATGCTCGCGGCGCTCAAGCCCCCCGACCGGCCGGAGTGGATTCTCTACGCGGATCGCGGTCCGGACGATCGGCCGCTCGAGGTCCAGCTCCGCGATCTGATGAGCCGCATCGCCGAGTTCGTCGACAAGGCGATTCCCTGCATGTCGGCGCTGCGCGAGAGCGGCATCCCGCCGAACCTGATCTTCTCGAAGTCGACCGGCCCCGCCGAGGCCCTCCGCGCGCTTCAGCAATGGCTGAAGCGGGCGCGCAAGGCCGGGCTCGTCACCGCGCCCGAGACCGACAGCGCGGCCTTCGCCATCTTGGGCGCGCTGCAGAGCCGGGTGCTCTTCAGCCACCTGATGAAGCGCCCCGTCTCGCAACGAGAACGCCACACGTACATCCAAGAGCTGTCGCGCCTGTTCACCAAAGCCCTGACCACATGAACCCCCTCTCCCATCCCCCCTCCCTCTTTCGCATCCTCCCCCTCGCGGCCATCGCGCTCCTGGCGGCCTGCAAGAAGCCCACGGCCGCGGCCGACCCGAAGGCGCCGAGCGCCGCGCTGCCGCCCATGAAGGTCGAGACCGCGCCGGTCGAGACGCACAAGATGCCGAAGTACCTCACCTTGACCGGGAGCATCCTGGCGGACCGCCAGTCCGAGGTCGCCGCCAACGTGAACGGCCGGGTGACCGCCACCTACGTCGAGCGCGGGCAGCCGGTGAAGGCGGGGCAGGTCATCGCCCGGGTCGACTCGAAGGCGGCCAGCTTCCAGGCCGCGGCGGCCTCGGCCCAGTCGCAAGCCGCCGAGACGCAGGTCGAGCAGGCCAAGCAGGACTGCGCCCGCGCCGACACGCTCTACGCGCAGGGCGCGCTGGCGAAGGCGGAATACGAACGGCAGAAGACGCAGTGCACCGCGCAGCTGTACACCGCCAACGCGGCGCGCGCGCAGGCGGACCTCGCCGGCAAGCTCGCGGGGGACACCATCATCCGCGCGCCGATCGACGGCATCATCGGCGAGCGCTACGTCAACGTCGGCGAGTACGTGATGGCGGCCTCGCGGGTGGCGAGCGTGTTCGCGATCGACCCGGTGCGCATCAGCATCAGCGTGCCCGAGCCGGTGGTGAGCCAGGTGCGCGAGGGCCAGACGCTCAACGTGCGCGTGGCCGCGTACCCCGACCGGGACTTCCCGGCCTCGGTGCGGCTGGTGAGCCCGCAGCTCAGGCCGAACACCCGCGACCTCATCATCGAAGCGTTCGCCGACAACGCGGACCAGGCGCTGCGGCCGGGCATGTTCGCCACGGTGCTGCTCCTGATCGGCGAAGAGGAGCAGCCGACGGTCCCCATCAGCGCGATCAAGGCCGACGGCACCATTCGCCGCATGTACCTGGCGCGCGAAGGGACCGCGCACGAGCTGGTGGTGCGCACCGGCGTCGAGAAAGACGGCCGCATCGCGGTGCTCGAGGCGATTCCCTCGGGCGAGAAGGTCGTCGTCAAGCCGCCGCCCGGGCTGCGCGACGGCACTGCCATCCAATAGCTCGAACTCGACGGAGACCTAACCCATGCAATGGCTCGCAGAAGTCTGCGTGAGGCGGCCGGTGTTCGCCTCGGTGCTCTCGCTGGTCATCCTTGTGATCGGCGGCGTGTTCTACAAGCAGCTCGGCGTCGATCAGTTCCCGAAGATCGACTTCCCGGTGATCCTCGTCACCACGATTCAGCCCGGCGCCTCCCCCGAGGACATCGAGCGCGAGGTCACCGACAAGATCGAAGGCGCGGTGAACACCATCAGCGCCATCGACGAGCTGCGCAGCATCTCGTCCGAAGGCATCTCGCAGGTCATCATCCAGTTCAAGCTCGAGAAGAACGTCGACGTCGCGTCGCAAGAGGTGCAGCAGAAGATCAACACCGTGATGATGGAGCTGCCGCGCGGCATCGACCCGCCCATCGTCCAGAAGTTCGACCCCGACAGCCTCCCGGTGCTCTACATCGCGCTCAACGCCTCGGCCGAGGCGACCGGGAGCGCGGAGGCGGGCGGGCTGCGCCAGGAGCCCGACATCCGCGCGATCACCGACGTCGCCGACCGCATCGTGCGGCGGCGGCTCGAGTCGGTGAGCGGCGTGGGCCAGGCGATCATCATCGGCGGCCGCAAGCGCCAGGTGAACGTGATGGTCGACCCGGTGAAGCTGCGGTCGTTGGGCGTCTCGGCCGGCGAGGTGGCCGCGGCGATCAACGCGCAGAACATCACCCTCCCCGGCGGCCGCATCGACGCGAGCCGCGACCTGGTCACCCTGAAGGTGAACGGCCGCGTCGAGTCGATCGACGAGCTGAAGGCGATCGTGGTGCGCGAGATGAACGGCCGCGCCATCCGCCTCGACGAGCTCGCCACCGTCGAGGACGGCGTGCAGGACTTCGAGAGCGTGGCCCGCTGGAACGAGGACCGCACCGTGCTGCTCGCGCTGCGCAAGCAGTCGGGCACCAACACGGTCGAGGTGGTCGACGCGATCAAGGAGCGGATGGCGGAGCTCGAGAAGGAGCTCCCGCCTGGCTATTCGCTGCGGATCCAGCGCGACGGCTCGGCGGTCATCCGCACCGCCACCTCGGCGGTGACCGAGCACTTGATCGTCGGCGCGCTGCTCGCGGCGATCATCGTGCTGGTGTTCCTGGGCAACGTGCGCAGCACGGTGATCGCCGCGCTCGCCATCCCCACCTCCATCGTCGGCACCTTCGCGCTGATGAAGATGGCGGGCTACACGCTCAACAGCATCACCCTGCTCGCGCTGGCGCTCGCGGTCGGCATCGTGATCGACGACGCGATCGTCGTGCTCGAGAACATCTTCAAGTACATCGACGAGAAGGGGATGGACCCCAAGGAAGCCGCGGTCGCGGGCACAAAAGAGATCGGGCTCGCGGTGATGGCGACCACCTTCTCGCTCATCGCGGTGTTCTTGCCGATCGCGTTCGTCGGCGGCATCCCCGGCCGCTTCCTCGCCAGCTTCGGCGTGACGATGAGCATGAGCATCGCGGTGTCGCTCTTCATCAGCTTCACGCTCACTCCGATGCTCGCCGCGCACTGGCTGAAGAAGAAGCGCGCGGGCGACCACCGCAAGACGGTGCTGGAGAAGCTGGTCGACGTGGCCTACCGCCCGATGGAGCGGGGCTACGGCCGGGTGCTCGGCTTCTCGATGCGGCACCGCCGGCTGATCGTGGCGCTCTCGGTGCTCACGTTCTTCTCGACCATTCCCTTGGGGATGGTGGCGCGCAAGGGCTTTCTCCCCATCGACGACCGCGCGCAGTTCGAGGTCATCGTGCGCCTGCCGGAGGGGCGCAGCGTGGCCGCCACCGAGCTGGTGGCGCAGCGGATCGCGCGCTTGATCCGCGAGTACCCCGAGGTCACCGCCACGCTGGTCACCATCGGCGACGACGCGCAGAAGACGCCGAACCGCGCGCGCATCTACGTGAAGATGGTCAACCCCGACCAGCGCGGCGTCACGCAGGACGAGTTCAAGGACATCGTGCGCCAGAAGCTCTTGCCCACGCTGCCGAAGGACCTGCGGGTGAACATCGCCGACGTCGACGAGTTCGGCGGCGGCCAGCCGACCCAGCGCATTCAGGTGCTGCTCGCCGGCCCCGACCTGAAGCGGCTCACCGAGGCGAACACCAACATCCTGGAGCGGCTGCACGCGCTGCCCGACGCGGTCGATCTGGACTCCAGCATGATCGTCGGCAAGCCCGAGCTCGCGGTGCGCATCGACCGCGAGCGCGCGGCGGACCTGGGCGTGCAGGTGCTCGACATCGCGCAGGCGCTGCAGTTCCTGGTCGCGGGGCAGAAGGTGTCGACCTACTCGGAGAACGGAGAGCAGTACGAGGTGCGCCTGCGCGCGACCGACGAGTACCGCATGAGCGAGGACAAGCTGCAGCTGCTCACGGTGCCCTCGCGCAAGCTGGGGCTGGTCTCACTCGCCGACGTGGTGCGGCTGGAGCCGGCCACCAGCCCGAGCAGCATCCAGCGCTACCAGCGCGAGCGCCAGGTGACCTTCTTCGTCAACGCCAAGCCCGGCGCGGACGAAGGCGCGCTCGGCCAGTCGGTCATTCAGGCGATGGAGGCCGAGAACCTCCCGAAGGGCTACTCGGTCAAGCCGCAGGGGCAGACGAAGCTGATGGCCGAGACGGGCCTGTCGTTCATCTTGGGCCTGCTCGCGTCGATCGTCTTCATGTACCTGATCCTCGCGGCGCAGTTCGAGTCGTGGCTGCACCCGATCACCATCCTGCTCTCGCTGCCGCTCACGCTGCCGTTCGCGATCTTGTCGATCATCATCTTCCGGCAGGCGCTCGACATTTACAGCTTCCTGGGGATCTTCGTGCTCTTCGGCGTGGTGAAGAAGAACGCGATTCTACAGATCGACCACACCAACCAGCTGATGGCCGAGTGGGAGCCCAAGCTCGCGGCGGCGCTGCAAGGGGTGAACCTGAGCGGGACCGGGCTCGCCTTGCGCACCTCGCTCACCAACGCGCTCTCGCACCTGCTCACCCCCGAGGCCATCGAGAGCGCGCTTCAGCAGGCGAAGCCGGAGGACGCGGTCTCGCTGCGACGCAAGCTGGACGACGAGCTGCGGCTCAAGGCGATCCTGCAGGCGAACAAGGACCGGCTCCGGCCGATTCTGATGACCACCCTGGCCTTCGTGGCGGGCATGATCCCGCTCGTCACCGCGCAAGGCGTCGGGTCCGGCTTCAACCGCGCCACCGCCGGCGTGGTGGTCGGCGGGCAGGTGCTCTCGCTCTTGTTGACCTTAGTGGCGGTGCCGGTCGCCTACTCGTACTTCGACGACCTGTCGAGGCTGGTGCGACGCGTCCGCCGCAAGCTCTCGGGCGACGCGGCGGCCGAGCCGGAGCTCGCGGCCCAACCCGTCTACGCCGAGCAGGCGGTCTCGAGCGAGGTGGCCAAGTGATCCGCGCCACTCTCGTCGCCATCACGCTGCTCTCCGCGACGGCCCAGGCCGCCAGCCTCAAGGAGCTCCTCGAGGCGGCGGAGAAGGCGAACGTCGACCGCCGCATCAGCCTGGAGCAGCGGCGGCGGGCGGCGGCCGAGTACAACGCCGCGTGGACCTCGCTGCTCCCGTCGGTGCTGGCGCAAGGCGGCTGGACGCACAACCAGTACCCCGCCGAGTTCCAGCTGGGCCCGGGCGCGCCGCTCATCGTCATCACCCCGCGCAATCAGCTCGACGCCGTCATCCGGTTCGAGCTGCCGCTCATCGACACCACCCGTTGGATGCGCGCGTCGGCGGCGGGCGCGGCGGACGAGGCGGCCGAGCACCGCGACGCCTTCGCGCTCGACAACGTCAAGCGGCAGGTCGCGCAGACCTACTACGGGTTCGCGGCCGCGCTGGCGGTCCGCCAGTCGGCGCGCCGCTCCTTGGCGGTGGCCGAGGCGCAGTACAAGCTGCAGGAGGTGCGCGCCCAGGCGGGCGCCGCCACGGAGCTCGACCTGCTGCGCGCGCGCGCCGAGCTCCAGCGCAACCGCCAGACGGTCGCCGACACCGAGGCCTTGGTGGCGAACACCCGCCGCGCGCTGCGCACCCTGACCGGCGTCGACGTGGGCGACAGCGCCACGCTCCCTCCGGACGATCTGCGCCCCGAGGGCGCGCTCGACGCGCTGGAGGCCAGGCTCGAAGAGCTGCCAGCGGTTCGCGCGGCCGACCAGGACGCGGTCGCGGCGAGCCGCATCTCGCTCGCCTCGAAGCTGGCGCTGATTCCGCAGATCACCGCCAACTTCACCGAGCGCTTCACCAACGCCACCGGCTTCATCGGCCAGGCGGACTCGTACACCGCCGGGCTCGGGCTCTTGTGGCGCCTCGACGTCCCGACCTTCTTCAACTGGGGCGTCCAGGGCAGCCAGGCCGAGATCGCCCGCCTGGCCGCCGAGCGGACGCGGCTCGGCTCCCGCGACCAGATTCACGGCGACTGGCAGCGGCTCACCGCGGCGATCGAGAAGGTGACGGCGGCGGCCGCGCAGGTGGAGGCGGCGCAGCGGGCGGCCCAGGTCGCGCGGGACCGATACGCCACGGGCGCGGCGACGCAGATCGACGTCATCCAGGCCGAGCGCGACCTGTTCGGGGCCGAGGTGAACCAGATCCAAGCGCGCACCGAGCTGGCGTCGTCGCACGTCGCCTTGCGGTTGAGCGCCGGGTTGCCGCTGCAGCTCGACTGAGCGCTGCCTCGACGACGTCGACCTGAGCGCGCTCCCAAGTCCAGCCGTTCGAAGGCAAGCAGCTCTGACTTCAGGCGCGCCGGCCGCTGCGCGCTACCGCACCTGCTGGAGCAGCACCGTCTTGAGCGCCTCCAGCAGGTCCTCTCCGGCGCTGGCGGCCCCCGCGGGCGCGGCCTGCAGCGCCGGCGGCACCGGCTTGCCGACCGTGACGAGCGGCACCCGAATCTCCCAGCCGAAGTAGCGCGCCAGCTTGAGCGACGCCTCGTCGGTGTCGAACAGCATGGCGCCGACGGCGCCGCGCGCGAAGGGCCGCCACATCGCGCGGGCGGCCTCGGAGGCCGGCAGCGAGCAGAAGTCGAGCTGCAGCACGTCGCTCAGCTCGAAGCGGCCCAGGGTGCCAAAACCGCTGCGGACGGCGGTCGGCTCCGAGGACACCGGCATCAGGCCCGGCACGCCGCGCAGGACCTTCTTGCCCGGCTCCACGCCCTTGCCGATGACGAAGACCTTGCCCACCGCGACCCGGCCCGGCGCGCGGCTCCGGAACAGCTTGCCGCGCAGCGCGTGCACCTCGGCCGGCCCCAGGAGCGGACCGCGGCCTTCGGATTCGCCCTCGGCCACCCGCGCGATGCCGCGCTCCAGCATCGTGCCGAGGACGAGCCACACGTCGAGGTCGTTGGCGCTCGCCAGGTCGAGCAGCTCGCCGATGGTGCGCGGCTGCTGCAGCAGCTCGACCACCTGCTGCGTGACCGGGTGCTGCGCGGTCGACAGGTCGGCGCCGGGGGACAGCATCAGCCGGACGCTGCGCGGCGGCAGCGAGCGCTCGGCGCGGGCCGCCTCGTCCGCCTGCCGCATCCCCTCGAGCAGCGCGTCGTCCATCGTGCGCTCGATGCGCACGCGCACGGTGACCGCCCCCGGCTCGAACGCGAACGAGCCTTCGGTCCAGCCCAGGAGCCGAAAGAGCGCCTTCTCCCCTTCGGCGGTGCCCACCCGCGCGTTGATCGCCCGGCCTTCCTTGACGTGGATCTCGCCGCGCTCGTTGCCGCGGGCCAGGTTGAGGCGGCCGGTGCGCCGGTTCATCGCCAGCACCTGGAGCAGGTCCGCCACCGAGAGCTGACCCAAGGTGCCCTCGAGCTCCCGCGCCTCGCCCTTCAGCTCGCGCGCGGCCTTGGTGCGGCGAAAGACGTGCTCGATGCGCGAGAGCACCTCGTCCATGTTGAACGGCTTCTTGATGACGCCGTCGCGGAACGCCCGCGCGCGGTCGGCGTCGTAGCTCTGGGTGGTGAGGACGACCGGGATGTCCTCGGTGCGCGGGTTGGTGCGGAGGATCTGCACCAAGGTGCGCGAGTCGATGAGGCGGCACTGGTCGTCGACCAGGACCAGGTCGGGGTGGCGCAGCACCGACAGCTCGAGCGCCTTGGAGCCGTCGGGCGCGTGGAAGACCTGGTAGCCCTTCTGACGCAACGCGCGCCCCAGGCCGCGGACGGCCTCCAAGTCGGGGTCGGCGATGAGCACCTTGAGCGCCATGGCTTCTCGTCAGTAGGGCTGCAGGTCGTACTCGGCCTGCAGCTTGGTGATGAGGGACTCGACGACCGCGGTGTCGGAGGTGTGGAAGCCCCACGTCACCCCGCGCCCGGGCCGCTGGATGAGCGCGTAGGCCGAGTGCTCCGAGAGCCAGAGCAAAAACTGATGACGCAGCATGCGCTCGTCGCCTTCGAGGAACACCGGCGTCAGCGCGGGGTGGCTGTCCAAGTCGGCGCGGCGGCCGAGCGCGTAGACGCGGAAGGCGAAGTCGGCCGGCAGCGCGTCGAGCCCCTGGGCGATGGGCATGTCCGCCTTCACCTCGGCGCCGCCGACGTAGAGCAGCCCGCGCGAGTACGGGTCGCGCGTGAGCTCGCGGCCGACCTCGGCCTGCAGCTCGTCGAACAGCGTCTGGGCGACCTTGCCCCGGCGAGACGGCTCGGCCTTCTCGTCGGTCGGGAGCTTGGGCGACTGCGCGCCGCCGAGCAGGATCTCGACCTCTTCCCAGAAGCTGACGCCGTCGAGGTGGAGCCGGCGCTGCAGCGACGCGCGCCGCTCGTCGAGCCGCCGCCGGGCGCGCAACACCAGCTCGTCCAGGTCCTCCCCGTCCTTCGGGAAGGTGGCCGCGCCGCCCACCAGCCCGAGCGGGAGCTTGGCCTCGATGTCCTTCGTGTCCGGGTCGTCCTTCACCGCGGCGAGCGCACGCCGCATGAACATCAGGGCGCCGAAGTAATCCGTCTCGGCGAGCAGCAGGTAGAACTCCTGCTCGGTCGCCTTGGCCAGGATGTCCGAGTCGCGAATGATGTGCGAGAGCGCGCGAATCAGCCCGCGCGTCGCCTTGCGCGACTCGTCGTGGCCGAGCCGCTGGCGGATCTGGTTCAGGTTGTCGACCGAGAAGGTGAGCAGCGAGAAGGTCCGGCCGTAGCGCCGCGCCTTGTAGATCTCCTTCGACGCGTAGTCGGTGAAGTACGACAGGTTGTACGCCGCGGTGTCGCGGTCCCGCAGCCCCAGCCGCTGCAGCGAGAAGAAGCGGCGGCCGTTCTTGAGCGCCAGCGCGGCGAAGTCGCCGAGCAGCTTCGCGCTCTTCAGCAGGTCGCCCCGAAACTCACCCGAGAGCGGATCGAACAGCTGCGCCACGCCCAACAGCTCGCCCTGGGCCTTGAGCGGCACGTGCAGCACCGGCCGCGGCGCCTCGCCGGTGATGAACGGAATGCCCTCCCGCAGCGGTCCGGACGCCGGCAGGTTCGGGTCGATGCGCTCGCGCAGGAACTGCCGGTCGATGAGCCCCCGGTACACCTTCAGCACCAGCTGCCCGCGCTCGTCGCTCACCCACAAGGCCGCGCTCTGCGCGTCGCACACGCCGCTGAAGTCCGCGAGGATTCGCTCCTGCAGCCACTCCAAGTCGGGGTTCGAGAGCAGCTCGAGGCACAGCTTGCTGACCGCCTGAAAGCGGGAGAACTCGACGTTCTCGTCGAGCAGCCGCAGCCGCTCCTTGCGCAGCATCGAGCGCTCGATGCAGCGGTCCACCGCGATCACCAGCTCGGCCTCGTCGATCGGCTTGGTCAGGTAGTCGGACGCGCCCGCGCGGAGCGCCGCGGTGGAGGCCTTCGCGTCGTCGCGGCTGGAGATGAGGATGATCTCCTGCGACGGGTCGCGCTCCCTCAGCTGCGACGCGAGCGCCAGCCCATCGACGCCGGGCATCACCAGATCCGTGAGCACCAGATCGAAGGTCTGCCGGCCCGCCTCCTCGAGCGCGCGCGTGGCGTTCTCGACGGCGACCGTGCGGTGGCCGCGCTTCGCCAGGATGTCGCTGATGATCTGCCGCGACAGGCGGTCGTCATCGACCACGAGCAGGTGAGGCACGCCCCCAACTCTAAGGGAGCTTGGCCACGAAGTCAGGCGGGCAGCTTCGCCTCGAAGACGAAGGCGACCGGCCCCTTCATGTCCACTTGGGAGAAGTCCGGGGCCACGCGCACCAGCAAGGCGCCCCCCGGGAGCCGGACCGTCAGCCACGTCGCCGCCTGCAGCCGGCCTTGGTGCACGAAGGCCGCCGCCGCCGCGCACGCCCCGGTGCCGCACGCCTGGGTGAGGCCCGAGCCGCGCTCCCACACCGCGACGGTCAGCGCGCCGTCCGACTCCAGCCGGCAGAACTCGACGTTGGTGCGCTGCGGGAAGAGCGGGTGGCGCTCCAGCGCAGGGCCCCACTGCCCGGCCGACTCCGGCGGGCCGTCGAGCAGCACCAGGTGAGGGTTGCCCATGCTCACCGCCGTGCCGTGGAACGGCGTGCCTTCCACGGCCTGCGCGACCCACGGCCCGCCCGTCTTCCCCGATGGCAGGTTCGGCGCGACCAGCCGGGCCGGCCCCATCGACACCTGCACCGCCTCGACCCCATCGCCATAGGTGATGTCGCAGGTGAGCACGCCGGCGCCGGTCTCGACCTCCAGCTGGGGCGGCCGCGCGCCGTCGGCGTCGGCCAGGTACTTCACCGCGCAGCGAATGCCGTTGCCGCACATCTCGGCCACCGAGCCGTCCGCGTTGTGCACCACCATCCGCGCCGCGCCGCGCGCCGAAGGCAAGAGCACCAGCACGCCGTCGGCGCCGACGCCGCGCCGGCGATCGCACAGCGCGCGCGACTGCTCCGGCGTGAGGTCGACGCCGCTCTGGCGCCGGTCCAGCACGACGAAGTCGTTGCCCAGGCCGTGGTACTTGAACGCGCGCTCCATCCGTCCTTTTTAGCGACCACCCGACCCGCGGCTCAACGGCAGGCGGCGAAGCAGCGGCTACTTCGGCTTGCCCGGAGGCCGCGTCTGTCCTTCATCGCCGACGATGATCGGCAGGTCCTCGGCGTCATCGGGAAGGGAGTCGAGCTCTTCGACGTCCACGTCGATGCTGTCGGCCGGCTTGGGCGGCGGCTTCGCGGCCACCGGCGGCGCCGCGGCCGGCTTGACCACCGGCACCGCGGGCGAGGTCGGGCGCTTGCCCAAGTCCTGCTTCACGGCCGAGATCTCCGCGCTCGCCCGCTCGTAGATCTGCGCCACCTGCGGGCCGGTCGACCGCGACATCGCGCGCTTGAGCATCGCCAGCTCGGTCTCCTGCGCGGTCACGCGGCGCTGCAAGGTCTCGATGCGCTTGTCGCGATCGCCCACCTGCGCGAGCAGCTTCTCCTCTTTGTCCTTCGCCTCGGTGGCGAGCTGGCGAAGGCCTTGGATCTCCAGCTCCAGCGTCTCCTTCTCGCGGCCCGCCGCGACGACCTTCTCCTGGAGCGCGCTCTTCTCCTCGAGCTGGAGCTTGGTCGCCTCGAGCCGCGCCCTCAGCCGCGCGCGCTCCTCCTCCGCCTGCTTGGCGCGCGTCGCGGCGTCCGACTCCGAGGCCTTGACGCGATCGAGCTGCTCGACCGCCTGCGCGCGCTCCTGGTCGAGCCGCTCGATCTCCTGGCTCATCCGCTCGCGCTCGTCGTCGACGAAGCGGCGCTCCGACTCGAGCTCTTCGACCCGCGACTTGAGCTCGGGTATCTGCTGGGCCGCCTCGTGCGCGGCGGCCTCGAGCCGCGCGATCTGCTCGCCGAGCTCCCGCTCGCGCACGCGCAGCTGCAGCGCCTCCCCCCGCGCCTCCTCGAGCTCGCCGCGCACCGACAGCCCCTCCGCCTCCAACCTCGAGACGTCCGCGCGGGCCGCGCGCAGCTCGTCCTCCAAGCGCTGCGCCTGCCCGGCCGCGCTCGCCCCGTGCTGCTCCAGCTCGGCGACGCGCGCGCGCGCGGCCGTCAGCTCGCCCGTCAGCGCCTGCTCGCCGGAGGTGAGCGCGTCGACCCTGGCCTTCGCGTCGTCGCGCTCGGAGAGCAGCGCGGCCTCCTTCGCCTGCAGGGCAGCCACGGTCTCCTGCTGCTCCGCCAGCTGCCGCTCCAGCGCCTCGAGCCGCGACTGCCGCTCGGCGCCCTGCCCGCGCATCTCCTCGAGCTCTCGGCGGAGTGCGCCTCGCTCGTCGTCGAGCTCGCGGCGCGCCGACGCCGCCTCCTCCCGCGCGCGCTCGAGCTGGGCCCGCGTCTCCTCCAAGTCGCGCTGCAGCGCGCCGGCCGCGCCCTCCAGCTCGGCCCGCTCGCGCTGCCAGCCCTCGCTCGTCTCGTGGCGCGCCGACTTCTCCTTCTCGAGCACGTGCTCGAGGTCGGCGATGCGCGCGAGCGACGTCCCCAGCCGCCGCTCCAGCTCGCCGGTGCTGTCCTTCAGCTCGGCGCGCTCCTGCTCGGCGGTGGTGCGCGTCAGCCGCTCTTGGCTCACCTCGACCTGCGCGGCGGCGAGCGCCTCCTGGCTCTGCCGGAGCCGCTCCTCCAGCTCGGCGATGCGCGTCTGCGACGACCGCTCCAGCTCGTCGCGGGCGGCCTGGAGCTCGGCGGCGTCGCTGGCCCGCGCCCGCTGCAAGTCGTCCATCGCCGACTGCAGGTCGGAGATCCGGGCGAGCAGCTTCTCGCGATCGTCGTTCAGCTCCTGGAGCTTCGAGCTCGCTTGGGCGAGCGCCACCTCGGCCTGCTCGCGCGCCGACCGCTCGGCGCCGACGGTGGTGGCGAGATCCTTCTCGAGTCGGTTGGCGCGCGCGCTGAGCGCCTCGCGCTCGCTCGCCACCGCGGCGGCTTGGGACTCGAGCTCGGCCAGCTTGGCCTCGAGCTGGGCCGCCAGCTCGCGCGAGCGCTGATCCGCGGCGGCGATGGTCTCGACGTCCCGCGCCAGGCGATGGGCGGCGGCCTTGGCCGACTGCAGCTCCGTCTCCAGCGCGGCCTTCTGCAGCCGCCCGGACTCGAGCTCGGCGGCGAGCTGCTCCGCCCGGGCCACGGCGGCCGCCGCTTCCTCTCGCGCGGTCTGCACGTTGCGCGCGTCGGCCTCGGCCGCGCGGACGGCGCGCTGGCGATCGGCGTCCCGGAAGGTGAGCTCCTCCTGAGCGCCTTGCAGCCTCTGCTCCAGCTCGCGCGCCACGTGCCGCAGCCGATCGGCCTCCTCGAAGGCCTCGGTGCGCTCGCGCGCCAAGGCGACCTCGCGCTCGCGCGCCACCGACAGGTCGCGGTCGCGCGCGTCGATCGCCTCCTGCGCGCGCTCGACGCGCACCCTGAGCTGCTCGAGCTCGATGTGCGCGTTGCCCCCGCGGTCGCGCTCGGCGCGCGCCTCTTCGAACGCCCGCTGCAGCCGGGCTTGCAGATCTTCCAGCTCCCTGCCGAGCTCTTCGCGGCGGGCGCGTTCGAGCCTCGCCTCTTCCTGCGCCTGCAGCGCTTTCTGCGCGGCCTCTTTCTGCGCCTGCGCGTAGAGGGCCAGGTCGGCCGCTTGCCGCTGCAGCCGCGCCTCCGCATCGGCCGTCCGCTCGTGCGCGAGCTTCAGCTCCGCCTCGAGCCGGGTGAGCTTCATCGCCAGCTCGTCCGACGAGCGCGCCTCCGTCGGCGTCTTGGAGCGCGCCCGCTCGACCTGGGCGATCAGCCGTGAGGTCTCTTCGCGCGCCTGCTCCAGCGCCGCGTGCGTCTCCCGCAGCTCGACCTCGCGCTTCTCCAGATCCGTCTTCGCCTGCGCGAGCGCCTCTTTCAGCCGCCCGCTGCGCTCCTCCCACGCGCGGGCCCGCTGGGTGTACTCCTCGAGCCTGCCGCCCGAGAACGCGAGCGGCTCCGGAGGCAGCTGCACCCAGGTGGGGTCGAAGTCGCGGATCTGCTCGTTGCCGGCCAGCACCACGAAGTAGGCCGCCTCGCTCGAGCGCGCGAGCGTCCCGTCGACCTGCAGCCCCTCGCCCTTCTCGAACGCGAGCTGGTAGCCGAGCACCGGGCTCTGGGTGGCGACCTCGATGAACTGAAAGTGCGCGGAGAGCGCGTCGAGCAGCTGGCCGTACGTCGGCGGCGCGTCGCTGCCTTCGGGCTCCATCACCTGCGCGAGCGACAGGCCCGCCGGGTTGCGCAGGCCGCCCATCAGGTAGCCGTTGTGGGCGATGAGCCGCACCAGCTCGGAGAGCAGCTGCGGCGCGCGCACGTACGGGGCCAGGTCGGCGACGATGACCAGGTCGAAGCTCTGCGACTCCAGGTCGTCGAAGACCGGCGCCCGGAAGCGCAGGTTGGGCCCGGCGTGCCGCTTCTGGGCCTCTTCGACCGCCTTCAAGTCCGGGTCGCAGGCGACGACCGCGCGCGCGCCGCGGGTGGCCAAGAACCGCGCCGACTCCCCCAAGGTGGACGCGACCGCTCCCACCTCGAGCACGCGGCGACGAGCGAACAGGCTCTCCGCGAAGATGTAGCGCGGGAGCAGCTCACTCTCACCCAGTCTTCGGTAGGAGGTCGTCATGGCTGCGACTGGCTCGAGTATAGCGGTGGGAGGCCCGGCCCCAACGAAACGACCAGGCGAGCGGCTTCGAAGGGAACGGCCGTTTAGGTGTTAGGGTTGACTCACCATGGACTACACCCAAGACGAGGTTCGGGCGGGGTCACGCGCAGGTCAGGCGTTCAAGCGGCTGGTGCTGACGCTGGTGGTGCTGGGCCTGTTGGGCGCCGTGGCGTTCCTCCTGTCGCAGCTCAACGCCCGCACCTTCAGCGTGGGCATGCAGGACGGCCAGCTCGTGGTGATGAAGGGCCGCATGCTGCCGATCGGCTCCGAGCCGTATCGGCCGATCGATCCCGTGCTCGCGCAGACGTATGCGCCCATCGACGTGGGCGGCATGGTGCCCACCCCGCTGCTCGGGCAGAAGTTCAACGAGCGCGACGAGCTCGACCGGGCGGTCTTCTCGGTCTTGGAGTCGCTCGCGCGTCCCCGGGTCACGGCCGACAACCCCGAGGAGCTGGAGAAGGGGCTCTATTTCCTGGAGCGCGCCGAGAGGCTGTCGGGCATCTCGGCGGATCAGCGCGGCTCGCTCAAGGGCATGCGCGCCGAGGTCGCCTTCTACCAGGCGCGGATGAAGATGGATCAAGCGCGGCGCCTGCTCGAGGACGCGCTGGGAGAGCTCAAGCTCGCGGCGGGCAGCAACACGCGGCACGCCCGCAGCGCCAATCAGATGATCAGCACTGTGGAGCCGCCGACCCACGTGCTCGCCGATGCGCTGCGGCGCGCGGTGTACACGCTGTCCGAGCCGCCCCCGCAGCCGATCCAGGTGCCACAGCCCGCGGTGCCCGCACCGGTCGCCGTCCCAGCGCCCGCCGCTCCCCAGCCGCCGCTGGCGCAAGAGGCTCCGCCGAGCCCGCCGGCGCCAGCGCCGACGCCGGCGGCAGAAGCGAACGCGGCCGAGCCGTCGAAGCTCAAGGCCTCCCGCGCGAAAGACACCGGCACCTTGCTGCTCACCACCGAGACCGGGGCCGACGTGCTGATCGACGGCAAGGCGATGGGCAAGACGCCCGACGTGGGCACGATCACGCTGCCGACCGGCTCGCACCAGCTCGAGGTCCGCGTGGGAGATCGCTTCTTCAAGAAGCTCGTGGTGATTCGGCCCGGCGAGGCGACCAAGGTCACGGCCGAGCTCGATTAAAACTGGGGGCTGTCCCCACCAGGGGACTGTCCCCGGACGTTGCGAGTGCGGGCACGAGAACAGCGCCCTAGACACTTCCCGACCTCGAAAAATCCGGGGACAGTCCCTTTCAGGGACAGTCCCCCATCAAAACGAGCAACGACCAGACTCCGCGCTTCGACAATGCAGCGAATCCCTTCCTTTCACGCGGAGCAACGACAATGGGTCTGCCGCCTGTCACTCGGTTCGTGGTCTCGAAGTTTTGCAGCACCGCGACGTTCCTGGCCGCCGCCGCGCGCGTGAAGTCGGGAGGGCTGCGGCCGCGCGCCGGAACGCCGCTGCACCTCACCGACGTCCACGGCAACGACCCGGTGCAGCGCATCACCCCCGAGCCGGGCAAGGTGGGCACCTTCCGAATCAGCGGAACCGCGAGCAACCACGGCATCATCCGCTCGTACGCGTCGCTCACGATTCGAGGCAACGCCGTCACCACGCACCTCGGCGGCGGCATGACGCCGAAGAACACCGCCGACGCCATCGCGCGGAACCTGCCGCACGGCTACTCACTGAAGCTTCAGAAGCTGGGCGCTTCGCGCGACGCCGACGTGCTCGCCACCGTGGTCGTCACCGCGCGCTCTTCATCACGCCGATGAAGGGCAGGTTTCGGTAGCGCTCGGCGAAGTCGAGCCCGTAGCCGACGACGAACTGATCATCGATCACGAAGCCCTTGTAATCGATGGCCACCGTCGTCTTCGCGCGCGAAGGCTTCTCGAGCAGCGAGCAGATCTTGACCGACGCCGGGTGCCGGGCGCGCAGGTTCTCGAGCAGGAACTGCATGGTGAGGCCGGTGTCGATGATGTCCTCGACCACCAAGATGTGCTTGCCGGCGAGCGGCTTGGTCACGTCGGAGGTGATGCGCACCTCGCCGGTGGTCTCGGTGCCGCCCTGGTACGACGAGACGCCCAGGAACTCGACGGTGAGCGGCAGATCGATGGCGCGCGCCAGGTCGGTGGCGAAGAACACCGACCCCTTGAGGATGCCGAGCACCGTGAGGTCCTTGCCCTGGTAGTCGGCGGTGATCTGCCGGCCCAGCTCCTGAACCCGCGCCGCGACCTTCGCCGGGTCGATGAGGACGTTCACCTCTTTTTCCCAGAAGCCCATCTTCGCCAAGCCCTCACACGTACGCGTTGTTCATCACTTCGCCCATCCCGCCGCCGCCGGGCACGATGTACTGCCGCTCGTCCAGGCCGCGCTCCTTATCCCAATGCGTGCCGGGGGCGGTGCCGAAAACCTCTGCGGGCGACAGGCCGCGGTCCAGCCGAATCGCGTAGACCACCGCGTCGGGGTGATCGGCGGTGATCCGCCGCACGTACTCGGGCGTCACGATGAGGTTCAGGCAGAGCACCTTGCGCACCTTGCCGGGCACCTTGTCTTTGTAGAGCTTGATCGCGGTCGACAGCGATCCGCCGGTGGCGCCCATCGGGTCGGGGAAGAGCACGAACGCGTCGTCGACGTCGCCGCCGATCTTGGCGCCGCCGATGTTCGAGCCGACCACCTGCTCGCTCTCGGACAGCATGCGGCTCATGATGATGTGGTCCTGCCGCACGAGCGACGGCGTCAAGAGCGTGTTGAGCAGGTCGTACGTCACCTGCGACGGCAGCGTGCCGGCCCGCGCGATGTTGACGGTGACCGCGCGCACGTCGGGGTCGATCACCTCGCCCTGGTAGATGCCCTTGGGCGTGTGATCGATCATCCGCGTGGGGACGACCACCGGCTTGCGCGGGAACTCCGCGTTCACCACCATCTTCACCAGGTCGGTGTAGAGCGTCGCGACCAGGCGGTTGACCTGCGGCTGAATCGTCTCCTTCGCGCAGAGCTTGGCGAGCTGGGAGAGCAGATACGGATTCCCCACCAGGTGCACGTTGGGGCCGTAGCGGTGGTCCAGCTCGCTCAGGCGAAAGGGGACCTTCTCGTAGAGCGAATCGCGCATCGGCTACTCCTTGAAGAGGGCCAAGGTCTGCGGCGGGGTCGCCGCGTCGGCCTCCGGCACGTGGCACTTGCGGCAGCGCGCCTCGTACGCGCCGGCCGCGCCCACCACCACGCGCTCGTCCTTCGCGACCAGGCGCTGCGAGCGGCCCGCCGGGTTGCCGCACACCACGCAGATCGCGAGCACCTTCGTCACGTACTCGGCCGCCGCCAACAGCTGCGGCATCGGATCGAACGGCCGCCCGCGGTAGTCCTGATCCAGCCCGGCGCAGATCACCCTCTTGCCCTGGCCCGCGAGCGCCTCGACGACCGGCACCACCTCGGCGCCGAAGAACTGCACCTCGTCGACGCCCACGACTTCCGTGTCAGGCTGAAGGCTGTAGAAAATCTCTTCAGCCCGGTCGATCGGCGTCGAGCGCACGGCAAACCGCGAGTGGCTGACCACCTGCGTTTCGTCATACCGATCATCGATTTTCGGCTTGAAGACCTGAACTTTTTGCTTGCCGTAGACCGCGCGCTTGACGCGGCGGATCAGCTCTTCGGTCTTTCCGGAGAACATCGGACCGCAGATGACCTCGATCCACCCGATGTCTTTGGGAAATTGTTGCACGCGGGCCCACCGGCTGAAAAAGGCGGCGGATACTCGCGGCTTCCGGAGACGTCCGTCAAGCCGCCGACAGCTCAGCCATTGGCAGGCTCCTTGAACTGCCACCGCCTCGGTGGTGGAGAGCGCGCAAAGGGCGGCGGCGGGCAACTGGGGCGTGGCGGGGCACGGTGTGGCGTTGGCGTCGTGCAACGCGCTGGACGCGCTCTTCACCACCGCTTTTCTCGAGCTGGGCTGGGCGACCGAGGCCAACCCGCTCATGCGCTGGCTCTACGACGGCTCGCCCGCACTGTTCCTGACCGCCAAGCTGCTCGGGGTCAACTTGGGCATCGCACTGCTTTGGTCGCAGGGTCACCGCCGGCTGGGACGCTATGCCTTGCAGGGGTGCACCTGGGCCTACCTGGCGCTGCTGGCCTGGCACCTCGCGTTTCTCGCCCGGGCGCTCGAAGGTTAAGCAATCTCTTGCATTATCTAAACTGTGGGTGGATTCTGCCTTCTGGTTCGGAGTTCGCTCCGACCGGGGGGAGTCATGGAAATCACGGAAGTCAAAGTCTTCCCTGTCGAGGAAGACAAACTCAAAGCGTACGTCACCATCACGATCGACAACTGTTTCGTCATTCGAGACGTGAAGGTGATTCACGGTAATTCCGGGCTGTTCATCGCGATGCCGGCCAAGCGGCGCAAAGACGGCACGTACAAAGACATCGCCCACCCGTTAAACGCAGACACGCGCGACCGGCTCGAGCGGGCCGTGCTCGCCGAGTACGAGCGGCAGATCCAGTCGGGCACCGCGGCCCGCCACGTCGAGCCCGATTAACGCGGCTCCGTCGACAAGCGCGCTTCTTTTTCCCCGCGAAGTGATCTACTGAGCGCCCATGACCGAAGGTCGCGGGTTCAAGGTTTTCACCGGCAACTCCAACGTCGCTCTCGCTGGCCGAATCTGCGGCTACCTCAAGGTGCCGCTCGGCCGCGCCACCATGGACCGCTTCTCCGACGGGGAGATCCACGTCGAGATCGAAGAGAACGTGCGCGGCCAGGACACGTTCATCATCCAGTCGACCTGCCCGCCCACGAATGATCACCTGATGGAGCTGTTGATCATCTGCGACGCGCTCAAGCGCGCCAGCGCCGCTTCGATCAACGCGGTGATTCCGTACTACGGCTACGCGAGGCAGGACCGCAAGGTCGCGCCCCGCACGCCGATCA
>CAZEDU010000040.1:0-3890 GCA_964511185.1 uncultured Myxococcaceae bacterium | reverse complement strand
GCGTCACCCGCGTGGTGTCGATGGACATGCACGCCGGGCAGATCCAGGGCTTCTTCAACATCCCCAGCGACCACTTGTACGCGTCGCCGGTGTTCCTCGACGACATCAAGCGCCGCTTCCCCGACTTGGGCGAGCTGGTCATCGTCTCGCCGGACGCCGGCGGCGTGGAGCGCGCGCGCGCGTACTCCAAACGGCTCAACTCGACGCTGGCCATCATCGACAAGCGGCGGCCGCGCCCGAACTCGTCCGAGGTGATGAACCTGATCGGCGACGTGAAGGGCAAGAACGCGGTGCTGATCGACGACATGGTCGACACCGCCGGCACGCTCACCCAAGGCGCCGCCGCCCTGAAAGAGAAAGGCGCCAAGTCGGTGGTCGCCTACGCCGCGCACCCGATCCTGTCGGGCCCGGCGCTCAGCCGCATCACCGACTCGGCGCTGCAAGAGGTGGTCTTCACCGACACCGTGCCGCTCTCCTCCGCCGCGCAGCAATGCGGGAAGATCCGCGTCATCACCACCGAGCGGCTCTTCGGCGAGGCGATCGCCCGCATCCAGCGCGGCGACAGCCTGAGCTCGCTGTTCGTCTGACGAGATGCGGGCGGGCAGCGCGCTCTTGCTCGTCGCGCTCTTCTGCCGCTGCGCCGAGCCGCGGACGCCGGGTTTCCCAGACGGGTTCCTCTACGGCGCGGCGACCTCGGGCTTTCAAGTCGAGATGGGCTGCCCCACCCTCCCGGCCGACGAATGTGAAGACGCCGGCTCCGACTGGCACCAGCTCATCACCTCGAAGGCGCTGCTCGACGCCATGCCGTTCGTCACGCGCGACGGCCCCGGCGCAGGCCCTGGCCACTACGAGAAGTTCCGCGAGGACCTCGCGCTCGCCCAAGACCTGGGGCTCGACGCGTTTCGCATGGGCATCGAGTGGAGCCGGCTGTTTCCGCGGGCGACCGACGGCATCGACACGCACGACGCCCTGCGCGCGCACGCCAACCCGAAGGCGCTCGCGTACTACCACGCCGTCTTCGCCGAGCTGCGCGCCCGCGGGCTCGCGCCGCTCGTCACGCTGAACCACTACACCCTCCCCTTGTGGATCCACGACGGCGCGGCCTGCCACCGGGACATCGTCGGGTGTCAGCCGCGCGGCTGGCTCGACGGCCCACGCATCGTGCGCGAGCTGTCCAAGTACGCGGCCTTCTGCGCGCGCGAGTTCGGCGGCCAGGTCGACCTGTGGGCGACGCTCAACGAGCCGCTCGCGGTGGTGCTCCCGGGCTACCTGTTCCCCAGCCAGGAGCGCGCCAACCCGCCCGCGGTGCGCTTCCGCTACGCCGAGGCGAAGCAGGCGATGCGCCACATGGTCGAGGCGCACGCGCGCATGTACGACGCGGTGAAGGCGAACGACGCGCTGGATGCGGACGGCGATGGAGAGGCCGCGGCGGTGGGCCTGGTCTACGCCCTGGTGCCGACCGCGCCGAAGAACCCCGACAGCCCGCTCGACCGCCGCGCGGCGGAGAGCCTGTTTCGCCTCTACAACGCGGTGTTCCTCGACGCGGCGGTGCGCGGCGAGCTGGACGCGGAGCTCGACGGCCAAGTGGTCCAGCGCGAGGACCTGGCGGGCCGCATGGACTGGCTCGGGCTCAACTACTACACGCGGGTGATCGTCGAAGGGACCGAGACGCCCACCTTCGCCGGGCTCTCGCCGTGGACGACCTTCAATCCCCTCACCATCGATGTCTCCGACGTGTACCCCGACGGGCTCTTCGAGATGCTGGGCTGGCTGTCGCGCTACGCCCTGCCGGTCATCGTCACCGAGAACGGCGCGCCCAACGCCGCCGACGACGAAGCCGGCACGCAATACCTGGAGGCGCATTGGCGCTCGCTCGAGCGCGCGGTGAGGAGCGGCGCGTACGTGCGCGGGTATTTCTATTGGTCGCTCATCGACAACTTCGAGTGGAACCACGGCATGACGAGCGAGCGAAGGTACGGGCTCTTCGCGGTGGACGCGGCGGATCCAGGCAAGGCCAGGGTCCCGAGACGGACGGCGGAGGTGCTTCGGGAGCTGGTGGGCAACGCGCGGGCTCGCCACTAGCGGGGATTTGACTTCGGTGCCCTGACGGGGCAGATCAGCCCGCCTCAAAGCCGCTTTCGCTTCATGGCTTGGGAGGACGGACGTCTCATTCGGGGCCTGCCACAGGGGCAGGATGCCGGTGGTCGTCGCCTTCGAAGCGCTCGCACCCGAGGCGAAGGCCCCAAAGTCGAAACGAGTCTTTCCATGGATACCAGCACCCTGCAGGCCAAGCCGCGCTCCAGCTCGGGCAAGGGCGTCGCGCGCAAGCTCCGCACCCAAGGCCTCGTCCCCGCCGTGGTCTACGGCAAGCACCTGAAGGCCCCCGTGCAGATCGCGGTGGACCCCGTGGCCGTCAAGAAGGCCGTCGCCACCCCGCACAAGCTGAACACCCTCATCACGCTCAAGGTCGAGGGCGAGGCGGATCACAAGGTGCTCCTGAAGGACTACCAGACCGATCCGCTCAGCCGCGAGATGCTCCACGCCGACTTCATCGACGTGCGCGAGAACGAGAAGGTGAAGGTCAAGGTCCCGCTCGTGCTCACCGGCAAGGCGGTGGGCGTGGCCGAAGGCGGCATCCTCTCGGTGCAGCGCCGCGAGCTCGAGGTGTGGGCGCTTCCCAAGGCGATCCCGCAGCCGGTCGAGGTCGACATCTCGGGCCTCAAGATCGCCCAGGCGCTCCACATCAATGACATCCAGCTCCCGGCCGGCGTCGAGGTGAAGACGAACGTGAACTACACGCTGGCGGTGGTCGCGGTGCCCGAGAAGGACGAAGCGCCTCAGGCGGCTGCCGCGGCGGCAGCGGCTCCTGCGGCGGGCGCGGCCCCGGCGGCGGGCGCGGCGGCTCCGGCCGACGCCAAGGCGGGCGACGCGAAGGCGGCGGCCCCCGCGGCCAAGAAGGAAGAGAAGAAGAAGTAACCTTCGTCGCTCGACACCTTCACGCGGGAGCGAGCTTCACGTCGCTCCCGCGTTTCCTTTTTGAAGGGCTTTCATGAAGCTCATCTGCGGCTTGGGCAACCCTGGGCGCGAGTACGAGCGCCACCGCCACAACATCGGCTTCCGCGTGGTCGAAACGCTCGCCGCGAAGCTGGGCGCCTCGTTCCACCAAGAGAAGTTCAAGGCGCGCATCGCGACCGCGGGCCTGGACGGCGACAAGCTGCTGCTCTTGTTGCCGCAGACCTTCATGAACCTGTCCGGCGAGTCGGTGGCGCAGGCCGCGCGCTTCTTCAAGGTGGAGCCGACCGACACGCTGGTGGTGCACGACGAGGTCGACCTCCCGTTCGGCCGCCTGCAGCTCAAGAAGGGCGGCGGCACCGGCGGCCACAACGGCCTTCGCAGCATCGTCTCGGCGTGGGGTACCGAAGACTTCGACCGCTTGCGGTTCGGCGTCGGGAAGCCCGAAGGGCCGAACGCGAAGGACCGGGTGCCGGGCTGGGTGCTGTCCGGCTTCACCGCCGAGGAAGAACGGCAGGTGCCCGATCAGATCGACGTCTGCGTGCAAGCGGCTGAAGTCTGGGCGAAAAACGGGATGGCGGCCGCCATGAACCGGTTCAACCGCAGGTAGCGGCCGAGCGCGGGCGGCCGGCTTGACTCTGGTTCCTCGGCCCCTTACAAGCCCCCACCTCACAGCGAGGGAGACGGGCGCTGAAGGTTTCTTCCCGTTCCCGACGAGCTCGCTCGTCGTCCCCGCTCGCCGGATGGTCCGGCGGGCAGAACCCACGGGGATACAAAAATGGCAAATCCGCAAGCCGCGCGACTGCGCGAGTACGAGACGATTTTCCTCATCAAGCCGGACCTCACCGACGACCAGGTCGACAAGGTGAAGGAGAAGG
>CAZEDU010000039.1:32684-37743 GCA_964511185.1 uncultured Myxococcaceae bacterium | reverse complement strand
GCCGGTTCACCTCCTCGGGCATGGTGCGGTCGAAGCTGCGCAGGCCCGCCTCGACGTGCGCGACGGGAATCTGCAGCTTCGCGGCGACCAGCGCGGCCGCCAACGTGCTGTTCACGTCACCGACCACCGACACCAGCTCGGGCCGCTCGGCGAGGAGCAACCGCTCCAGCGCGACCATCACCTTCGCGGTCTGCTCCGCGTGCGAGCCGGAGCCGACCCCCAAATGAACGTCGGGCTTCGGCATGCCGAGGTCGTCGAAGAAGACGTCGCTCATGCGCTCGTCGTAGTGCTGGCCGGTGTGGACGAGCTTTTGCGCGAGCCTGCCGCGCGCGGCGATCGCGCGGTGAATCGGGGCGACCTTCATGAAGTTGGGCCGCGCGCCGACGACGTGAATGACGGTCTTCATGACGGCGGAAGGTAAGCACTCCCGCCTCGGGCCAAGCCTCGACGTTCAACGACCAACGCTTGACCCCCGGCGCACGTGCCACTACGCACGTCGGACGTGTCCAGCGGACGTCCCTCCAAGCCGATCGCCGTCATCCCGTCGCGCTACGGGTCGACGCGCTTTCCCGGTAAGCCGCTGGCGCTCATCGCCGGCAAGCCGATGGTGCAGCACGTGTACGAGCGGTGCGTCGACAGCGGCGCCTTTCAGGCGGTCCTCGTCGCCACCGAGGACGAGCGCATCGTCGCCGCGGTCGAGGCCTTCGGGGGTCAGGCGCGCATGACGTCGATGGCCTGCACTTCGGGCACCGACCGCGCGGCCGAGGTCGCCCGCGCCATGGAAGGTGACGTCTTCGTCAACGTGCAGGGCGACGAGCCCGCGGTCCACCCGGAGGCGTTGCGCACGCTGGTCGGCGCCTTCAGCGACCGGCGCGTGGAGATGGCCACGCTCATCCGCTCCCTCGAGGACGACGAGCGCGCGAACCCCAACGTGGTGAAGGCGGTGGTCGGGGTCGACGGCAACGCGCTCTACTTCTCGCGCGCGGACATTCCGTTTCAGCGCGGCCCCACGCCCGCGGAGCGCCACGCGCACCTGGGGCTCTATGGCTACCGCCGCGAGACGTTGCTCAAGCTCGCGTCGCTGCCGCCGAGCCCGCTCGAACAAGTGGAGTCGCTCGAGCAGCTGCGCGCGCTGGAGAACGGCATCCGCATCGCGTGTCGCGTGACGTCTCACGTTAGCCTTGGCGTCGATACGCCGGCTGACTTGGCGAAGGCGGAGGCGTTGCTCAAGTCGCGGTAAATGCCGTCGCCGTCGCCGTTCACGTCAACGTCAACGTCAACGTCAACGTCAACGACGACGACGACGACGACGACGTTTTGGTCGTAGACGTAGACGTAGTCGTTGACCTTGACGGCGTCGGCGACGTGAACGGCCTTACTCCCGTGCGCGCCCTTGCCCCTCACAACGTCGGCAACGCGCGCCCGCTCCGCAGCGGGAACGCCGCCTCGATTCTCTTCAGCTCCTCCGTCGTCAGCGCCAGATCCGCCGCTCTCGCGTTGTCCTCGGCGTGCGCCACGCTCGAGTGCTTCGGGATCGCGAGCACGCTCGGCCGCCGGGTCAAAAACGCCAACGCCACTTGGTGCGCGCTCGCCCCGTGCGCCTGGGCGATGTCGTCGAGGACCTTTCGCCCCGACGCGCCCGCGCGCGGAAAAGCGCCGGCGCCGAACGGGCTGTAGGCCACCACCGCGACGCCGTGCTGTTCGCACCAGGGAAGCACGCGGTGCTCCATCGCGCGTTGCTCCAGGTGATAGAGCACTTGGTTGCAGGCGATGCGGCCAGGCCCGGCGACGGCGAGCGCTTCGTCCAGCTCGGAGACGTCGAAGTTGCTCACGCCCCACGCGCGAATCTTCCCCGCCTTCACCAGCGCCTCGAAGCCCGCGATGGTCTGCTCGAGCGGAACGTCGCCCGGCCAGTGCAAGAGGTAGCAGTCGAGGTGGTCGGTCCCGAGCCGCTTCAAGCTCTGCTCGCACGCGCGAACGGTGCCTTCCTGATCCGCGTGCGACGGCAGCACCTTCGAGACCAGGAAGACCTCCTCCCGCCGTCCCGCGATGGCCTTCGAGACAATCTCTTCCTCCACCCGACCTCGCCCGTACAGCTCAGCGGTGTCGATGTGCGTCATCCCCAGGTCGAGGCCGCGGCGCAGCGCCGCGATGCAGCCGTCGCGGTCGTCCGCCTCCATCCGCCACGTGCCCTGGCCCAGGACCGACACCGAGGCCTTTCCGAACGGTCGCTGTTTCATCGCGCCATCTTGCACGAGCGATTCGCCGCGCCCTCCGTCAAAGCGCATCGCCTCTGACAAGGTGATGCAGCGGACAAGAACATCGGCTCGCGGGCTGGATTGCGCGGCGCAGAGCCCATCGCCACTTCCCCATCCCCACTCCACCAGAGAGAGCCAGATGGTCCTGAACGAATACGAGCCAGGGACAACGTTCCCCGGCGTTATCGGCCGAACCTTCGAAGAGTCCACACCCGCCTGGCCGAAACCGCTGCGGGCCAAACCGGGCGCGCCCAACGTGCTCTTCATCGTCTTGGACGACACCGGCTTCGGACAGCTGGGGTGCTACGGCTCACCCATTCGGACGCCCCATTTGGATCGCCTCGCCGCGGGGGGCGTTCGCTACAACAACATGCACACCACCGCGCTGTGCTCGCCCAGCCGCTCGTGCATCCTCACCGGCCGGAACCACCACTCCAACGCCATGTCTTGCATCACCGAAGGCGCGACGGGCTATCCCGGCTCCAACGGGCAGATTCCGTTCGAGAACGGGTTCCTCTCCGAGATCCTTCTCTCCCACGGCTACAACACCTTCGCGGTGGGCAAGTGGCACCTGACGCCCGCCGAGCAGATCAGCGCCGCGGGCCCCTACGACCGGTGGCCCCTGGGCCGCGGGTTCGAGCGCTTCTACGGCTTCCTCGGCGGAGACACGCACCAGTACTGCCCGGACCTCATCCACGACAACCACCAGGTCCACCCGCCGCGGACGCCCGAGCAGGGCTACCACCTCACGGAGGACTTGGTGGACCACGCGGTGCAGTTCATCGCCGACGCCAAGCAGGTCGCGCCGGACAAGCCCTTCTTCCTCTACTTCTGCCCCGGCGCCATGCACGCGCCCCACCACGTTTCCCGAGAGTGGGCCGACAAGTACAAAGGGCAGTTCGACGACGGCTGGGACGCCTACCGCGAGAAGGTCTTCCAGCAGCAGAAGCGGCTCGGGCTCTTGCCGCCCAACACCCGCCTGTCGCCGCGGGACCCGGACGTGCGGCCGTGGGATGAGCTGTCGGCCGACGAGCGCCGCCTGTACGCGCGGATGATGGAGGTCTTCGCGGGCTTCCTCGAGCACACCGACCATCACATCGGCAGGCTCGTCCAGGCCCTCGAGACAATGGGCGAGCTGGAGAACACCCTGCTCATGGCGGTCAGCGACAACGGGGCGAGCGCCGAAGGGGGCCCGCACGGCTCGGTCAACGAGAACCTCTTCTTCAACAACGTCCCCGAGCGCCTGGAGGACGGCCTCAAGGCCATCGACGAGCTGGGCGGCCCCAAGCACTTCAACCACTACCCGTGGGGCTGGGCGTGGGCGGGCAACACGCCGTTCCGGCGCTGGAAGCGCGAGACGTACCGCGGGGGCGTCAGCAATCCGCTCATCGTCCACTGGCCCAAGGGCATCCGCGCCCAAGGGGAGATCCGCGGCCAGTACGTGCACCTCATCGACTTGGTGCCGACGGCCCTCGACTGCCTGCGGCTCGAGCCGCCCCAGCAGATCCGCGGCGTGACGCAGTCACCGATTCAGGGCGTCTCGTTCTCGCACACGTTCGACGACGCGAAGGCCGAGAGCCAACACCACACGCAGTACTTCGAGATGATGGCCCACCGGGCGCTCTACCACGACGGGTGGCGCGCGGTGTGCCCAGTGCCCGGTCCTTCCTTCGCGGAGGCGGGCATGGGCTTCGGCGAGATGGTCATCACCGAGGAGAAGCTGCGCGAGCTGGATGCGCACGGCTGGGAGCTGTACCACGTGGCCGAGGACTTCTCGGAGACCCGGAACGTCGCGGCCGAGAACCGGCCCAAGCTGATCGAGATGATCAGCCTGTGGTACGTCGAGGCCGGCAAGTACAACGTGCTCCCGCTCGACAGCCGCGGCTCCACCCGGCTCATCGAAGAGCGGCCGCAGCTGGCCAAGGGGCTCCAGCGCTACGTCTTCTACCCTGGCACTCAGACGGTCTCGAACCGGATCGCCCCGCATGTGCTCAATCGGCCGCACAGCATCACCGCCACCGTCGAGCTCAAGAACGGCGCCGAGGGCGTGCTCGTCGCGCAGGGCGGCACGTCGGGCGGCTACGCGCTCTACGTGCAGAACAACCGGCTGCACTACTGGTACAACTACGTGGGGATGGAGCACTTCCACGTCGTGTCGGACGTCACCCTCCCCGATGGACGGCACGAGCTTCGGTTCGAGTTCGAGCCGACGGGCAAGCCCGACGTGATGCACGGCAAGGGCGCGCCGGGGCGAGCCCAGCTCTACGTCGACGGCAAGCTGTCCGGCCAGACGCTGCTCCCGGTGACCATCCCGCTCGACATCGGCATCACCGAGGGCCTCAGCTGCGGCCGAGACGACGGCTCATCGGTGACCACCGAATACAGCGCGCCGTTCGCCTTCACCGGGAAGCTGGAGCACGTGGTGGTGGACGTGTCCGGCGACGTCATCGAGGACAAGGAAGCCCAGCTGAAGGCCGTCATGGCCCATCAGTAAGACCACGGCTTTCCAAGCGCTCGCGGCTCGCCTGGAGGTGCTTGGCGCAACCGCAAGCCCTTTTCAGGCGTCCTTTCAGGCGTCAAGGAAGAACGCGCGCGTGCCCAACGGGTGGGCACCCGCGCGCACGAGAAAGCCCGTTGACGAACAGGGCGCTGCTCTGAGATCAACGGACATGCGCTCCAGCAAAACCAAGTACATCTTCGTGACCGGCGGCGTGGTGAGCTCGCTGGGCAAGGGGTTGGCCTCTGCCTCGATGGGCGCGCTGCTGGAGAACCGCGGCCTGCGCATCTCGCTCATCAAGCTC
>CAZEDU010000039.1:27464-32674 GCA_964511185.1 uncultured Myxococcaceae bacterium | reverse complement strand
CGTCGACCCGGGCACGATGAGCCCGTTCCAGCACGGCGAGGTCTACGTCACCGACGACGGCGCGGAGACGGATCTCGACCTGGGCCACTACGAGCGCTTCACCACCGCGCACATGTCGCGGCTCAACAACTTCACCACCGGCCGCATCTACAACGCGGTCATCCAGAAGGAGCGGCGCGGCGAGTACCTCGGCAAGACGGTCCAGGTGATTCCGCACATCACCGACGAGATCAAGAGCTGCATCAAGGCCGCCGCCGAAGGCATCGACGTTTTGATGGTCGAGGTCGGCGGCACGGTCGGCGACATCGAGTCCTTGCCCTTCCTCGAGGCGATCCGCCAGATGCGCTACGACGTCGGCGCGCAGAACTGCGCCTACGTGCACCTGACCTTGCTGCCCTTCATCGCCGCCGCCGGCGAGGTGAAGACCAAGCCGACGCAGCACTCGGTGATGAAGCTGCGGGAGATCGGCATTCAGCCCGACGTCCTCATCTGCCGGACCGACCGAGAAATCTCTCAGGAGATGAAGGACAAGATCGCGATGTTCTGCAACGTCGACCAGGGGAGCGTGTTCGCTTCGCCCGACGTGAAGAGCATCTACGAGCTGCCGCTCGAGCTGCACCGCCAAGGGCTCGACGAGCGCATCGCCGAGCTGCTCAACATCTGGTCGCGCGGCCCGCGGCTCGAGCGCTGGGAGAAGATCGTCGAGAAGATCTACCACCCGGCGCGCGGCGAGGTGCGCATCGCCATCGTCGGCAAGTACGTCGACCTGAAGGAGAGCTACAAGAGCCTGAACGAGGCGCTCTTGCACGGCGGCATCGCCAACGACTGCCGCGTCACCTTGAAGTTCGTCGACTCGCAAGAGGTCGAGACGTCCGGCCCCGCCAAGCTGCTCTCCGACGTGAACGCGGTGCTGGTGCCCGGCGGCTTCGGCGTGCGCGGCACCGAAGGGAAAATCGCCGCGGTCCGCTATGCGCGCGAGAACAAGGTGCCGTTCTTCGGCATCTGCCTCGGGCTGCAGATGGCGGTCGTCGAGTACGCGCGCACCGTGCTCGGGTTGACGCAGGCCAACTCGCTCGAGTTCGACGAGAAGACGCCGCACCCGGTCGTCTCGCTGATGGAGAGCCAGGTCAACGTGAAGGACAAGGGCGGCACGATGCGGCTGGGCGCGTACAAGTGCAGCCTGAAGCCCGGCTCGCTCGCGCACCGCCTCTATGGCAAGGACGAGATCGACGAGCGGCACCGCCACCGCTACGAGGTGAACAACCAGTACCGCGGCCGGCTGCAGGAGGCCGGTTTGGTGTTCTCCGGCGTCAACCAGGAGCTCAACCTGGTGGAGATGATCGAGCTGACCGACCACCCGCACTTCGTCGGCTGCCAGTTCCACCCCGAGTTCAAGAGCAAGCCGTTCGCGCCGCACCCGCTGTTCTCAGGCTTCGTGCGCGCGGCGCTCCAGCAGCGGGACACGCGCTGATCCAGCCGGCGCTTCGCCACGGCTTCGGCCGCTGGCGAAAGCGTATGCACGTTGATACATATACCCATATGATTCGGAGAGCTGATCGGACGCGACGGGTGACGGCGAACATCCGCGTTGATCTTCTGGAAGAGGCGTGCAGGACCACCGGCAAAGGCATCACCGAGACCCTCGAAGAGGGACTGAAGCTGGTACGTCGGTCGTTGACGGCAGAGAAGGCGCGCCGGCTGCGGGGAAAGCTGCGACTCGAAGTCGATCTCGAGGCCTCGCGTGAGCGCAGTGGTCGTTGATACCTCGAGCTGGATTTCGTACTTCGCGGGCCGTTCGTCCAGGGCCGCGTTGATCGAAGAAGCGCTCGCCGAAGGGCGCGTCTACCTGCCCGTCGTGGTGATAGCGGAGCTCCTCAGCGGAAAACTCGAGGCCAAGCAGCGTGCCCAGCTCGAAGATCTCCTCGCGGACTTGCCGCTGATCGGGACCGACCACGGCCACTGGTTTCGGGTCGGCCAGCTTCGCTTCAAGCTCGCGCGCGACGGGCTGGCCGTCTCCACGCCGGATGCCCATGTCGCGCAATGCGCGCTCGAGCTCCACGCGGTGCTCCTCAGCGAAGACCGGGTCTTCGAGCGGATCGCGCGGCGCCTCGGGCTCGCCCTGCAGTGATCAGGGCATGTTGAGGTTGTCGAAGCTGACCTGCGCCCCGCTGCTCTCGGCTTGGTACACGCCGGCGACGAGGTCGATGCCGACCTGATCGAACGCGAAGGGCGTGGCCTGGCTGGCGAACGACGCGAAGGTCTGCCCGTCGCTCGACGTCTCCCAGTGAAGCGTTCCCTGGCTCTCGCGCAGCCGTAAGTGACGCATCGAGGTCGCGTTGAACGCAGCGGTCTTCACCATCGACGGCGTGCCCGCCACCTTCTTCCCCGCGGAGATCATCCCTCCCGCGATGGTGAAGCCGGCGGTGTGGCTCGCGTCGCGCACGAGCTGGAAGTGCACGTCTTGCCCGGCCAGGCCCTGGTTGCCGGCGCTCACCAGCTCCACCTTCACCGCGGCGTCGCGGCCTTCGTAGCGCTTCACCGTCTTGTAGCCGGCGTAGCCCGACGCGCTCGCGGTGGTGGAAATCTGCAAGCGCTGGCTGCTCTGGCTCACGCTCGCGCCGGTCCCGCAGCAGGTGAACGTGTTCCACGTCGCCGCGTCGCGGCTGGCGGCGTTGAAGTTGTCGCGCACGCTCGACAAGGTCTCGACGCACTGCCCAGCGCGGCAGAAGAGGCCGGTCACGCACGCGGCGTCCGACGAGCAGCCGCTCGGACACGCGAGCGCCGCGCCGTCGCAGACGTAGGGCGCACAGCTGGTCTTGCCGGGGCTGCCCGCCGAGAGCGGCGCGCACTGACCGACCTTCCCGCTCAAGTTGCAGGCGCCGCACGCCGAAGCGCAGCCGCCGTTGCAGCACACGCCGTCGACACAGAAGCCGCTCGCGCACTCCGACGCCGCGGCGCAGGGCTCGGCGTTCGCCTTCAAGGTGGGGCCGCCGGGACCACCGTCGACGACGACCTGCCCGCCGTCGCTCGCCGGCGGCTCACCTGCGTCGGGTACGTCTGGGTCGAGAGGCTCCAGCGGCTCCAGCGGCTCCTCCGGTGGAGGCTCCTGCTCGAACACCCGCGCCAGCCGCAGGCTCAGCGGCTCTGCCACGCCCACCACGGCGGACACCTTTCCGCGCGCCACCTGCCCATCGCCCAGGTACGCGGTCGCCTCCACCTCCAGCGTGGTGCCCGGCGGCGTCGTCTTGCCCGCCAGAAAGTTCACCGACGCCGGCAGTGGGATCAGCTCCGAGCCTTCGAAGCGCACCTCGCTGAGCGGCTCCCCGCCGCCCGCGCGGTACGTCGTCACCACCAACCGGTCGAAGTCGGTTCGGGGGAACAAGCTCCCTTCGACCACGACGTGCAGCCCCGGCGCCGAGGGGCGACACGCCAGCACGAGCACGCAGCCTGCGAGCCACAGCCACCTCATGCGACACCGCCGCACGTCATTTTCCGCATGTGTTGTCTTTTCATGCGCCAACTGGAGCATCCGCGCCGCGCTGCCCACACGCGAGGACGCCGGACCTGTCGAACAACGTTGGGTTTCCACCTGGTCACCACCTTGCACAGCACTCCCATGCAAGAGAAATGACCGTGATTCGCCCTCTGCTTCCATGTGCGAGCTTGTCCCTCCTCCTCTCCATGGGCTGCGCCCCCGACGGCGAAGCCGCGCTCGACGAGCCGTGGGAGGCGCTGCAGCAAGCCATCAGCGAGAACCAGCTGCCGAACAGCTCCTTCGAGTCGGGGGCGGCCGACTGGAACTGCTTCCAGTGCAACCTCTCGAGCATCGCGCACCCGTACGCCCCCTCCGGCGCGCGCGTCGGGCTGGCCAAGCAGGCGACCGGCTCGGACTTCTCCGTGGGTGACTGGCCGGGCACGCTGAGCACCGTCGCGGGCCGGCGCTTCGAGGCGCGCGCGTCTTTCCGCGGCGGCGGAAACAGCCTCGGAGAGACCGGCGCCTTGTGTCTGCGCGAGCGCAACTCGGGCGGCAGCTTCGTCGGGACGCAGTGCAGCTCGAACATCACGTTCACCAACGTCTTTCAAACCGTCACGGTGCAGTACACGGCGGTGGGCAGCAACAAGCTGGACCTGTACCTGTTCATGCGCGAGGCCTCGGGCGAGGCGCTCCTCGTCGACTCGGTCTTCCTCGGCGTGCTCTAGCCCCCCGTTTTCGTCTAGTGTGCCGCGCCCGTGATTGACCTGTGTGGACATCGTGTGGGCGAAGGTCAGCCGCTGTTCGTGCTCGCCGGCCCCGACATCATCGAATCGGAAGACATGGTGCTGCGGCACGCGCGGCGCGTGAAGGCGCTCTGCGAGAAGCTCCAGGTCCCCTTCGCCTTCAAGTGCAGCTACGACAAAGCCAACCGCACCAGCGGCAAGTCGTTCCGCGGACCGGGGCTCCAGGAAGGGCTGCGCATCCTCGCGCGCGTCAAGCGCGAGGTCGGCGTGTCGATCCTCACCGACGTGCACGAGGTGGCGCAGGTCGCCGCCGTCGCCGAGGTGGCCGACATCATCCAGGTGCCGGCGTTCCTGTGCCGCCAGACCGACCTGGTCGAAGCGGTCGCGCGCACCGGCCGCGGCGTGAACTTGAAGAAGGGCCAGTTCGTCGCGCCGAAGGACATCGCGCAGTCGGCGAAGAAGGCCTTCGACGCCGGCAACGCCAACGTGCTCGTCACCGAGCGCGGCTTCACGTTCGGCTACAACAACCTGGTCGTCGACATGCGCGGCTTTCTCTTGATGCGCGAGGCCGGCCTCTCGGTCTGCTTCGACGCGACCCACTCGGTGCAGCTGCCCTCGGGCGGCGGCACCGAGACCGCCGGTGAGCGAAAGTTCGTCTCGCTGCTCGCGCGCTCGGCCGCCGCCGCCGGCATCGACGCGCTGTTCGCCGAAGTGCACGAAGACCCCGACAACGCCAAGTGCGACGGCCCGTGCTCGCTCACCTTCGAAGGGCTCGAGCGGACGCTGCGAGACGTGCTCGCGGTTCGCCGCGCCCTCGGTCACCAGAGCTGACGCGCATGGAGACCACGCCGCACAAGCCCGCGACCGACGAGCTGTGGAAGCGGGCCAGCCGCGTCGAGCTGCTCGTCTTCGACGTCGACGGGGTGCTGACCGACGGCGGCCTCTACTACGGGCCGCAAGGCGAGGCGCTCAAGCGCTTCGACGTGAAGGAC
>CAZEDU010000039.1:0-27454 GCA_964511185.1 uncultured Myxococcaceae bacterium | reverse complement strand
TGGTGATGGCGCGGCTGACGGGCCTGAAGGCCGCCATCCTCACCGCGCGGCGGTCGGAGGCGGTCACCGTGCGCGCGAACGAGCTCAAGCTCGCGGCCGTGTACCAAGGACAGAAGGACAAGCGGGCCGGCCTCACCGCGCTGCTCGAAGAGCTCGGCGTCCACCCCGACGCCTGCGCGTACATGGGTGACGACGTGAACGACCTCGCCCCGATGTCGATGGTGGGGCTGCCTGCATGTCCGGCCGACGCGGTGCTCGAGGCGCGGCAGAGCGCGCTGTTCGTCTCGCGGCAGCCGGGCGGGCGCGGCGCGGCGCGCGAGCTGGTGGAGCTGGTGCTGCGCGCGACGGGGCGATGGGAGCAGGCGCTGGCGATGATGCGCTGAAGCATTTTTTGGGGACAGTCCCCTTCAGGGACAGTCCCCCCATTAGGATGAAGCCATGCACCTGGTTGAGCTGTCCGCGCAGGCGGTCGGGGGGTTCTCGCCCACGGCGCGGGCGCGGCTCAACGTTGGCTATCTGGTCTTGAAGCCTCCGGGCCCTCAAGTGCCGCCGGTCGCCGAATTGCTCTGCGCGCTCCTCTACGCCGATGGACGCGGCGGCGACGCCTCGCTCCTCGCGCCGGGCGCGAAAGCCGGGGGCGCCGCGGTGACCTTCGTGGGCAACGACCAGACTACCTACCGCATCGCGCGGCAGCTCGGCGGCCCCGGGGCGCTCGAGCGGCTCAACCCCGCCACCAGCCAGGTCGAGCGCGTGAGCGAGCACGCGGTCGACATCGCCCAGTACCTCCGAGGCCAAGCGCAGCTCCTTCCCCGCACCACCTTCGAGCAGCTCTTCTGCTTCACCCGCGCGCAGCTGCCGACCGTGCGGCCCAAGCCCAAGCCGCCCATCGCCAAGACGCCGAGCGCCACCCAGCTGCCGGCGCTCAAAATGTCCGCCCTGCAGCAGCAGCAGGTGTTGCCGGCGAGCGATCTGCCCGCCGCCGAGGCGAAGGCGAAAGCGCTGGAGCGCGAGCTCGTCGCCGCGAAGGAAGTCGAAGCGCTGCAGTACCGCGTCGACGAGCTGGTGAGCGCGACCTTCGAGCTCGAGGCGAAGCTCAAGAAGCGCGACGCGCTGAAGGCGAAGGTGCAGCAGGCGAAGGCGGACCTGGCCAACGCGCCGACCGCCGAGCGGCTCGGGCTCCCTCCGGACATCATCGAGCGCGCGCGCCGCTACCCCAGGGTGGTGCGCCAGTACCAGGAGGCGCTCGCCAAGGTCGAAGCCGAGCGCGCCGCGGCGGAAAGGGCCGAGCCCGACGCGGCGCCGCGGCAGGCCACCGTGTGGGACGACCCGCGCTTCTGGGCCGGCATCGTCATCGGCATCGCCGCGGTGGTCGCCAGCCGCTTCCTGCCGGAGCCGCTGCGCTGGCTCGCGCTGCTCGACATTCCGGCGTTCGGCGTCTCCGCCTTCGTGGCGATTCGCCATCTCGACGAGCGGCGGCCCACCGCCCGCACGACGCGCCAACCGGTGGAGAACCACGACGCGCGCCTGCGCCGCCTTCGCGAGGAGTACGAAGCCGAGGCCGTGCCGATGCGCGCCGCGCTCGACAAGCTCAACCGCGAGCGACCGAACGTGAATCGGCTCGCGTACAAGGAAGAGCGGCTCGGCCGCGAGGATCTGGAAGAAGCCGTCGCCGAGCTCATCGACGTGCTCGGCTCGGGCACCTCGCTCGAGAAGCGCGTGCAGGAGGCGGAGGTCGAGCTGCTCAACCTGCTCAACGACTCCGAGTTCCTCGACGCCTCGACCGAGCTGCTCCGGCTGCGCGAGGAGCAAGATCGGCTGAACGCCCAGCTGACCGAGAAGGGCAGCTTCACGCGCGAGGCGCGCGAGGTGGAGCGCGAGCTCGAGCGGGTGCGCGCGTCCATCTCCCTGGCGCGGGAGCCGACCAAGGCCGGCGCGGCGACGGCGAAGGGCGACGCGGCGGCCTCGACCGATTCGATGGAGGACCCGGTGCCCACGCTCTTGCGGCTCGGCGTCGACCTGTTCGGCCACGAGCCGGCCGCCTTCCTGAGCGTCATTAAAAATCGGTGGGTGCAGTACCTCTCGGCGCTGACGGACAAGCGCTATGTCGAGGTGGAGATCGACCGGCAAGGCGGCGCGACGGTGGTCGACGGACAAGGCAAGAAGACGCCGGCCGGCCAGCTGCCGCCGCGCGACGTCGACGTGCTCTACCTCTCGCTCAAGCTCACCATCGCCGAGAAGTTCAACGGCGGCGCCGCGAAGGTGCCCATCGTGGTGGAAGACGTGCACGGCGCCATCGACCCGGGCAAGCACGCGCTGTTCGCCAAGATGATCAAGTTCCTCGGCACGGTGACGCAGGTGCTGCACGTGACGAACCAGCCGCCGTTCACGCAGCTGGCCGACGGCGCCGCCGAGCTGTGATGAAACGCGGCGGTGTCACCGGCCGGGGTCCATGACGCGCAGCGGGGAGCAACCGCGCCCCATTCAAAGGCACAATCCCTCCATGCACCGCCTCTTGTGGCTCTCTTCGCTCGTGACCGTGGGCCTGGCCTGTACGGCTGGCCTGGTCGACCCCGACGACGCCGCCCCGCCCGCGGAAGAGCCCACCGATGGGGGCGTGCTGTTGGTCGACTTCCCGGATGAGTTCGAGTCGCAAGAAGAGCGCGCGGGAGAAGAGCCCGTCGAGGACTATCCACCGGCGGAGGAGGTGGACGGCGGCTCGCCCTGCGACCGCTCCACGCCGCCCAGCAACAAGCCCTTCGTCCTCTTCTACGGGATGTTTCAATCCAACGGGCTGCCGGATCAGACCCTGAACCAGCGGCTCATCGACCCTGCGCTGGACGTCATCTTCGACGTGCGACACCCCACCGTCCTCTACTCGGGGAGCCGCCACACCTGCTCGCCCCACAGCGCCGAGTTCCAAAAGTGGAAGTCCTTGGGCGCGCGGCTGGCGCGCCGGGTCCCCTCGACCGAGCTGGGCCCCATGCTCGACGACGGGACCGCGCTCCCGACGCTGATCGGCTACCTGGAAGATGGGTGGGACTACGTCTCCATCGACGAGCTCTCGCTCGCCAAGTGGGCCGACTCGACCGCTTGGGGCACCCAGCTGCGCACGCTTCTGACCGCGCTGACCGCCGCGGGACACGGCGGCAAGGCCATCGTCTACTTCTCTCCGGGCACCACCGCGATCGCCCGGCCACCGGGCACGTCGAATGATCCGCTCGCGAGCTTCAAGCAGCTCTTCAAGGTCTGCAAACAGCACTGCCGCCGCCTGGTGCCGGAGGCCTACTCGAACCCGACCATCCCCGTCACCGCGCAGATGCTCACCAGCAACGTCATCGACCCGGGCATCAAGGCCGCGCAGTGGCTCGAGTGGCTCGCGACCCGAATGGACGACATCGAACCGAACACGACGCTCGTCACCAGCACCATCCTCGGAATCGCCAACGTCGCGCCGAGCACGCGCTACCTGAACGTCCCTCAGTGCGACCTGGCCCCGTTCCGCGGCGACTGCAAGGTGAACGGGGTGACGACCTTCGGCAGCTTGCGGCAACAGCTCGCGCAGCTCCACAGCGGCGCCCACGCCAAGAAGCAGTGCGGCGTCGCGTTCTACACGCCCAGCCGCGTCGCCGCGGATCCGCAGAACACGGTCTGGACGGCGGACGACCTGTCCACCTATCTCAAGACCCTCACCTCGTGGTGGGCCAACCCGAACAACCCGCGCTGCCCCGGACAAGTCGTCGGCCCCTGAGGCACTGCCCTCAATCGTTCACATCGCCAACACTTGTTTGTTTGCAGGTCAGCCGCCGCGCCGTGACTGTCCTCAGACGAGTCACGCGCGGACGCGCACTGTCCACGCCTGTGTATGGCTGACCATTGTGAAAGCAGTGTCTTGCGGATGGCGCAAGGATTGCTGACTTGAGTCTGTCAAAGGGCGAGCTCCTGAGGACTCGCATGCCGCACGAAGCACATCGTTTCGCGCTCGGGTCAGCACCACCCGGGACCTGAAGTCCTCTCTCGGTCAGTCCCCATCACTCGGGAAATCTCAACCACCTCTTCGCTGGGGTTCGCATGCGCACGCTCAAAAATCGCCTCCCCGCTGCGACCTTGCTGTCGCTCTTCGTCGTCGCGTGCTCCAACAGCGCCGAGCTGCTGGGCATCGACGACGCCACCGAGCTCGACCCGCTCGAGCTGGTGGGAAGCAACGGCGGCCTCAAAGGCCAGTACTTCAACAACGGCGGCTTCAACGGCAACCCGGCCATCGCGCGCATCGACCCGGTGGTCGACTTCCTGTTCGGCTTCTCGCGCCCGGACCCGGCCATCACCAACGGGTCGTTCTCCGCCATCTGGACCGGCCGCATCACCCCGCCCGAGACGGCGAGCTACACCTTCTTCATTCGCTCGGGCGACTCGTTCCGCCGGCGCGACGCCGCCAACGACACCGGCCCGGGCGACCGCGTGCGGCTCGTCATCAACGACCGCACCGTCATCGACAGCGACGGCGGCTTCAACCGCTCCGAGGTGCGCGGCACCCTCCAGCTGCAAGGCGGCGTCGAGCACCGCATTCGCCTGACGTACGCCAAGCGCCAGAACGAGACCTCGATTCGGCTCTTCTGGGCGAACGACCTGCCCGACGGCGCGACGGGCGCGCTGCGCAAGCAGGTGGTCGCGTCGAAGTACCTGCAGCCGGCGAGCACCCTGCCCACCCCGTTCGTCGACGGCGACGTGGGCTCGAGCCGCAGCCAGGGCTTCTCGCTCTTCGATGGCCAGACCCAGGTGCTCAAGGCCACCGGCAGCGGCCAGTCCATCGGCGGCAGCTCCGACAACTTCTACTTCGTCTACCAACCGGTCGAAGCCGACGCCGAGGTCATCGTGCGCGTCACCCAGACCATCGCCGCGCGCGTGGGCATCATGTTCCGCGAGAACCTGACCGCGGGCTCCCGCCAGGTCTTCGCCGGCCTCGAGCGCCGCAACGCCGAATCGGTCTCGCCGACGTTCATCCGCCGCTCCGACCCGAACCAGTCCGCCGACACCTCCCGGCTCTCCTCGCGCGGCACCCCCACCGACGCGAGCCCGCTGTGGCTGAGGCTCAAGCGGCGCGGCGACAGCTTCGAGTCCTTCCACTCCACCGACGGGAAGTCGTGGTCGCGCATCGGGCGGGACTTCGTCGAGATGGGTGAGCGCGCCTTCGTCGGCCTGGCGTTCACCTCGAGCGGCTCGCGCGCGGCGTCGGCGGTCTTCGACAACATCAGCGTCGAACGCAACTACCGCTTCCTGGTGCGCGACGGCGTGGCGAGCGAAGGGTCCGCGAACGACTACTACGCCAGCATCGGCGTGCCGCAGGGGCTGACGCTCGACCAGTGGATCGCCCAACGCATGACCGGCCGCGTGGTGAGCGCGTTCTTCCGCAACCAGTGGGACTTGGGTTTCTGGCGCGAGATGAACTGCACCGAGACCCTCGGGCGCGGCCGCGGCGGCTGCTGGGTGCGCAACTGGGAGAACGAGAACGACCGCTTCAACAACAACGCGGACGACTTGGGCACCGTGGCGATGGACGTGAGCCCGGAAGGGTACACGCGCTTCTACGTGTTCGGCCCCGACGGCGTGCTGAGCCCCAAGGCGGTGCTCGACGCCGAAGGCGCCAAGTTCGCGCCGCAGCTGTGCACCACCTGCCACGGCGGCAACCACGACCCGAAGAGCGGCAACCCCGACATGGGCGCCATCTTCCGCGAGTACGAGCCCACGCTCCTCCAGCTGCGGTCCGACCTGGTGCGGCGCGGGAGCGAGGGCCGCCGCATCGCCGAGCGCGAGTTCGCCGCGCTCAACCGCGCGGTGCGCACGGCCAACCAGGCGCTGCGCGGCGAAGCCGAAGGCGGCGCGCTCGGCGTCGACAAGGCCAGGGCCGCGGTCGTCGCGCACATCGAGTCGATGTACGCGAGCACGCCCGACGTCTTGAACCGCGCGCTCGTCAACAGCGACAACCCGAAGGCGACCGACATCCGCAGCACCGACCCGGCGACGATGCCGCCGTCCTGGGCGAGCGACGCCGACGCCGACCTGGCGAGCGCGAAGCGAAACCTCTGGGCCAAGGTGGTGAACCCCTACTGCATGAACTGCCACCGGTTCAGCTCGGTCGACTTCACCGAGTACCTGGCGTTCCAAGGCATGGGCAACGTCATCAACGCGACGCCGGGCAACCCGCGCGGCGAGCGGTCGCTGCTCAAGCACTACCTGCGCGGCTCGGTGCTCGAAGACACCTCGGGCAACGCCATCACCCTGCCGGTGATGCCGCAGTCGGAGCAGATGCTGCGCAACCTGGGGCTGCAGGGCGCGGAGGACGACGACGTGCGCGGGCCGGTGAAGGCCAACGCGTTCAACGAGCTCGACGCCATCAACCGGTGGCTGTCCAACCACCAGCGTGTCAACGGCATCCCGGAGAACTTGCGATGATCGACGCGACGCCCACCCTCACCTTCGACAGCCGCGCGCTGGCGCGCCAGGCCTGGACGTTCCGCTGGCAGGTCGAGCTCGACGCCGCGCTGCGCTTCGGTCGGCTGGGCCTGCGCCTGCGCGAGCTCGACACGCCGCCGAACCTGCTCGCGGCGGTGCAGCAGGCCGCCGAGGACGAGCGGCGGCACGCCCTGCACTGCGAGGCCATCTCGCGCGCCTACGGCAACGACAAGCCCGCCCCCACGCCGGTGCTGGAGGAGATTGTCCCGGCCGGCCTCGCGCTGCCGCTTCAGATGCTCTACGAGGTGGCCTCCTCTTGCGTCACCGAGACGGTGAGCGTGGCCGTGCTCGTCTCGCTCGTGCACGCGGCGCCCCAGGGCGTGCTGATGCCGGTCTTGCGCGAGCTGCTCACCGACGAGATTCGCCACGGCAAGATGGGCTGGGCGTACCTCACGCACGTCCACCGGCGGCGGTCGGTCCGCTTCGTCGCCGAGTGGCTGCCGTTCATGCTCGAAGGCACCGCCGCCGAGGAGCTGTCGCGCCCGGCCCGCGGCGCCGAAGAGGCGGATGAGCTTTTGCAGCACGGCGTGCTGCCCTGGTCGATGAAGCGCTCCATCTTCGTCCGCACCCTGGAGCTGGTCGTCTTCCCGGGCCTCGAGCACCTCGACATCGACACGCGCCCAGCGCGCGAGTGGCTCGAGCACCGCCTGTCCTCTGGAGGTCTGTCATGAAGGCCCGCTCACTTCCTGGCTGGCTCCTCGCGGCCTCGCTGGCCTTCGCGGCCGGCTGCGGCGAAGGCACGCTCGAGGTCATCGACGACGAGAGCGAATTCGAGCTCACCGAAGAGTCGCCGCTGAAGAAGCGCCGCCGCGATGACACGGACGTGCGCGCGTCGGCGGACGCGTACGTCGAGTCGGGCCGGCGGGCGAACCGCAACTTCGGCGACGAGCGCCGCGTGGTCGTCGACGGGGACGCGAACAACGAAGCGCGAGAGGGCTTTGTCCGCTTCGTGGTGCCCAACGAGCCGTTCGCCGGCGCCAGCCTGCGCCTGTTCACCCTCAACGGCTCGAGCAACGGCGGCGAGGTGCACGCGCTCGGCAACGTCGCCTGGGACGAAGACACCATCACCCACAACAACCGGCCGACCGGCGGCACCAAGGTCGCCGACGTGGGCCGCGCGCGGCTGGGGCGCTGGGTGGAGATCGACGTCAGCGCGGCGGTGCAGCCCGGCACCACCATCACCTTCGCCATTCGACCGGTGTCCGACGACGCGTTCACCTTCGCGTCGCGCCAGAGCCGCTTCAACCGCCCGGCGCTCGTGCTCGAGAAGGCCGTCGACGATGGCGGCACGCCGCCGCCGTCGCCTCCTCCGCCGCCGCCAGCCCCCACGCCGGACGCGGGCACGCCGGCACCGCCACCGCCTCCCGACGCGGGCGCGCCGGCGCCCGATGCAGGCGCAACGCCGCCGCCGCCGCCGCCACCACCTCCTCCTCCGCCTCCCCCACCACCACCGCCACCGCCGCCGCCTCCTCCCGCGGCCACGGTGAGCTACGCCAACCAGATTCAGCCCATCTGGAACACGCGCTGCGTGAGCTGCCACGGCGTCTTCGGCGGCCTGAGCCTGGCCGCGGGCACCTCGCGGGCCGCGCTGGTGAACGTGCCCACCACGTGCGACCCGAGCACGCCGCGCGTCACGCCCGGCAACCCGCAAGCCAGCCAGCTGTGGCGCAAGCTCGCCAACCACGCCAGCCAGTGCGGTGGGCCCATGCCCTTCGCCCCGGGGCTCCAGCTGCTCGCGCCGGCCGACTTCGCGCTCGTCGAGACGTGGATTGCGGAAGGCGCGCTGGACAACTGACTTTCACCCTAAGAAAGAGAGAAACCCGTGGACATCTCCAAGCTGTTTCGAGTCGTGGTCTTGGGCGGCGCGGTGTGGGCGACCGGCTGCGGCGAAGGCGCCGAAGAAGACCCCAACGGCAACACGTCGCAGCAACGCCAGACACAGTCCTCGTCCGATGGTGGGACGACGACCACGACCACCGGCGGCGGTGGCGGCGGCACCAAGGGCTGGTAACCGCGCCGCGGCCGGGGCCGAGTCGCCGGCCGACGACAGAGCTCTGGCCTTCAGCGGCAATGGACGAGGCAACCATCGACCTCACCGTTGGGAACACCCACCCCATCCGGAAGGTCGTGACCCATGAAGCCGTTGAAGCCCACCTGCGCGCTCGTCGTGATGTTCGCCGTCTCGGTGCACGCGCAACAAGCCACGCCGCGCCCCGCCGCGCCCGACATCGACGCCGAGGCAAACCAGACGTACCAGGACATCCAGCGCACCCTTGGCTTGGTGCCGCAGTACCTCCGCGCCTACCCCAAGGGGGCCATCGGCGGCGCTTGGCAGGAGATGAAAGGGCTCCAGCTCAACCCGGACACCGCGCTGCCCAACAAGCAGAAGGAGCTGATCGGCCTCGCCGTCGCCGCGCAGATTCCCTGCCACTACTGCACTTACTTCCACACCGAGGCCGCGAAGCTGAACGGCGCGAGCCAACAGGAGCTCCAAGAGGCGGTCGCGCTCGCGGCGGCCACGCGCCACTGGAGCACTTACATGAACGGCATTCAGGTGGATCCGGCCGCGTTCCGCGCCGAGCTGCAACGCTTGTTCTCGAAGCAGCCGCAGCCCGGCACCGGCGGCTCGGGCCAACCCATCATCACCCCGCAGCAAGCGCTCGACGACATTCAGCGCACCTTCGGCTTCGTGCCCAGCTTCCTGCGGCAGTTCCCCGAGCAGGGCATCGTCGGCGCGTGGAAGCAGATGAAGGCGCTCGACCTGTCGCCGAGCACCGCGCTCTCCGCCAAGGACAAGGCGTTGATCAGCCTCGGCGTCTCGGCGCAGGTGCCTTGCCAGTTCTGCGTCGCGTTCGACACCCAGAGCGCGCAGCGCGCAGGCGCCATGCAACCGGAGATTCACGAGGCCGTCGCGATGGCGGCGATCACCCGCCAGTGGAGCACCGTGCTCAACGGCAGCCAGATCGACGAAGCCACCTTCCGCCGCGAGGCCAATCAGATCATGCGCCGCGCACGGCAGCAGCAGAAGCGCCCCGCCACCGGCGGCTCAGGCCAGTAGCGGGCCGTCGCCCCGCCGTTTCGAAACCGCCGCCCGCCGCTTGTCTCCGCGGAGCCGCCGAAAGTAAGACCGCGCATCCGGAGCCGGAGCCAAAGCCTCTCGATGTCGCGTGACCGAACCATGGCCGTCCTCCTCGTGGCCGCCAGCGCGTGGGCGTGTCTGAGCTCGCCCACGCCGGGTGCCGTCGAGGAGCAGGCGCCGGACCCAACGGACACGCCGCCGGACCCCGGCGCCACCGTCGTCAGCTGCCCGGCGCCCGACCCTGCTCCGACGAGCCCGCCGGCCCCGGGCGCGCTGCCCGCCGTGGCGCTCAGCATGAACGCGGTCTCGGTCCTGTACCCGGTCGCGCTGGGCGACGCGTCCGGGCTGCTGTCTCTGAGCGAGGCGGGGCGCGGCGGGCCCTTGTTGCCGGTGGAGCACTTCGACGCCGTGCCGGTGTTCGCCGACAACCCGCTGCCGGGACGCGCCTACGAGCTGTGGCGAATCGTCGCCGCGCGCATCGACCCGTGCTTCCCCAGCTTGTCTTTGCGCGAGACCGCGCCCCACGCGTGCCGGCCACAGCTTCGGCTCGTCGCGCAGCCGCAGCCGGAGCGCTTCTTCGACTTCATCGACGACAACACGCTGCACCTGCACTACGACCTGAGCGCGGCCGAGTTCGAAGACCTCGCGCGCCGCTGGGTCGCTCCGCTCGAGAACCAGCCCGGCGCGCGCGCCGAGCCGCTCGACGTGAGCCCGACGCTCCAAGCGCAGGGCTTGAGCGGCGCCTACGCGTCTGTCCTGAAGGCGCTGATCAAACAGTTCGCCGGCCCCGAGACGCTCACCCGCGTCACCTTCATGGAAGGCGCCGGCGTGGCGTGGACGTTCGGCGGCTTCGACCTCGAGCGCGGCGTTCGCAAGTCGATGACCATCCCCGCCGTCGAGCCGAGGACCACCCGGCAGATGACGCACGCCTCGAGCAATCAATCTCCCTTCCACCTGATGCCGGCCTCCCCGTTCAGCCGAACGCTCGAAGCGCTGAGCGGCGAGCTGGTTTCCAACGACCAGGACCCCGGCGGGCAGCTGGTCCTCCAGTCGAGCTGCGACGAGCGCCGCGCCGCGCTGCAGCTGACCTACGACATCGACAACCCGAAGACCGGGCACCACGCCGAGGCCACTGACTGCGCGTCATGCCACTTCGCGAACCGGGCGCGCGACCGCGCCGTTCGCATCCAGACCGCCTCGACGAACGGGCTCGCGCGCTACCAGCACCCGACCCGGCCGGTCGAGCCCAGCCGCACCTTCGACGTGCGCGTGCAGCGCGCGTTCGGTTACTCGAACGGCCGGCCCATCGTGAGCCCGCGGGTGATTCACGAGAGCGCCGAGGTCGCCGACGCCATCGAAGCGCTCGTCTCCGCGCAGTAAGGCCTACCGGAGCGCGAGGTCGCCCTTTCTTTTGATCTTCCCTTTGAGGGAGCCGAGCAGAGTCGCGCCCTCCCGCCCCACCGGAATGAGCTTCGCCACCGGCTTGCCGCGAGTGACCCGTCGTTTCAAATGTCCAACGGAGGCTTGGCAGGCCGCTGATACGCCAGCCTCGGCAACAGCGCCGGGTCGTAGAGCGCCCGCTTCTGCTCGACGAGCGTCTCCGCTTCCCGGAGCCACCTCTCCACCTCGGGGAGCAGCGCGCCCAAGTCCACGCCGCGCGACCGCCCGACGAACGGCCGCAGCTTCACCAGCGCCGCGCCGAGCAGCTTCATCGTGCCCACGGGCTGCCCGGTCTGCAGCTTGTAGAACCCGGCGGCGACCTGGATCAGCCCCTGCAGGAGGAGTCGGTCCTCGCTCACGTCGTCGACCCAGGCCTCTTCCCAGGCCTCGTGCGCTTCGTAGAAGTCCTGCCGGTTGAACAGCTCGATGCCCTTCTCGAGCTGAGCCTGGAACTTGTCGCTCACTTCGGCGGCGGCTCGGACCAGAGCAGCAGGTCGCCGCGCGCCAGGTACTCGCCTTCCGAGAACGCGCCGTAGAACTCGTCGAGCATCGCGTCGAAGTCGGGGTAGCGCGACTCGCGCCGGTCCTGCGTCATCTTGTCGAAGACCGGGTCCAGCTTCGTCGGCACCTCGGCGTTCACCTCCGACGGCAGCGGCGAGCGGCGCCCGGGGATCTGCCCGGTGAGCATCTCGTAGAGCAGGATTCCCAACCCGTAGATGTCCGCGGACGGCCCCGCATCCTTCGACCGGGCGATCAGCTCCGGCGCCATGTACGCCATGCCGCCCGTGCCGACGAACACCTGCGGCATGCCCTTGCTCTGGTCGACCTCGATGACGCGCGAGAGCCCGAAGTCCGACAGCCTCGCGTTGCCGTACGCGTCGAACAGCACGTTCTCGGGCTTCAGGTTGTGGTGCGTGAGCCCGGTCGCGTGCGCGGCCTTGAGCCCGTACGCGAGCTGCAAGAACAGCCGAATCGCCTGGCCCACCGGCAGCCCCTTGCCGCCGTTCTGATCGAGCAGCTCGCGCATGGAGCCGCGCAGCAGCTCCATCACGTAGTAAGGCCGCGCCACGTCGGTGTTCTGGTCGAGCACCGCCACGATGCCGGGGTGGCGCACCTGCGCCTGCGCGCACAGCTCCTTCTTCAGCCGCTTGATCACCTCGCCGCGCTGCAGGAACGAGAAGTAGCCGAAGATGTCCTTCAGCTCCTTCACGCAGATGTCCAGGTTGAGCGCGTTGTGGCGCCCCTTGAACACCGTGCCGAGCGGCCCCGAGCCGATCGCGTCGAACTTCACGTACCGCAGGTCGATGTCGGTGCCCTTGTTGCCCACGCGCGGGCTGTCCGCCGCGGAGACCGCCTGCTTGAGCTCGGGCAGCTCGAGCTTGCTCGTCAGGTGCGGGCTCAGATGATCATCGCCGGGCGGCGGAGGCGGTTTCATGCGGGCCTTTGGCGGCGGGGAGCCAGACATCGGGTGAGCGTCCAACAGCACTTCGGTCAGCGGCGGAGGCGGCGGCAAGACCACCGACGGCTGCTCGGGCGGCCGCGTGCCGGAGCCCTCATCGAGCTGCTCGGCGAAGAAGTCGCTCACCTCTGCCAGGAACTTGTCCTTCTCGCGCCCGTCCACCACCCGCTCGCCCTCCTCGGTGAGCTTGAGCTGCGCCTCGCGGTCCATCGCGATGTAGTGGAACTTGCGCAGGAAGAAGAAGTACGTGTCGAAGTCGAGCGAGACGCTCGGCTCGAGCGAGGCCTTGACGTCCGCGAGCTTGTTCGAGCGGCCCAGCCGGCCGTTCTCGCGCAGGTTCTTGAGGATCATCAGCGCGTCACCGCTCAAGCTCTCGCGCGTGAATGCCGGATGATTCATTCGTTCCTTTGACTCGGTGCCTAAAGAAGTCCGTTGATCCGCGGATCACTTGATCCGCAAGAGCTGCTTCACCGTCTCGAGCACCTCGGCGAACTTCACGGGCTTGCGCAGGTAGATGTCCACGCCCAGGTCAATGGCCCGGTCCTGCGCGTCCTTGCCGCCCGCCGAGATGGCGATGATCGGAATGTTCTTGAGCTTCTCTTCCTGCCGAATGCGCTCGACCAGCGCGAAGCCGTCCATCACCGGCATGTACAAGTCGGTGAGGATCAAATTGAACGGCGTCTCGAGCAGCTGCTTGAGCGCGTTGTGCCCGTCGGGCGCGAACTGCACGTCGAGCGGCACCTTGCCCTTCAGGTCGCCCGCCGCCAGCTTCTTGAGCACATAGCTGTACATCTCGATGATGTGCGGGTTGTCCTCGACGATCAGCACGCGGTAGCCACCGCCCGCCGCGCCCGGCTGAACCGCCGAAGACGATTGGGTTTCGCCCGCGCTCACGAGGCCTTCCAGTCTCTTCCGGTCAGCGTCCGCTTCCACGCTGACGCCGATGCCGCTACGCGCTTCCTCTGTGGCAGGTCGTATCCAGGCTACCCGCCCCACGATTTCTATCGGATCCATGAGGCCCGGGAAAGAAAGTGAGAGTGGGACAAGCTGCCCCACCTCGAACTTCTGATCCGTCTGGATGAACAACCCCTGCTTCGACAGATTCTCCGTCGCATCGGCGCATTTCTGCCGATTGGGGTAGTCGACCTTCAGCACGAAGGGCGACCTCTGGTGCTGCCGCTTTTCCTTCGGGTCCGGACCCATTGAACCTATTGGATTTCCTTAGGCTTTTCGAGCGAGCAGGCCCAGTATAGAAGCGGGGGTTTTCATTGACAATGAAGTCGCGGCCACCTACGAAGCCGCCGCCATGCCCGAAGGGCCTCTCTTCTCCGCGGAAGAACAGAAGAAATTCGACGAAGGCATCGCCGAAATCCTGACCCACTACCCGCCTGACCGGAAGAGCGCCGCGATGTTGCCCGCGCTGCGGCTCCTCCAGTCGATGAAAGGCTGGTTGCCGCCCGAAGGCCTGCGGCGGGTCGCGGAGCGGCTCGGTGTCTCGAAAGAGCGCGCGTACGAGGTCGCGACGTTCTACGTCATGTTCCACACCCAGAAGCCGGGCAAGTACGTCGTCGACGTCTGCACCAACTTGTCCTGCGCGCTCTGGGGCGCCGAGCGGTTGCTCAAGCACCTCGAAGGCAAGCTGGGCCTCAAGGCCGGCGAGAGCAACGAGCGCTTCACCCTGCGCGAGACCGAGTGTCTGGCCTCGTGCGGCACCGCGCCCTGCCTGCAGATCAACGAAGACCACCACGAGTCTTTGAGCACCCAGAAGGTCGACGACATTCTCGCCCGCCTGCCGTGACGCGGCCCGCGCGCCTCGCCGCCAGCGACGCGCGCGTGAAGAGGAGCAGCCAGTGATTCAGGTCGAAAAAGTCATCACCAAGAACTGGGGCAAGCCCAGCTCCCACACCCTGGACGGCTACCGCCAGAACGGCGGCCATCAAGCCCTGAAGAAGGCGCTCGAGATGACGCCGGCGCAGGTCATCGACGAGGTGAAGAAGTCGAACCTGCGCGGCCGCGGCGGCGCCGGCTTCCCCACCGGCATGAAGTGGAGCTTCGTGCCGAAGGACAACCCCAAGCCCAAGTACCTGGCGATCAACGCCGACGAGTCCGAGCCCGGCACGTTCAAGGACCGCTACATCCTCGAGAACGACCCGCACATGCTCCTCGAGGGCATCGCCATCGCGGCGTACGCGCTCGATTGCCACCAGGCGTACGTCTACGCGCGCGGCGAGTTCAAGCACCCCTCCGCCCGCCTCGACGCGGCGATCCGCGAGGCCTACGACGCCGGCATCTTCGGCAAGAAGGTGATGGGCAAGGACTACGCGCTCGAGGTCTACCAGGTGCGCGGCGCGGGCGCGTACATCTGCGGCGAGGAGACGGCGCTGCTCGAGTCGCTCGAGGGCAAGAAAGGCTGGCCGCGCCTTAAGCCCCCCTTCCCCGCGGTGGTCGGGCTCTTCGGCTCGCCGACGGTGGTCAACAACGTCGAGACCATCGCCAGCGTGCCCGCCATCATCGACAAGGGCGCCGCCTGGTACGCGGGCCTGGGCACCGAGAAGTCCGGCGGCACGCGCCTCATCTGCCTGTCGGGCACGGTCAACCGCCCCGGCGTCTACGAAGTGTCGATGAAGACCACCCTCAAAGACCTCATCTTCGACCCCGGGCTGGGCGGCGGGATGCCCGCGGGCCGACAGGTGAAGGCGGTCATCCCCGGCGGCTCGTCGGCGCCGGTGCTCTCGGCGGACGAAATCGACGTCCCGATGGAGTTCGAGGCGCTCAAGGCCAAGCAGACCATGGCCGGCTCGGGCGGCGTCATCGTGATGGACGACTCGACCTGCCTGGTGCGCTGCCTGTGGCGCGTGGCCCGCTTCTACGCCGAGGAGTCGTGCGGCCAGTGCACGCCGTGCCGCGAAGGTACCCCGTGGCAGACGCGCATCCTGCGCAAAATCGAAGAAGGCCGCGGCGCCCCGGGCGACATCGAGAACCTGCTCAACGTCGCCTCCTCCATCGCGCCGTACCCGCCCATCGGCTTGGGCAACACCATCTGCGCGCTCGGCGACGCGGCGGCGCTCCCGGTGCACTCGTTCGTTCAGAAGTTCCGGGCGGAGTTCGAAGCCCACATCGAGCAGGGCCGCTGCCCGTACGGCGACGCGCCGTGGGGCCACTTCGGCGGAGGTCGCGCGTGAGCGTCGAGGTCTTTCTCTTCTGGGCGTTCGCGGTGTGCACCGTCGGCTCGGCCGCGGTGGTCGTCGTGGCGAAGAGCCCCATCACCAACGCGATGTCGCTGGTCGGCACCTTCTTCTTCTTGGCCGGCATCTACGTGCTGCTCTTCGCGCACACCATCGCGGTGCTCCAGGTGCTCGTCTACGCGGGCGCCATCATGGTGCTCTTCCTCTTCGTCATCATGCTGCTCTCGCTCAACCAGGCGCTGCCGCGCAGCAAACCGACCCTGGGCCGAACGTTGGGTGGCCTCTCCGCCGTGGGCGTGTGCGCCGCGCTGGTGTGGGGGCTGTCGAAGACGCCGTACGCCACCGGCGCCTGGTCGAGCCCCGCGCCCGACTTCGGCTCGATCGCCAAGATGGGCGAGCTCATCTACACGCAGTGGCTCTTCCCGTTCGAAGCCGTGTCCCTGCTCCTGCTCGTCGCCATCGTCGGCGCGGTGGTCGTCGCCAAGTCGCGCATCTAACCCTCCCAAGGCCAACCATGGGCGTCCCCCCCCAGCACTACTTGATTCTGGCCGCCATCCTCTTCTGCCTCGGCATGTTCGGGGTGATGGTGCGGCGCAACGCGCTGGTGGTGTTCATGTGCATCGAGCTGATGCTGAACGCCGCCAACCTGACCTTCCTCGCGTTCGCGCGGCAGCTCGGCAACGACACCGGCCACGTCTCGGCGTTCTTCATCATCGCGGTCGCCGCGGCGGAAGCCGCCGTCGGTCTGGCCATCGTCATCGCGGTGTTTCGCAGCCGCGGCAGCGTGAGCATCGAAGACGTCCGAACGATGCGCCACTAAGGGTGACCCATGGACTCTCTGCAAGCTCTCTTCGCGGGCTATCCCTTCTCGAAAGAAGCGCTCGCCAGCTCGCTCTGGCTCATCATCGCGCTGCCGCTCTTCGGCGCGCTCGTCTCGGGCGTCTTCGGCCGGTGGCTGGGCCGCGGCAACACCCAGCTCGTCGCCTGCGGCGCGGTGCTGGGCTCGTTCTTCCTCTCGGTCTTCGTGCTCTGGGCGGTGAACGACCCGGCCACGTCGTTCGCCACCTCGTTCGGCCCCACGCCCTACGCCCTCGGCTGGGACTACGGCACCTGGTTCCAGGCGGGTGACTTCCGCGTCAACTTCGGGCTGATGGCGGACCGGCTCTCGGTCTCGATGCTGCTCGTCATCACCGGCGTCGGCTTTCTCATCCACCTCTACTCGACCGAGTACATGTCTCACGACGCCGGGTACTGGCGGTACTTCGCGTACCTGAACCTGTTCGTCGCGATGATGCTGACGCTGGTGCTCGCCGACAGCCTGGTCCTGCTGTTCGTCGGCTGGGAAGGCGTCGGCCTGTGCAGCTACCTGCTCATCGGCTTCTGGTACACCGACCCGGCGAAGGCGTGGGCGGGGCGCAAGGCGTTCGTCACCAACCGCATCGGCGACTTCGCCTTCCTCATCGGCATGTTCCTGCTCGTGCTGGTGAGCGAGGCGTTCGTGAAGGAGGCCGCGCCGGCCAACTTCGGCGGCCAGCCGCTCGCGCAGGCGCGCTACGCCATCGGCATCGAGGAGCAGGGACCGCTCACCTTCAAGGGCCTCGACGACCTGGCGCAAGGGCTCTCCTTCAACACCCGCCCGACCGAGGGCGTCTCGCTCTCGCGCCCCATCGCCACCGGGCCGCTCGCCGGCTACGCGTACGGCCACGTGGTGACGGCGGTGCTCTTGCTCTTCTTGCTCGGCGCCGCGGGGAAGAGCGCGCAGCTGCCGCTCTACGTCTGGCTGCCCGACGCGATGGCGGGCCCGACGCCGGTCTCGGCGCTCATCCACGCCGCCACCATGGTCACCGCCGGCGTCTACCTGTTCTGCCGGGTGAACTTCCTCGTCGTGCTCTCGCCGTACGCGATGGCGGCCATCGCGCTGGTGGGCGGGGCCACCGCGCTGCTCGCCGCGCTCATCGCCTTCTCGCAGCGCGACATCAAGAAGGTGCTCGCCTACTCCACCGTGTCGCAGCTGGGGCTGATGTTCCTGGGCGTCGGCCTGGGCGCGTTCTGGGCGGCGTTCCTGCACGTCGTCACCCACGCGTTCTTCAAGGCGTGTCTGTTCTTGGGCGCCGGCTCGGTGATGCATGGCAACGCCGACGAGACCGACATCCGGAAGCTGGGCGGCTTGAGGCGCGAGATGCCGTGGACGCACGCGACGTTCCTGGTCGCCACCCTCGCCATCACCGGCATCGTGCCGCTGTCGGGCTTCTTCTCGAAGGACGCCATCCTGCACGCCGCGCACGTGACCGAGCTCAAGGGCCTGAGCTGGGTGAACGACCTGGCCTGGCTGCTCGGCCTGGCGACCGCGCTTTGCACCGCCTTCTACATGGTGCGCGTGTACTGGCTCACCTTCCAGGGCGAGCGCGCGAAGGACGCCAAGGTGCCGCACGCGCACGAGAGCCACTTCCCGATGGTGGCGCCGCTGGTGGTGCTCGCCTCCCTCTCCGTCGCGGCGCTCTTCTACGGCATCCCCTTCGGCGGCCAGTGGCAGGGCCAGACGTTGATGCAGAACTACCTGTCGCCGGTGCTCAACGCCTCGCAGGCGGTCAACCGCCGCATGGCGTTCCTCTCCGGGCCGGACTGGCCGGCGGCGGGCGCGGCGGAGGTGGCGCACGGGCTGCCGTGGGGCGCGTGGGGCATCGCGTGGATCATCGCGCTCATCGGCGGCGGCGCCGCGTACCTCGCGTACACGAAGATCTTCCCGTCGTGGGCGGGCAAGCCCGCGCCGGCGTTCGCCCGCGCGGCGAAGAGCCTCTCGGAGAACAAGTTCTACGTCGACGAGCTGTACGAGCGCGTGGTGCTCGCCCCCATCAAGGGCGCGGCATTCCTGCTCTTCAAGGTGGTGGACACGCTGCTCATCGACACGGTCGCGGTGCGCGGCACCGCGTGGGTCACCACCCGCGCGGGCGCGCTCCTGCGCTACTTACAGACCGGTGATGTGCAGAGCTACGCCGCGGTGATGGGCCTGGCGCTGCTCACCGGCCTCGTCTACGCGCTGGTCCGGGTGCTCTCATGAGTCAGCAACTGGTGAACCTGGTCATCTTCGCGCCGGTCTTCTTCGCCGCGCTGGTGCTGCTCTTCCCCTCGAGCGAGAAGGCGCTCATCCGCGCCATCACGCTCTTCGGCATGCTGGTGACGCTGGGCTTCTCCGCGTACCTCTACCTGCAGTTCGACCCCGCGGGCGCGGAGTTCCAGCACGAGTTCCGCGCGCGCTGGTCGGACGAGCTCGGCATCTCCTACCACGTGGGCGTCGACGGGCTCGCCGTCTCGCTCATGCTGCTCACCGGCATCTTGGGCCCGCTGCTCGTGCTCGCGTCGTGGACGTACATCACCGAGCGGGTGAAGGAGTTCCACATCGCGCTGCTCTTCCTGCAGACCGCGATGCTCGGCGCCCTGGGCGCGCTCGACATCGTCCTCTTCTACATCTTCTGGGAGGCGATGCTCATCCCCATGTACCTGCTGGTCGGGGTGTGGGGCTCGGAGGAGCGGCAGAAGGCGGCGATGAAGTTCTTCATCTACACGCTGGCCGGCTCGCTCTTGATGCTGGTCGCCATCCTCGCCGTCTACTTCCTCGCGCAGCCCTCCGGCCCGCGCTCGTTCGACTACGCGGCCATCTTCAACGCGCTGCTCGACGCGAACCGCGAGCTGGGCGCCTGCACCAACAACCCCGACTGCGCGATGGGGCCGGTCGCCACCGCGCTGAAGACCTACGGGCCGTACCTGTTCCTCGCCTTCGCGCTCGCGTTCGCCATCAAGGTGCCGATGTTCCCCGTGCACACCTGGCTGCCGGACGCGCACGTGCAGGCGCCGGCGGCGGGCTCGATGGTGCTCGCCGGCGTGATGCTGAAGATGGGCACCTTCGGCTTCTGGCGCTACGCGATTCCGCTCTTCCCCGCGCAGGCGCACGAGTGGCGCATGGCGCTCTCGGTGCTGGCGGTGATCGGCATCGTGTACGGCGCCTTGATGTGCCTGGCCCAGCGCGACATCAAGAAGCTCATCGCCTACTCCTCGGTCTCGCACCTGGGCTACTGCATGCTCGGCATGCTCGCCTTCTCCGCCGAGGGCGCCTCGGGCGCCGCGTACCAGATGCTCAACCACGGCGTGTCGACCGGCGCGCTGTTCCTCCTCTTCGGCCTCGTCTACGAGCGGCGCCACGCGCGCCTGATGAGCGAGTACGGCGGCATCGCCAAGGTGATGCCGGTGTTCGCCGCCACCTTCCTCATCGTCACCTTCTCGTCGGTGGCGGTGCCGGGCACCAACGGCTTCGTCGGCGAGTTCCTGGTGCTGCTCGGCGCGTTCAAGGGCGACTACCCGCTCTGGGTGCCGACGCTCGCCACCACCGGCGTCATCTTGGGCGCCGCGTACATGCTGTGGATGGCGCAGCGCGTGTTCTTCGGCGAAGTCACCCAGCGCGAAAACCACGGGCTCACCGACCTGAACCTGCGCGAGCTGGTGACCGTCGCGCCGCTGGTGGTGCTCATCTTCGTCATGGGCCTGAGGCCCCAGCCGTTCCTCGACCGCCTCGCCCAACCGGTGGAGCGCTTCGTGGCGCGCGCGCAGGTCGGCAAGAACGGCGAGGTCACCGAGCGCGTGAAGATGGTCGTCGCGCCGCTGCCCGCGCTCGAGAACCGCCCCACCCGCCTCCGGGAGCGGCAACCCCTGCGCCTCAACCCCACCGGCGCGCTCGCTCCCGCCCTCCCCAACCCGTGACGGCCATGACCGCTCTCCCCGTGCTCTTCGCGCAGTTGTCCACGCCGACCGTCTCGGCGGCCGACCTGGTGCCCGTGCTGCCCGCGCTGGTGTTGATGATCGGCGCCATCCTCCTCCTGCTGTCCGAGGTGTTCCTCTCGACGGCGAACCGCGCCTACCAGCCGGTGCTCGCCAGCGTCACCTCGGTCATCGCCGGCGGCGTGGCGCTCTCCAACGGCTTCGAGCCCGCGCGCGAGGTGCTGCAGCGCTTCGCGGTGCTCGACCCGTTCTCGTCGTTCCTCACCGTGGTGGTCTGCGTCGCCACGCTGCTCGCGTGCTTGGTGGCGAGCGGCTTTTTGAAGCACCGCAACGCCGAGCGCGGCGAGTTCTACGCCTTGGTGCTGTTCGGCGCCGCCGGCATGAGCCTGCTCGCGATGTCGGCGGAGCTCATCACCCTGTTCGTCAACCTGGAGGTGCTCTCCATCGCCACGTACGCGCTGACCGCGTACCTGCGCCGCGGCGCGCGGCCGGCGGAGGCGGGCTTCAAGTACTTCATCCTCGGCGCGTTCTCGGCCGCGCTGCTGCTCTACGGCGCGGCGCTGCTCTACGGCGCGACCGGCACCACCCACCTGGCCGACCTGGGCCCGCGCATCGCCCAGGCGGTGAACGAGCAGCCGGCGCTGGTCTACCTGGGCCTGCTCTTCGTCGGCGCGGGGCTGGCGTTCAAGGTGGCGGCGGTGCCGTTCCACATGTGGACGCCGGACGTGTACGAGGGCGCGCCCACGCCCATCACCGCGCTGATGAGCGCGGGCGTGAAGGCGGCGGCGTTCGGCGCGCTGGTGCGCGTGTTCCTCGCGCTCGGTCAGAGCATCGACCCCAGCCTGTCGGTGTCGTTCTTCGCCGCGCTCGCCGCGCTGACGATGATCGTCGGCAACCTGCTCGCGCTGCCGCAGCGCAACGTCAAGCGCATGCTGGCGTACTCCTCCATCGCGCACGCCGGCTACGTGCTGGTCGGCGTGGCGGCGATGTTCGCGCGCGGCGGTGGAGAAGAAGGCAAGCTCGGCGTGCTCCAGGCCAGCCCGCTGCTCACCGGCGGCACGCCGCAGCTCGCCGACGCGCTGAAGGGAATCGTCTTCTACCTGCTCGCGTACACGGTGAGCGCCATCGGCGCGTTCGCCACGGTGGCCGCGCTCGAGCGCCGGGAGGACGAAGAGAAGGGCCTGGGCTGGGACCTGGACCGGTTCGCGGGGCTCGCGCAGCGGCGCCCGGGTTGGGCGGTGGCGATGGCCGCGTTCATGTTGTCGCTCGGCGGCATCCCGCCCACCGTGGGCTTCATGGGCAAGCTGCTCATCTTCCGCAGCGCGGTCGACGCGGGCCTCATCGGGCTGGCGGTCGTCGGCGTGCTCTCGAGCGCGGCCGGCATCTACTACTACCTGCGCGTGGTGGTTTACATGTTCATGCGGCCCTCGCTCGAGGGCGCGACCACGCCCGAGCGCCAGTGGACGACGGAGCTGGCGCTGGTGCTCTCGGCCATCGGCGTCATCGCGCTGGGCGTGCTGCCGGGCACCGTGTCCGAGTGGCTCTCGCGCGCGCCTTTGATTCTGGGCCGCTGAGGCCTCGCCGGGTGGTCTTCTGTCACCACCCGGTTTCAGCCCGGGTTTGACGGCGACCGAGCGCGTCTCTTATTCGAGCGCGCCCATGAAGTCCGCTCTGATCATCCAGCCCGTTCTGATCATCTCCTTCGCCGCGTCGCTGGTGTCCTGCGGCATCGAAGGCTCGGCGCCGCGCATCAACGCCACCCTCCCCGAGCGCAGCGAGCCGGAGTCGACCAGCTCGGCGCAGGTCGGCGTGATGCCGGCCCCCGCGCCTCAAGGCGCCGCCATCCCCTACCAGGGCCGCGGTGGGGTGAACGTGCGCAGCAGCCCGGAAGGCACCTCGGTGATGGCCGGCTTCGTCCGCCGCGGCCGCTGCCCGCTCACCCGCCTGGGGCCGTGCGAAATCGAAGCGTGTGCCCCGGCCACCGAGCCGAGCCCGGCGGCCCACCCCCACGCGGGCCTGCTCGAGGTCGAAGGCGGCGCGCAGGACCTGTCGCTCTCGCCCCGCCAGGACGGCTGGTACGTGTGGACGAGCCCGGCGCCGTTCTTCGGCGGAGACGACCCGCTCACGGTGTCGACCACGGGCGACATCGTTCCGCCGTTCTCGATGACGCTGGCGGCGCCCGAGTCGGTGGAAATCACCTCGCCCCTCTTCACGCCTGGCGTGGTCCCCGAGCTCGACCGCGCCGGCGGCCTGACCGTCACCTGGCTGGGCGGCGGCGCGGACACGTCGGTGCTGGTGTGGCTGCGCGGCAAGGCCGGCGCCAACACCCTCACCGCCCAGTGCGCGTTCGACACCTCCAACCGCTCGGGCCACGTCCCCGCCGCGGTGCTCGAGCGCCTCCTCGACGACGAAGCCCAGCTGACCGCGCTCGCGCGCAACCGGGCCGACGTCACGCTGCAGGGCTGGGAAGTCTACGTGTCGCTCGAAGAGCCCGCCCGGCAGTGGGGCGCTGGCCCCGAGCGCCCGGTGTGGACCGGCAACCTCCGGCTGCGCTGAAAAGGGCCCCAAAAAGAAGGCGGCCCGGCGCCGGAATTGGCGTCGAGCCGCGGGTCTTCTCACTGAGAGTGCGACGCCTGACTGAAGGGGTGGGGGGGGACCACCTTCAGCTTCGATTCATCAACACCCGCGGAGACGTTAAGCAGTTCGCATGCCACGCGGCTCCAACCAGGCGGTCTCGTCTTTCGAACGAGTTAGCCTCGAGCCCACCCCCGCGCACATTTCACCCTTGAAAGGCATCGTTCAAAGTTGAAATGAAGCGCGCGAAAGCCCTCCGCGAAAGCCCTCAATGGGGAGGCATTTCTTCGCTCGGGCCGATTTTCAGCCCCAGGCGCTTCATCTTGCGCCACAGGGTGGTGGAGGAAACGCCCAGCTCGAGGGCGACCTGCGCGAGGTCCTTGGGGTGCCGCTCCAAGGCGTGGGCGATGGCGCGCCGCTCGGCCTCTTCGACCGCGACGGCCAGGCTGATCGCCGCGGGGGTCGCCGAGGAGACCGCCGCCCCCGCACCGGGCGACGGGTTCACCGCGCGCGCCGGGGCGATGGGGAAGTCCTCGGGCATCAGCTCGTCCGACTCGGCGAGCGCCGCGGCCTGCTCCACCAGGTTCTCCAGCTCGCGGACGTTCCCGGGGAAGGCGTACTCGCTCAGCATCGCGACCGCGGCGGGGCTCAGGTGCTTCTTGTGGGTGGAGCGCGCGTTGGCCTTCTCCAGGAAGTGCTCGGCGAGCAGCGGCACGTCTTCTTGGCGCTCGCGCAGCGGCGGCACCCGCAGCGTCACCACGTTCAAGCGGTAGTAGAGGTCCTGCCGAAAGCGCTTCTCGGCCACCTCCTGCTGAATCGGCCGGTTGGTGGCGGCCACGGTGCGCACGTCGACCTTGAGCGAGGTCGACTCGCCTACCCGCCGCACCTCGCCGTCCTGCAGCACGCGCAGGAGCTTGCTCTGAAAGGCGGGCGCCGTCTCGGTCACCTCGTCGATGAAGAGCGTGCCGCCGTCGGCCTCTTCGAACAGGCCGCGGCGGGCGCGCACCGCGCCGGTGAAGGCGCCCTTGGCGTGACCGAACAGCTCGCTCTCGAGCAGCCCTTCGGAGATGGCGGCGCAGTTGACCGGGACGAACGGACGGTCCTTCCGGCGGCTGTGCGCGTGCAGCGCGCGGGCGACCAGCTCCTTGCCGGTGCCGCTCTCGCCCTCGATGAGCACGGTCGCGTCCGACGGGGCGGCGCGCAGAATCTTGCTGGTCAGCTCGCGCATCACCGCGCTGCGGCCAATGAGCGCCGACAGCCCGTAGCGGGTGTTGAAGTCGCCGGCGAACATGTCGACGGCCGAGATGAGCTTCGCCCGCTCGAGCGCGCGTTGCACCCGGTGCACCAGCTCGCCTTCCTTGAACGGCTTGGCGACGTAGTCGTACGCGCCGTTGCGCATCGCCTCGACCGCGCTCTCGATGGAGCCGTACGCGGTCATCAGGATGACCTGCGTGTGCGGGGACACCTCGAGCCCGCGGCGCAGGAGCGTCAGGCCGTCCATCGGCTCCATCTTCAAGTCGGTCAGCAGCAGGTCGATGGGCTTGGTGGCGAGCACGGCGAGCGCCTCCTCGCCGTTGGCGGCCTCGAGCACGTCGTAGCCCTCGCCGCGCAGGAGCATCGCGGTGGTCGCGCGCATGTTGCGCTGATCATCGACCACCAGAATGCGACCGCGGATTTCTTTGGCTTCCGGAGTGGGCATGGCTAGTCCCTCGCGCCTTTCCGCAGCACGCGCTTGTCACCCACGCGCAGGGTGACTTTCTCGCGGTCGAAGTACTCGGACAAGGCGATGGTGAACTTTCTGCTCTGCCCGACCAGCTCTTTGAAGGCTTGGGTGGTGACTTCTCGCCGGGCGAGCAGATAGGCGACCAGCCGTTGCTCGAGCGCCTTCACCGCGCCGGACGCGAAGTACAGCTCCTCGCTCGCCTTCACCGCGGCCCCGCGCGCCACCAGCGCCTGGAGCGAGGCCACCACCTGGGCGGGGCTCGAGCGCAGGCGCGTCGCCAGCTCGGAGACGGTGGGCGGCGCCAGGGCCGCCTTGTCCAGCTCGGCCCCAATGGCCTGCGCGCGCGCGTCGAGCGGCGCGGCCTGCGCGGTCGCGCCGAGCACCACGCGCTCGCCTTCGAAGTGCGCCTCGCCGCGCGCCACCCAGGTCGACAGCACGTGCGCGAACACCCGCTCGCCGGGCGCTCCCGCGCTCTGCCGGAGCGACTCCTTGCTCTGCCCGCCGGCTTTCAACGCCGTGCGCAAGCGGCGCTCGAGCTGCCCCAAGCGCTCGGCGTGCACGAAGAGCGGCGGCTCGCCGGCGAGCGCGTGGCATAGGCCTTCCTGCTGGCACGCCGCGACGAGCGCGCGCAACGCGCCGCGGCCCAAGCCGCTCTGGGCGAAGAGCGCCGCCTCGGTGAGGCCTTGGTAGCCCGCGAGCTGAAGCAGCAACGCGACGCGCGCGCGCGGGTCGTCCGAGAGCAGCGGCGTCAGCCACTCGGCGCGGAGCTTCTTTCGGCCCGGCGCGTGCGGGAGCAGCACCCGGCCGCCGGCGAGCGTCCGGCCGCGGAGGATGAAGCGTTGATCCGCCAGCGCCGCCACCGGCGAGGGCACCGTCACCCGCGCCAGCCCCCGCTGCCCCGGCGCGAGCTCCCCGCCCACCAGCGACACGGCGGCGAGCGCCTGCGCGGTGCCCAAGTGCAGCATCGCGCGCGCGCGGCGCGGCAACGCGCGGGGCGCGGACGGGAGCAGCTCCAGCGCGACGTACATCGCGGAGGTGGCCTCCACCTCGCCGGCGCGCACCAGCGCCATGCCCCGCCGGACCGCGTCGACGTCGACGCCGGAAACGTTCACCGCGACGCGCTGGCCCGCGGTCGCCACCGTCACGGGCTTGCCGTGAATCTGCAGGCCGCGCGCGCGCAGCGACACTCCGCCCGGGACGAGCGCGGTGGGCTCGTCGACCCGCAGCGCGCCCGACAAGAGCGTGCCGGTCACCACCGTGCCGTGGCCCTTGAGCGTGAAGGCGCGGTCGATGGGCAGAAAGAGCGGCCCGTCGCTGGCGCGCTCGGCGAGCGCGCGGCACGCGGCGTCGAGCGCCGCCTTCAACGCCTCGAGCCCCGCCCCCGTCTTCGACGAGCACGGGACGACGGGCGCGCCTTCGAGGAAGGTGCCCTGGGTCAGCTCGGCCAGCGCTTGGGTCCGCTCTTCCCATGCGCGCTCGGTCACCAGGTCCGCCTTGGTGAGCGCGACGACGCCTCGGCGCACGCCGAGCAGGCGGCAGATGTCCAAGTGCTCGCGGGTCTGCGGCTTGACGCCTTCGTCCGCGGCGACCACCAGCACCACCACGTCGACGCCGCCGGCGCCCGCCGCCATGGTGCGGACGAAGCGCTCGTGGCCGGGCACGTCCACCACGCCCGCCACCTGTCCCGAAGGGAGGGCCAGGTGCGCGAATCCCAGCTCGAGCGTGATGCCGCGGCGCTTCTCTTCAGGCAGACGGTCGGTGTCGATGCCGGTGAGCGCGCGCACCAGGCTCGTCTTTCCGTGGTCGACGTGTCCCGCCGTGCCGATGATCATGCCGTCTGGGCGCTAAGCCTTGCTCGGGTCGACGTCGAATCGCCCTTCCTGCACCACCTGCTCGTAGTCCCAGGGGAACACCACCAGGTCGGAGGTCTTCATCGCGCTGAAGTCGGGCTCGAAGCCCCCTTCGCGCTGCAAGAGCGAGGCGGTCTTCACCTGCTTGACGCCGCGCTTGCGCGCCAGCTCGCAGGCGAGCTCGAGCGTGTCGCCCGAGACGGCGACGTCGTCGACCACCAGCACGCGCAGCCCCTTGAGCTCCTTCGGCATGGTGCCCGACAGCTTGGGCCGCGCGCGCTCGACGCGGTCCCGGCTGCGGCGGCTGATCCGCACGGGATAGAAGTCGCACTTGAGCGCCGAGGCGACCGCGCCGCCGGCGAACACCCCGCCGTGCGCGAGCCCCACCACCGCCTGCGGCTTGAACGTGTCGCGGATCGAGCGCGCGAGCGACTGCACCATGCGGTCGAACTCGGCCCACGACAGCTCGCGCACGCGGCTCTTCGACCCGGACCGGTCGCTGCCCAGCATCACCTGCGGAAAGACCGCTCCATCGAGCGCGTCGACCGGGTCACGCCTGCCGCGCGGGCTGGCCTTCTTGCTCTTTCGAACGACGCGCTTGACCGGCTTCATGACGAGGCGCTTCTACAGCGCAAATCATCTGAAGTGAACCCGATAGCCCATCCCGCACGGCGCTTGGGCCTGGAGGGCAGTGGGGCTGGATTGTCGAACGCTCGAGCGAAAAGCCACCAGCGGTGCCGCGTTTCGGGCCGGGGGATTGGGCGCGTCCATGAGTGGCACGGCGCACCGTGAAGCGGTCGTGTCTTGGCACAGCACGGGCCATCGAAGCGCAGGCAAAGCATCCACCCAGTTCAACTTCCCCTTCAG
>CAZEDU010000038.1:25847-38684 GCA_964511185.1 uncultured Myxococcaceae bacterium | reverse complement strand
GAGCAGAACCGCGTGCCGACGCAGCGGTTGTAGACCATCTCGTTCAGGCCTTCGTCGCTGTGCACCGTGGCGTTGACCGGGCACACGTACTCGCAGGGCGCCTTCTCGCAGTGCACGCACATCAGCGGCTGGTGCACCACGGTCGGGTTCTCGATGGGGCCTTCGAAGTACCGGTCGACGCGCAGCCAGTGCATCTCCCGGCTTTTGAGCACCTGCTCCTTGCCGACGGTGGGGATGTTGTTCTCCGCCTGGCAGGCGACCACGCACGCGCTGCAGCCGATGCAGCGCGACAGGTCGATGCCCATGGCCCAGCGCGCCACCGCGAGCGGCTTGTCGGGCGTCTTCGGCTGGGCGTGCACCAGGGGCGGGAAAATCGACGGGAGCTCGCCGCGCTGCGACTCGAACGTCTCGGGCGTGAGCCGCTCGCGCTCGACCGAGAGCGCGATGGGCCGGCCGTCCATGTCCCAGTGCCCTTGGGTGGTGGCGAGGCGGTGCGTCTTCCCCGTGCGCTGCACCTGAAGGCCGGTGTCGATCCACGGCGCGGCCGCGCGGCGCAGCGTGTTGACGTTCACGCCGACGTCGCGCGCGATCTCCTCGGCGCCCGACCGGCCGTAGCCGAGCGCCAACGCCACGACGCCATCGGCCATGCCGGGGATGATCTCCACCGGCGCCTCCAGCGCCACGCCGCCGCGCTCGAGCCGCGCGACGTCTTCCGAGCGCAGGCCGAGCTGCGCCGCAGTGGCCGGGCTCACCAGCGCGGCGTTGTCCCAGGTGAGCTTGGTGATGGGGTCTGGCAGCTCTTGCAGCCAGGCGTTGTTGGCGAAGCGGCCGTCGTGCACCTTGGCGTCGAGGTGGAAGCGAAGCTCGAGGCCGTCGCTGGGCGGCACGGCCGCGCGTCGGGTGAGGCCGGCCAGCGCCTCGAGGTCGACGCGCGCCGCCGCGGTCGCCGCCTGGGTGTCGGGAATCACCCCGTCGGCGAGCCACTGCCCCCACCGCCGCTCGAAGTCCGCCGGCCGCCCCGTCCGCTCGCGCCAGAGCGCTTGCAGCCGCTGGTGCGTGGTCAAGTCGGCCTCGCGCGTGAAGGCGCCGAGCAGCCGCGCTTCGTCGATGCCATCGAACAGCGGCGAGATGAGCGGCTGCACCAGGCTCGCGGTGCCGTCGGCGGCGCGCGTGTCGCCCCAGCTCTCGAGCAGGTGCGCGGCGGGCAGGTGCCAGCGGGCGCGCGCGGCGGTCTCGTCTTGGTAGGCGCCCCAGCAGACGGTGTTGGGGACCTTCCCGAACGCGTCGGCGAGCCCCGCGTCGGCCGGCACGCTGTAGAGCGGGTTGAAGGCCGTGACGACGAGCGTGTCGACGGCCCCCGCGCTCAGCTCGTCCACCAGCGCGCCCACCGCGTCGAGCCCCGCGCGCGCGTCCAGCCTCACCGGCTCGATGAAGCGCAGCGTGGCGCCGACGGCGCCGAGCGCGTCGTTCATCGCCAGGGCGAGCGCGTGCACCCACGCGGGCTGCGCGGCGCCCACGGTGACGAGCGCGCGCCCGCGGTGCGCGAGCAGGTCCCGCGCGAGCACTTGGGCCAGCTTCACGGCGTGCGGCTCGAGCGCGGGCGGCGCGCCGGGGAGGAGCGCGCGCAGCGCGGGGAGCTCGCGGGTCAGCTCGGCGGCCAGCGTGAGGGCGAAGGCGCCCACGCGCGACGGCGCGAGCCGCAGGCGGTGGTCGGCCATGGTGCCGGTCTGCGTGTAGGTCGCCTCCACCACGTAGAGCCGGTTCATCGCGCCTTCGGGCGAGCGGCGGTCGGCGAACGCACGCAGGTGCTGGATGCCTTCGCCGACGCAGTCGAGGAGGTCGTCGTCGAGGCAGGCGATGACGTCGGCGTCGCGCAGCGCGTGGAGCCGCTCGAGCGGGCGCCCGAAGGCCGTCTGCGTGGCCTGCTGCGCGGCGGCGTCGAACCCGGCCGCCCAGGCGTGAAAGCCCGCGCGGGGGAAGCGCTCGAGGATTTGGCGGCGCAGGTCGGCGTGAAGAAGCGACGAGGTCGGCTCGACGAGGAAGCGCAGCCGCGCGCCGCCGTCTTCCGCGTGCGAGGCGGCGAGCCGCTCGAGGTCTTGAAAGACGCTCTTCCACGCGATGGGTTGGCCTTGCCGCGTGGGCAGCCGCGCCCGGTGGGGGTCGTAGAGCTGCGGCAGGAGCGCCTGCTCGAAGCGGCCCGTCGCGCCGGCCGAGGTCGGGTGCAGCTCGTTGCCTTCGACCTTGGTGGGCCTGCCCTCGAAGCTCTCGACGACGAGCCCAGTCGCGCGTCCCAAGAGCGTGAACGCCGTCGCGTAGTGTTGCGGCACGCCGGGCACCACGCCGGCCGGCTTCCTCGAGTACGGGAGAATCTTCTCCGGCGGTGGCCGGAAGCAGCCCTCGAGCCCCGCCAGCGCGACCCCCGAGCCCAGCAGCTTGAGCAGGCTGCGGCGGGACACCGCGTCGGACGGCTCGTCGGGGAGCTCGGGCGAAGGTGGGCGCGACCCTTCGCGCTCGCTCAAGGTGCGCCACGGCCGTGAAGACACGACGGGCAAGGCGTAGCTGTCGGGCCGGTGCGCGCTCATCGGTGGCAGGTGGTGCAGTTGGTGCGGGTTTGCACGCGGTGCTCGAGCATCAAGTCCGCGCCCTGCCCCGCGGCTTCCCGGGGCAGCGGCTGCATCGAGAAGACGTGCTCTTGGGGACGCAGGTGCGGGCTGGGGTTTCGGTGGCAGTCGAGGCACCAGCCCATGGTGAGCGGCGCGACCTGCTCGACGAGCGCCATGCGGTCGACGCGCCCGTGGCACGAGACGCAGCCGACGCCCTTGTTCACGTGCGCGGCGTGGTTGAAGTAGACGAAGTCCGGCAGCCGATGCACCCGCTCCCAGCGAATCGGCTCGTCCTGGAAGTACGACGCGCGGACCGGGTCGAGCAGCGGGCTCTTGTTCCAGATTTGCCCGTGGCACCCCATGCACACTTCGGTCGCGGGCACGCCGGCCGACGGGGAGCGCTCGACGGTCTGATGGCAGTAGCGGCAGTCGATGCCTTCGTCGCTGACGTGGTGTCGATGATCGAACTGCACCGGCTGCTCGATGGGGTCGTTCTGTCCGGTGTGCAGCGGTGAGCGCACGTACAGCATCAACCCCGCGACCGCCACGAGCGGGGTCGCGAGCACCGCGGCTCCGACGAGGCGGAAGACCGTGTTGGACCATCGGGGGAAGAGCGGTGCCATAAGGTGTTCAGGCGTGCGAATTGCGGTGGACCGGAGGTAGGTCCGCGGGTGGGCGCGCTCAATTGTTCGGGGGGGCGCGGCGACTGTCGGTGAGTCGAAAAGCCGCCCGCTTGCCCAGCGTGCGTCGAGGCGGGCCGAGGCGGTCCGCTCGCCCTACCGTTTGATCCGCATGGCGACGGTCCTGGTCTTGAGCGCGCTGTTGGCGTTGATCCTCTTCTTCTTGCTCGCGCTCGCGCAGAGCGGCGCCAACCCACGCCGGGCGCCGGCGCGCGTCGGGTTGGGGCGCCTGCCGTCGCTCGACGCGCGTCGGCTGGGGGACCTGGTGGCCGGCTTGTTCGAGGAGCGGGGGTACGGGACCGTGTCCGAGCAGGAGGAGCGGGGCGCGGTGGACCTCTTGCTCGAGCGGCCCGACGGCGTGGGCCAGCGGCTCAAGGTCCGGTGCTTGCCGATGAGCGCGAGCCCGGTGTCGAGCGTGGAGGTGGTGCAGGCGGTGGACTTCAGCCGCGTCGCCCCGAGCGGCGTGCCGGTGTTGGTGACGACCGGCGTGTTCTCCGACGACGCCGAGGTCGCGGCGCAGGGAGTGGCCGAGCTGATCGACGGCGAGGCGCTGGCGCGGCTCGTCCGCCGGCACCTGCCCGAGTCGGCGAAGCAGCTGGGTTTGAAGGAGCAGCCGCAGCGGCGCCGGCCGTGGCCGACCCGCGCGCACGCGTGACTCGGGGAGGGGGCGCGAAATGGCGGGTCCACTCGTGGGGAAGACGGTGGTGGTGACCGGCGCCTCGAGCGGCGTGGGGCGCGCGCTGGCGCGGGCGTTCGGTCGGGCGCGCGCGAAGGTGGCGCTCTTGGCTCGAAGTGAGGAGGCGCTGCTGCACGCCGCGCTCGAGGTGCACGCCCTGGGCGGCGAGGCGTGGACCCAGGTGGTGGACGTGGCGGACGCCGCGGCGGTCGAGCGGTTCGCCGACGAGGTCGCGGGGCTGTGGGGGCGCATCGACGTTTGGATCAACTGCGCGATGGTGACCGTGCTCTCGCCGGTGCGCGCGCTGCGCGCGGAGGAGGTGAGGCGCGTCACCGAGGTGAACTACCTGGGCACCGTGCACGGCACGCAGGCGGCGCTGCGGCACATGGAGGCGCAGGGCGGCGGCATCATCATTCAGATTGGCTCGGCGCTGGTGTACCGGTCGATTCCGCTGCAGGCCGCGTACTGCGCGAGCAAGGCGGCGATTCGCGGCTTCACCGACTCATTGCGCTCGGAGCTGTTGCACGACCGGAGCCCGGTGAAGCTCTGCATGCTCCAGCTGCCGGCGGTGAACACGCCGCAGTTCGAGGTGATGCGCACGCGGCTGCCCAAGCACCCGCAGCCGGTGCCGCCGATTTACGAGCCCGAGGTCATCGCGCGGGCGGTGCTCGAGGTGGCGGAGCGGCCGGTGCGCGAGCGCTGGCTCGGGTGGAGCTCGGTGCGGGCGATTGTCGGTCAGCGCGTGGTGCCTGGATGGCTGGACCGGTACTTGGCCAAGCGCGGATATGAAGGACAGCAAGCCCCGATGCCCGTCGAGCCGAACCGGGCGGACAACCTCTTCGCGCCGGTGCCGGGAGATCGCGGCGCGCGCGGAGAGTTCGGCGATCGCGCGCGCGACACGAGCGTGCAGATGTGGATGGCCGCGAACCGGCGCGCGCTCGGGGTGGCGCTGGCGGTGCTCGGCGTGGGCGCGACGGCCGGCGCGTGGTGGCGCGCGCGGCGGCATGGATAGCCGATGGCCAGGCCGCGGCTTGCGGACCGCCGCCGCATGCGCTTTGTCTTCGCTCCGTGCCCGCGAAGACCTCTCACGCGCTCGGCATCGACTTGGGCGGCACCACCGCGCGGGTGGCCGTCGTCTCGACCGCCGGCGAGCGCGTCGCCACCACGAAGGCGACGCTCGACGACCGCGCGCCGCACGCGGTGGTGAGGACGCTGGCCGAGCTGACGCGCGCGTGCCTCGCGCAGGTGCCCAGCGTTCAGGTCGACGCGTGCGGCGTCGGCGCGGCGGCGCAGCTCGAAGGCGACACCGGGCTGGTGAGGGTGGCGCCGAACCTGGGGTGGCGCGACGTGGCGCTCGGGCAGCTGCTCTCGGAGGCGGTCGGCCGCCCCGTGCGCGTGTTCAACGACCTGTCGGCGGCGGCGTGGGGGGAGCTCAAGGCCGGTGCCGCGCTCGGCGCGCGCGACGTGCTCGTCGTCTTCGTGGGCACCGGCGTCGGCAGCGCGATCATCGCGGGGGGCAAGCTGCTGCAAGGCGCGCGCGGCGCGGCGGGCGAGCTGGGCCACGTGAAGGTGGAGACGGACGGCCGCGCTTGCGGCTGCGGCGAGCGCGGTTGCCTGGAGGCCTACGCCGGCGGTCACCACCTCATCGCGCAGATGCAGGAGGCGGCGGCTTCGACTGAGCCGACCGCGCTGCGCGCGCACGACGCCGCGCGGCTCACGCCCGCGCTGCTCGAAGCGCTCGCCACGTCCGGCGACGCGGCGGCGCGCCGCATCTACGACCGCGCGGCGCAGCACCTGGGGTTCTCCATCGCCAACGCGCTCACCCTGCTCAACCCGGAGCAGCTCGTCTTGGGCGGAGGCGTCTTGAGCCGCTGTCCGGCGCTGGTGGAGCGTATTCGCCAGGCGGTGCAGTCGAAGACCGCCTGGGTGAGCCGACGCGCGCTGAAGATCTCCACCGCTTCGCTCGGCGACGACAGCGGGCTGGTCGGCGCGGCGCTGCTCGCGCTCGAGTGAAGTTGATCGCCCATGCCTTCGGTCGACACTCCGGCCGATGCTCGCGGACGAGTCGGTGTGTTTAGCGCTCGGGAAGAAGCGCCTTCTTCAGCTCCGCCTTCGCCAGCTCCGCAGCCAAGGCCGGGCCGTCGTTCCCCCAGACAGCCACCCGGGTTCCCTGGGCCGTGACGGCGCGAAACAGCCCGCTCGGTCGCCGCTCCAGGTGGGCCTTGAGCTTCGGCCACTCGGAGGCCCACGCGTCCGCGAGCCTTCGCGGAAGGGCGAGCAGCTCTTCGCGCGTCGCAGCGAACACCACCACGTCCCGGACGCGCATTTTCGCCGCGAGCTCATCGAACTCTTTGGGACTGAGACCGCGGCCCCAGACGTCGTTGCCGGCGGCGAGCGCAGCCACCGACTGGAATGCCTCTTTGCTGCCAAAGATGAAGTAACGGAGCCGCGCGTTTTCGCGCTCGAGGGCCAGCGAGACCTCCGCCAGGCTGCGGTAGACGTCGACCGCCCTGGGAAGGAACGTTGCAAAGGTGCCTTCTCCCTTCTCGAGCGCCGTCTGCATCAGCGGACGAAGGGCGAGGCCGAGCCGATTGAAGCGCACGTAGGGCTCGGCCGAGAACGACTTCTTCTCCTGCGCGTGTCTGTGGACCTGGGTCTCCAGCTCGGCCCGGTCGCTCGAGGAGTAGATTCCGGGTGAGACCGCATAGGCGAGACCTTCGCTCATGGTTTCCCAGTCGGTTCCGGCGGCCTTGGCGGCGGTGAGAATGTCAGCCTGGCGTGGCTGGGCGAAGGCGTGCCACGTTTCGTGAATGGTCACGTCGACTGGCGGCTGCCCGCCCTCGACCTCGACCACCAACTTGCCGCCGTTGAAGCCGCCGCCGTCTCCTCCTCGAGGAGTAGCGACGAGATAAAGAGACATCTCGACGCGGCTGCCGCCCCAAAACCGCGAGGCTTTCTCGGCAAAGTCCTTCAGCTTGCCACGTTGAGCGAGGAGCGCGGCGCGTGAGGCCTCGAGCTCGGCAGCCTTGGCGTCGATCAGCTTTCTCACCCGAGGGTGAAAGTGCGCGAGGACCTTTCGTTCGGTTTCCACGGTGGGGAGGTCCAACCGCTTCGCGACCGCCGCCGCATCGAGCGCGGCCTGCCACGTCCCCTCGACGTAGAAGGTCTGATCCAACGCGCCGTAGCCCATTCGCTTGCGAAGCTCGGCGTGTGCAGCGAGCAGCTTCTCGTCGTCCGGCGTGAGGCCACCGCCCTCCTGGCCTTCGAAGAACCGCCGGTATTGCGGATGGCTGTATGGGCTCCACATCGAGAGTTGATCGACGATGTGAAAGACCTGAGCGCTCTCCGACACCACGATGCTCAACCGGAGCGGCCCCGCGTCGACTTCGGGAGCCTGGGTCAGGAGACCAGCGGTGAGGGTGACAAGCAGCAAGCCCATGGCCGCCAGTTCATATACCGCTCAATGTCGTGAGCGCGAGCGTGACCAAGTTGGTGTGGCTGCCGACTCCGCCAGGCCTCGCCAGTGAGCGGACCGAAATGCGGCTGGCCTGGATGGGGAGCGTGGACTGGGTCACTGGTTCGTCTGCGCTTCGATGGCTCGAGCAATTGCCAAGACGCGACCGTTTCTCGGCACGCTGTTGCCAGTTTCGACGTCATCGTTGGTCCGAAGTGCCCGAGGGCTGGACATGCGTCAATGCCCTGAGCGCTCGTTTTCGAGCCAACGAGCCAACTCAAATCAACACCCGGAGCATTTCTCTGGGTAACCATGCCGCTCTGAGCGGCTCCATTGCCGACAGAATCATCTGAGGCACTCGGCGAGCGCGCTTGCCCCGAAGGCGCCCGCGGCGAAAGATTCCCGAAGGCGATGGCGCGCGGAAAGAGAAGGTCTCGGTCCTGGCTTCGGGTGGCGCTGCTGGCCGCGGCGCTCACGTTGCTCGCGGGCATGACGTACAGCTACGCGACGTTGCCGCAGGCCGCGCCGCTGGCGTCCAAGAACCCTGAGACGACCGCGCTCATCGAGCACCGGGCCCGCCAGGCGCGTGCGAAGGGCACGAAGCCGCGACGCCGGCAACGCTGGGTTCCGCTCTCGGCCATCGCGCCGCTCGCGGTGCAGTCGGTCCTCACCTCGGAGGACAGCGCGTTCTACCTGCACGACGGAGTCGACACCCGGGAGCTCAAAAAAGCGGTGCAGGAGTCGATCGCCAAGCGGGAGCTGGGACGCGGCGCGTCGACCATCACGCAGCAGCTCGCGAAAAACCTCTGGCTCTCCGGGGAACGGAGCCTGTGGCGAAAGGCGAAGGAGCTCGTCCTCGCCAAGCGGCTCGAGCGCGACCTTAAGAAGTCACGCATCCTCACCCTCTATTTGAACGTGGTGGAGTGGGGAGACGGCATCTACGGCATCGAAGCGGCCGCGCGCGAATATTTCGGTCACTCCGCAGCGGAGCTGTCATTGGGTGAAGGCGCGATTCTCGCGTCGATGCTGCCGTCGCCGCTCAAGCGGCACCCGGTGAAACGTTCGCGCGCGTCGTATCAACGCGCGATGTGGATCATCGATCGGCTCGAAGAGACGGCGAAGGTCAGCGCGGAGCAGGCGGCCGAGGCGCGCGACGTCGTTGAGTCGACCGTCGGCCGCTCCGAGAGCCAGAGCGCCGCCGACGATGAGTACGACCTGTGAGCCTTTAAGCCGCTTCGGTCGAGCTGTTGGCGCTGGGGCGCGGCGCGTAACCGAGCTGCTCCCGCGAGTGGCTGATCTGCGTGCGGACCTTGTTGAGCACGGCGGAGATCTGCTGAGCGAGCATCGGCTCACCGCTCTCCCAGAGGAACGCCTTGGCGGTCTCGAGTTGGTAGACCGCGCTCTCCAGTCGAGCCAGCTGCGCGTGATTCTTCGGACGGCGGAACATGTCGTGCCCCTTTCTGCTGTTTGCATTGGCCGCGATTTCAGTGCGGCTGTTGCCCTGATTCAGGTAGCAGGACGTGGGCCATGGCCCTGGCCGGGGGTTCTTCGGGGGTTAGCGCTGATCCGCCTGGATCCACCGTAGGACATGAATGCTCCACGTGGATGTAGGTGCTCCAATGTCACTCGGCGATGAAGTGCGTTGGAAGCAGTTCATCTCTGCAATTCTTGCCGCGCAGCGTCAGGGTGTGCGGGCCCGGTGCAAGCGAAGGCAGGCGACCGCTGAAGCCCGTCGCGGTGGAGATGACGTCGGTGAGCGGGCGGCCGTCGACGTGCACTTCGAGCAGCGCGTCGAGGTTCGCGCCGCTCAAGGTGATGCGGAGCGCGCCGTTGGACACGCCGCGATCTGGGCTGAGCGCGGTCACGCTCGGCGCGGGCAGCGATTCGTCGCAGACGTAGAGCGCGCGCGTCGTCCAGCTCTGGCCACCGCGCGTGTCGCGCACGACCATCCACAGCGTGCCCGCGCGCCCCCTGGCGAGCGCTTCGTCGTCGCTCGCTGGCGCGGTGAAGCGCTGCTCGACCTCGGAGCGCATCACCACGCGCGCTTCGAGGAAGCGGCCGAAGGTGGAGTACCAGGCGGTGATCAGCCGCTCCTCCCGCGGCTCGCGCCCGCTCGGCGTGAGCTGCTCGTAGGGCTCGAACGACGTGTCGGGCGCGGTGAGCTCCAGCTTCACGTCCTCTCCGGGCCGCAGGCGCAGGGTCAGGCCATCGGGCAGGGGCTGGTCGTCGACGAGCAGCGGCCCCAAGACAGGGTTGGTGTTGAGCGAGGTCTCTTCGGTGATGCGCACGCGGAAGAGCGCGAGCTGCGAGTCGACCTCGCGGGCGCGCACCCGCTCGAGCGCGGCCTCGAGCTCGGCGGCCGGCGCGGTGGGGGAGACCTCTTCGGCCACCGCGAGCGCGATGATCTGCGCGACGGTCCCTGTCTCGCGCCGCGCGTCGCCGGGCGGCAGCTGCGAGAAGACGTCGGGCTTGGCGGCGAGCCGCGCGAAGTCGTTGAACCCGATGATGCTCACGCCGGGCGGAAGCTGCGCGCCGCCGCCTTCGGTCGGGGTGACGAAGGCGGATGGATCCGCGAGCTGATCCGTCCGCGAGCAGACGCTGCGGCCTAGGTTGAATGGGTCTGGCTCGCAGCCCAGCCAAAGGATGGTCTTTTTTCCGCCCGGGCGCGGATCGACCAGCAGCGCCTCGAATGCGGTGAGCTGGCCAGGGTTGAGCTCGGGCGGGTCGGCGCGCATGCCCAGGAAGCGGAACGAGTCGACGACGGTCTCCGGCTTGAACGACTCGCCGCACGCGGCGGCGACGAGCGCGACGAGGAGGCAGGCGAAGGTTCGTCGCATCTAGAACTCCCCTCGCACGCCGATGGCGGGGATGATGGGCAGCCCGGTCACATACTGCTCTTGCGTGTAGTCGAAGTTGTAGACGACGCCTTCGACGTTGGCGCGGTTGGTGACGTTCTGAACGTCGGCGTAGACCGAGAGCATCCACTGCTCGAAGACGAACCGCTTGTCGATGCGCACGTCGGCCTGGAAGAACGCGGGCAGCCGTCGGCCGAACAGCTCGCCCGGGAGCGGGAAATAGTAGTTGCCGTTCGCGTCGTAGATGGCGCCGCGGTAGGGCGTGTTGAGCGCGCCGCTCGCGTAGCGCAGCCGGACGCCGGCGATGAAGTCGTAGGGCAGCTTGTAGCTCGCCAGCGCGATCAGGTTGTGGGGCTGGTCGAGCGGGTTCAAGCCGTACGCGCCGGTCGAATAGAGCCGCTCGGTGCGCGAGAGGCTGTAGGCGACCCATCCGAAGAAGCGCGAGGTGAGCTGGTGGCGCAAGAGCAGCTCGACCCCGTAGCTGCGGCCCCTGCCGTCGCTCGTGTAATTCAAGTCGAACGTGTCGGCGTCGGCGCCGGCGCCCACGTCGGGCGCGGCGGTGGGCAGCGCCTGGTGGAAGAGAGACTTGTAATAGACCTGCAGGTCCAGGCTGACGGCTTGGGTGAGCCGCTGCTCGACGCCCGCCGAGTAGTGCGCCGCGGCCTCGGGCAGCAAGTCAGGGTTGCCGAACACCGGCGAGAGCTGTCCCTGACGGTAGTCGGGCGGCTGGTGGTAGAGGCCGGCGGCCGCCTTCAGCGTGGTGGCCTGGGTCACATCGACGAACAGCGCGGCGCGCGGGTCGACCCAGGCGTCGTTCATCAGCGACTCGTAGTCGCCGCGCACGCCGGTCACCAGCTTCACTTTGGGGTGCGGCTTCCACACCGACTCGATGAACAGCCCTGGCTCGAAGGTCGCGCTGGCCTCCTGCTCGCTGATCAACTGACGCGAGAGGAAAGGATCCGGAATCTGGTTGAGCTTGATCCGCGGCGGCCCCTGGGTGCGGAAGCGGTACGGCAGCAGGTAGAGGTCCGCGCCGAAGGCGAGCTCGAGGTTCGCTTCGGGGACTTGCAGCTGAAAGGCCTGCCGCGAGCTGATGGGGTAGCTCGTGCCGTAGAAGAAGATGTCGCTGCCTGCCGAGAAGTCGAACTGCTCGGTGCCGAGCCAGTTGGCGGAAGAGAAGCGCAGCCGGTCGGTGATGCCCTTGTCCCACGTCAGCCCGAGCCGGTTGTAGGCGATGACGGTGTCGAAGGCGCCGCGCCCCTCCGGGTCGAGCGCTGGGTTGGGCAGCACGAAGCCGACCTGGTCATGAGAGCCGAAGAACGAGAGGGTCAGTCGGTCGCGGCTGTTCGGCCGTCGCCGCTCGAGCTTGAGCTGGTAGTCGTAGAAGCGGGGCGCGACGGTGAAGGCGAGCACGTCGGCCTGGGGGACGAAGGTGTCGAGCACCCAGGGCAGCACCGCGTCGATGTAGCTGCGCCGCGCGCCCGCGGCGATCGACCAGTTCTCGCCGAGCGGCGCCTCCACCAGCGCGGAGGTGTCGATGACGTTCACGTCGACGTAGCCGTGCAGCGTGTCCTTCGCGGGCGTGCGCGTCTTGCCGCGCACCAGGCCGCCGATGTTGCGTCCGTACTCGGCGCCGAAGTTGCCGGCTTGAAAGTTGATGTCTTCGAGCAGGTTCGAGTTGAACGTCGCGTTCAAGCCGCCGAAGTGGAAGAGCAGCGGCACGCGCGCGTCGTCGACGTAGGTCCGCGTGTCCCAAGGCTTGCCGCCGCGCACCACCAAGAGGCCCATCGAGAACGGCGAGCGCGCGACGCCCGGCAGGTTCTGCACCACCTTGAACGCGTCTCCCTGCGTGCCGGGGATGAGCCGAATCTCTTCCTGCTTGAGCGAGATTTGCGCGACCTCTTTTCGCTCGCGCTGTCCGCGCACCTCGGTCTGGTAGCCGCTGTAGAGGGTGCGGCGAACGAAGTAGGTGACCTCGGTGCGCTCGCCTTCCTTCAGCGCTTCGGTGGTCTCGAACCGCTCGTGGTCGGGCAGCCAGACGACGACCTTCTGTGTTCCCACCGGCACGCCGGCCGCCTCGAAGCGGCCTTCGGCGTCGGTGGTGAGCTCGCGCGCGCCCTCGCCCTCGCCCACGGTGACGGTCGCGCCGGCGAGCGGCGACCGGGTGCCGCGCTCGAGCACGCGGCCGCTGAAGTTGACGACCTTCTCCGGCTCCGGCGGCGGCGTCTGGACCACCTCCGGGCGGTAGAAGAACTCATAGCGGTAGCTCACGCGCACCGCGGCGGGCTCGCCGTCCACCTCCGCGGGGCTGAACTCGAATTGGCGGACCGCCTCGAGCGCGGCCTCGTCGAAGCCGTGGCCGGCCGGCTCCACCACGCGCGCGTCGGTCACCTTCCCATCCGCGCCGATGTCGATCTCCAGGCCCACGATGCCGCCCAACTTCGCCTCGAGCGCCTCGGGTGGAAACGGAGCGGGAACCTCTTTCACCAGCGCGGGCGGCTTGGTGAGCACACCCACGCCCGCATCGGGCGCCTGCGCGCGCGCCGACGAAACCAAGGAGAGGGCAAAG
>CAZEDU010000038.1:0-25837 GCA_964511185.1 uncultured Myxococcaceae bacterium | reverse complement strand
CGCGGCGCTGCGTCGAAGGTTCGCCCGAGCCATGGAGGAGACGACTTCTAGCAGGTCGCGGCTACGGCGCGATCGCCATCGAGGGCAAGCCCGCGAGCGGAATCGGCTCGCCTACCTGCTTCCATTCGCCCTGCGCGTCGCGCGACCAGACCTGCAGCGGGTAGACGTTGCCGTCCGGGCCGGCCTGGTTCGGGTAGTGCTCGCGCGCGATGACGAGGTGACCGTGCGGCGAGAAGCGAAAGTCGTGCGACAGGAGCCCTGGGTTCTTGGCCGCCGATTCGTGCACGGGGCCGCGCGGTTGACCGTCTTCGCCCAAGGAGACGGTGAGAAAGCGGTAGCTGCGCACCGAGACCTGGTTGGTGTTCGGGTCCTTCTGCACGATGGGCGATTCGAGGACGACGGAGCGACCGTCGGGCGCCACCGCGAGCGCCGCGCTGTCGTGCGGCAAGCTGAAGGCCGGCATCGGCTTCAAGTCGGCGCCGTCGAAGCGGAAGCTGTTCAGGAACCCGCCGGGAACGGGCAGCCCGCGCAGCGGATCACTCGTGCCGCTGTACAGCGACTGGCCCGACGGATGCGCGGCCATGCTGACGGTCGCGGGCTCCACCAGCCCCGACTGTCCCGCACGCACCCAGCCCTGCTCGGTGCGATGCAGCGGAAGAAACTCCGTCGGCTCCCGCGTGGAGAGGTCGACGCGCATCATCACCACCTGCTCGGTGCCTGGCCGCGCCATCAAGTCGATGGGCCAGTCTCCCGGGATGGGCGTCTGGGGGCCTTGGGTCCAGAAACCGTCGGGCTTGCGCTCGAGCGCGTGCAGCGTGTGTCCGGTGGGCCCAATCTTCGAGGCGAGCACCGCGTGGTCCTTCGTGCCGTACGCCACGCCGGAGGTGAGCTCGTCCATGCCGAGCTCGAGCGTCTGCTTCAAGTAAGCGTGGCTGCCATCCGGCCGCAGCGCGAGCACGGCCACCCCGAACGGACCATCGATGCGGCCATAGGCCACGAGCGCCTCGCAGCCGTCGGCGCGGAGGGTGATCTGCCGCGGGTTGTTGATGCCCCAGAACGCCAGATGGCGGTCGTGCAGCTTGCCGTCTGGGTCGATGGCGTAGACGACGATGCCGTCGTCGGGGCCTTCGCGATTGACCGCGACGACCACAGCGCGCGGCGCGTCGGGCGAAAGCGTCGGGCACTCCGGCTCGGTGGGCTCGGGCGGCGACGGCTCCGGGTCGCTCGGCTCGGGCGACGGCGTCTCGGCGGGCGCGGTCGGCTCAGGCTCGAGCGGCTCGGCCGACAGCGGAGCGCACCCCAGCGCGCAGGAAGCGGCGAACGCAACGACGAGGCACCAGCGGGTCATGGGCCCCATGTACCGACAGCCCGAGCGGATGCCAAACGGCGCGTTGCCCGTTGTCACGCGTGCGTTCTGTTCTGGTCGCCCTTGCGCCGCGTGGCGCCGACGTCTGCGTCCTGACCCTTCGGCGCGCGGAATGTGCGCCGGTGGACCTCTCCGGGGCGATGAGACTTCCGGACGGTTCTGCTGGCGGCGGTGCGGATCCACCTTCCGCGCTCACCCGTTTCATCCCCCGGAGGACACATGATTTCGCTCGAGGAAGCGCGCCGCGTCGTCGAGGCGGCGGAGAAGAAGGCGAAGGAGATCAACCAGCCGATGAACATCGCCGTGGCGGACGAGGGCGGGAACCTCATCACCCACGTGCGCATGGACGGCGCGTGGCTGGGCAGCATCGACATCTCCATCAACAAGGCGTTCACCGCGCGGGCGTTCGACATCTCGACCAGGGACCTGGCCACGCACTCCCAGTCGGGCGGGCAGTTCTTCGGCATCCACGTGTCGAACGGCGGCCGGGTGATGGTCTTCGCGGGCGGCGTGCCGCTTCGGCGGGGCGGCAAGGTCGTCGGCGCGGTGGGCGTGAGCGGCGGCAGCGGCGAGCAGGACCACGTGGTCGCCACCGCGGGCGCGGCCGCCTTCGAGAACGGGGGGCGGCGATGAGCACGGAGAACCGCGGCGTCGTCTACATGGGGCCGGGCAAGGTCGAGGTCCAGTCGATTCCCTATCCGAAGATGGTCAACCCCAAGGGCAAGGCCATCGGGCACGGGGTCATCCTCAAGGTGATCTCGACCAACATCTGCGGGTCGGATCAGCACATGGTGCGCGGCCGGACCACGGCGCCCAAAGGGCTGGTCCTCGGCCACGAGATAACGGGTGAGATCATCGAGAAGGGCAAAGACGTGGAGTTCCTCTCGGTGGGCGACTGGGTGACGGTGCCGTTCAACGTCGCCTGCGGCCGCTGCCGCATGTGCCGCGAGCAGCAGACGGGCGTCTGCCTCAACGTCAACGAAGACCGCGCGGGCGGCGCGTACGGCTACGTGGACATGGGCGGCTGGATCGGCGGCCAGGCCGAGTACGTGATGGTGCCTTACGCGGACTTCAACCTCATCGCCTTTCCGGACAAAGACCAGGCGATGGAGAAGATGCGCGACCTCACCATGCTGTCGGACATTCTGCCCACCGGCTTCCACGGGGCGGTCACCGCCGGCGTGGGCGTCGGCGCCACCGTCTACGTCGCCGGCGCTGGCCCCGTCGGCCTGGCCGCGGCGGCCTCGGCGAGGATTCTCGGCGCGGCCAACGTCCTCATCGGCGACGTGAACGCAGATCGGTTGGCGCACGCCAAGTCCGTGGGCTTCGAGCCCGTCGACCTGAAGAAGAGCGACAAGCTCGAGGAGCTCATCGAGGACATCCTCGGCGTCCCCGAGGTCGACGCGGCGGTGGACGCGGTGGGGTTCGAGGCCCACGGCCACGGCGCGCAGCACGGCACCGAGGCGCCCGCGGTCGTGCTCAACTCACTCATGGGCATCACGCGCCCAGCTGGCGGCATCGGCGTGCCCGGGCTCTACGTCACCGAGGACCCCGGCTCCAAAGACGAGGCGGCCAAGCACGGGAGCCTGCGCATGCGCTTCGGATTGGGTTGGGCCAAGTCGCTGCGCTTCTCGACGGGCCAGACGCCGGTGCTCCGGTACAACCGCATGCTGATGCGGGCGATTCTGAACGACCGGCTGCCCATCGCGAAAATCGTGAACGCCACCGTCATCCCGCTGGACGACGCGCCGCGCGGCTACCACGAGTTCGACGCGGGCCAGGCGCGCAAGTACGTGCTGGATCCGCACGGGCTGCTCAAATGAGACAACGCCGCGGCGCTCACGGGCGGTGCCGAAGCAGCGCGCCGCCCTCGCCGACAATCCAGAAGTCGTCGGCGCCCAGGCCCCAGATGTGCTTCAAGTCGCGCCGCGTTCCGCTCTCGCGCGCGGACCAGGCGGAGCCGTTCCACAAGTAGACCGCGCCCTGGTCGCCCACCACCCAGACCTGATCCGCCGCGACGGGGAACACGCCGGACAAGCGCGTGGCGTGGGGGAACGGAACTGCCGCGAACGCGCCGCCGGTCGCGCGCAGGACCGTTCCGTTCTCGCCGACCGCCCAGACGTCGTTCTGCGTGATGATCGCCACGTCGAGCAGCCGCTCGGTGGTCGACGTCGCGAGCGTCGACCAGGTGCTGCCGTTCCACTGCAGCGCGACGCCGTTTGCGCCGACGGCGAACGCGCGGGTGGGGCTGGCGAGGGCGATGGCGCGCAGCTCGGCGGTGCCGGCCGGGTGCGCCTCGTCGTTCCACACGCCCGACGTCGAGCGGATAAGCGTGCCCTGCGCGCCGACCGCGAACACGTTGGCGCCCAGCGCGGCGACGTCATACAGGTGCTGCGCGGTCGGGCTGGTGACGTTGGCCCAGCTGCTGCCGTTCCACCGCGCGATCGCGCCGCCCTCACCGACCGCCCACGCGTCGGTGGCGCTGCCGACCCAGAGCCCGTGGTACACGCGCGCCAGCGGCATCGACTCGAAGCTCCAGCCGCTCCCGCCGCCGTGCAGCGCCGCGCCGGTGGGGCCTGACGGATCTCCGCCGATGGCCCAGAGCTCGGTCTTCGAGATGCCGTGCACGCGGTTCAGCGTGGTGCCTTCCGACACCGCGCGCGTGGTGAACGTCGACCAAGCGCCACCGTCGGAGCGCTCCAGCCGTTCGCCGCCCGCCCAAAGGTCGTCGCTCACGGCGTAGAGGTTCGGGTTGCCGCTCAGCTGCGACGCGCCGCCGGAGACGGGGACGACCCAGCCTTGCGCGCCCACCGCGACCAGCGCGCCTCCCGTGCCGCCCAGCGCGTGCAATGGCTCACCCGTCCCGCTCGCCGGCGCGGACCAGCTGCCGCTCTGAAAGTGCAAGAGCACGCCGCCTTCCCCCGCGGCCCACGCTTCGGTGGGCGAGACCGCGCGCACGGCGTTCAGCGCGCGCGCGTCGTTGGTGGTGGTCGGCTGCCAGCTGCTCCCGTTCCAGCGCAGCGCGGTGCCGTTCTCTCCCACCGCCCAGACGTCGCTCGCGCCCGAGCCGTGTACCGCGCGCAGGCCCGCGTCGACGCCGCTGCTGGCCTCCGCCCAGCCCGTGCCATTCCAATGCTGAATGCGGCCGAGCGCGCCCACCGCCCAGACGTTCGACGCGCCCGCGCCCCACACGCCGCGCAGCGCGCCCGTGCTCTGCGTGCTGCCGACCCACTCTTGGCCGTCGAACCGCAAGACCACGCCGTCGTCGCCCACCGCCCACGCTTCGCTCGCCGATGCGGCCCACACCGAGCGCAGCGTGCTCGTGGTGCCCGACGGGAAGCCGGTCCACCGCGCGCCGTCCCAGCGCATCACCAGGCCGTGGTCGCCGACCGCCCACACCGCGTTGGACGAGAGCGCGAACAGCCCGCGCACGGGGGTACCCGTGGGCAGCGGCTGCTCCCAGCACAGGCGGTGCGGCGAGCAGACGCGGCCTTCGCCGCACACGTTGAGGCTGTCGCCGCCGCCGCACACCTGGGTGCCGGAGCACGGCCCGCACGCCAAAGTGCCTCCGCACCCATCGGGCAGCGTGCCGCAGTCCTTGCTCAGGAACGCGCAGGTCACGGGAACGCACTGGCAGGCGCTGCTCACGCAGGCCTGGCCGGCCGCGCACTTGTTGTTGCAGGCGCCGCAGTGCTCGACGTTGGTGCTCAAGTCGAGGCAGGCGCCACTGCACGCGGTCCGACCGAAGGAGCAGTTGAGCGAGCTGACGCCCTGCAGCTCGACGGTGACCTCGGGCGTCTCGAGCGAGTTGGTGCGGAAGACGAGCGTCGCCGCGTAGCTGCCTTCGGCCGAAGGCGGGACGAAGGAGACCGTCATCGCGGCGGCGTCGCCCGAGGAGAGCTCCTCCGGCACACCGTCGAAGCGGAACACCGAGGCCTGCGTGCCATCGAGCGTGGCCGACTCGATGCGCAGCATCTGGCCGCCGGTGTTGGTCAGGGTGAGCTGCGCTGCTTGGCTGAACCCCGGCAGCCGCTCGCCGAAGTCGATGGCGCTCGGCAAGACCGAGAGCCGAGGCGGCGCTCCCGCGGGACCGCAGGTGCACGCGAAGAACAGGAGAGGAGCGAGCAGCGATAGACGAGACATAGGCGCAGGCGACCTCACGCGGGCTCCAAGACGATGTGGTTGGTGAGCACCTTGGGCAAGCCGTCGCGCCACACCTCGGCGCGGTACCAACCGGGCTTGGTGAGCCCATCGTCGAGCGAGAGCGCTCCATCGCCCGCGACTTTCGTCTGGTGGACCACCTCTCCGTTTCGCAGGAGGCGCAGCTCGCCGGGGCCCTCCATGCGCGAAAGGATGAGCCGTGCCTCGACCTTGCCGCTGGAGCGCAAGGTGCCTCCCACGCGCGCCGAGTTGTTTTCGGCGTGCAGCGAGAAGTCGGCGATGGGGCCGCCGCTGAGGATGACTTCGCCGCGCCGCAGGCCGTCGAGAATCGACTTGGCCGAGTCGTCGGTGCCGTACACGCCGGTGAACGCCATGGGGCCGGGGAAGGGACCTTCCTGCGATGGGCCGTGCCAGTCGCGCGCGGCCACCGCGGTGATGCGCCGCCCGCGCCGCCAGAAATCATTCCACAGGTCGTACGCGGCTTGATTGTCGATCTCCGACGCGTCCCACCGCCGGTACCAGACCTCGAACAGCTCAAAGTCCGCGGGATCCAGGTCGTCGGGCATGCGGCAGCCGGTGCAGATGGGGTCGCCGATGCGAAAGGGATGCGCGACCGAGATGAGCGCTCCGAGCTTGCGCAGCGTCGGCGCCATCTCTTTGAGCGAGAGGACCTTTCCGTCCAGGTGCCAGGGCACCAGCTCGGTGGTTCCGTAGACCGGGTGATGCCCGTGGTAGGTGGTCAGCTCGCAGCCCGGCACGATGGTGATGGGCAGGTCCTCCAAGTCGAGCAGGCCGGACGTCGTGTTGTGGTCGGTCAAGCAGATGAAGTCGATGCCGAGCTTCGCGCCGCGCGCGGCCAGGTCGTACAGCTCGTGGCGGCCGTCGCTGTGCACGGTGTGCGAGTGCATCTCGCCGAAGAACCAACCCGCGGCGCGGCGGGGCTTCTTCACCCGCGCTCCCTGTCCGGCGGGGCCGCCGAGGCTCTCCTTTTCGGCGGGGGCGAGCGGGCCGCGCGCGTCGACCCGGACGTCGTAGCGCACCGGGTCGCCGAACACGCCGTGCACTTCCACCGCGACCGTCCAGCGGCCGGGCGTGATGTCGCCGGGCAGAAAGCCCTTCGACGAGACCTCGGGCGCGAGGAAGAGCGCCTCTTCTTCGGAGGCGGGATTTCTGTCCCAGCGGCCGCGCCAACGGCCTTGCGGATCAATCAGCACGGCGTTCATCAGGTTGTTGATGGCGCGGTAGAGCGGCTGATTCTGGGTGCGCTCTTCGCTCAGGTTCTGCGTGCGCGCCTGATCACCCTTGCGCGTCCGCGCGTGCTTCTCGAGCGCGGCCTCGATGAGCTGGGCGTTCTTCTGGAGGTCGGTGGCGGTGCGGGGACCGAAGTCGAACTGGAACGCGAGCGCGGCGACCCCCGCCGGCACGTCGAAGGTGTGCAGCTTGACGGTCTTCGATTCGGTCGCGGTGGCCTCGCCCCGAACGCGCAGGAGACTGCGATGAGCCTCGATCATGTGCAGTCATGTACCGCACGCGCCGACGAGGCGTCGAGTCGTGGGCCGGCTCAGGCGACCTGCGGCAGCAGCGCGGCGAGCGTCGCGGCTTCGTCAGCGGGTACCCCGAGGTGCCCCAGCGCGTCGCCGACCCCCATTCCACCGCGGACGAGCTTGCGCAGCGCGGTCAAGTGGAGCGCGCGCTCGCTGTGGGCGAGGGTCCCCGACGCGGCGACGTCGCGCCACGTCAGGTTCGGGTTGATCTCTTGCGGGTTGAGCGGCAGCGCGTCGCCGGTGAGCGCGATGATCTTCAGCGTCTGTTCGGGACGCAGCCCTTCGTCGATCGCCAGCATCTTCGTGGCGATGGATGAGAGCCGCGGTGCCGCGGCGGAGGTCCCGTTGAAGAGCGCGTAGCCGCCCTGGCCGTCGGCGGCCAGGTGATACGCCTGGGCCAAGTGCGTGACGAACGGGGCGCCCCAGTTCGAGTAGTGGCCCTTGCGTCCCATCTCCATCGCCGCGACCACCGCCAGGTTGGGCAGACGGTTGGTGGTGAGTTCGACCTCGGGCGCGGAGGCTCGTTGACCGGTCAGCTGCCTGCCGTCGTCGTTGCCTGCCGCCTTGACGAAGAGGACCTCGGGGTGGGCCATGATGACCTCGCGCGCGGCCGCCACCTGCTCGGCGCCGCGGACCACGAAGCTCATGTTCACCACCTTCACGCCGTTCTTCACGGCGAGCGAGAGGGCGTCGCGGATGTACTGCGGCGGGACCGGGTGCGTGTTGTCGTGCGCGCGCACGAGCACCAAGTCGACGTGGCGGTTGCCGCGGCCGAGGATGGACGCCACCGCGCTGCCGTGCCGCGGATCGCCTTCAGCGAGATTTCTGTTTCGGCCGACCGCGTTCCACTCCACCGGCTGGCCAGTTGGGTCGACGCGTTGCCGACCCCGGAGCGCGGGGTGATTCGGGTCGAACGCTTCGTCCACCGCCGCCGCGGTGACACGCGCCGTGGGGCGCCCGACCTTCTTGAGGATCGCTTCGAAGGTGCGGTCGATCTCCGTCACGTTCTCGCTCACCGCGCGGCGGAGCAAGGTCGCCGTGTCGGGCATCGCCTTGCCGATGAGGTACTGCGCGCGATGCAGTGGATACCCGGCGCCCTCCAGGCGGGTCTCGATGGCGGTGTTGGTCGCCTCGTCGAGCTTGCGGCGGTGCCTCGCCCAGAACGAAAGCAGCTCCCGCGCCGCCGGGCTCGCGTGCGGCGGCAGCGCGTGGGCCTGCGCGGTGAGCGACGCAAAGGTGCCGGCGGGCAGTGGGTCATCCGCGCCCACCCGCGCCAGCGGCGCGCCGATTCGCCGCGGCACCGGCGGCGCGATGCGGATCAGTGGCCTAATCAAAGCGGGCTCCGTGCTGGGTGACGAAGTCGATTTGGTGGCGGAACAAGGGCTCTATCTCTTTGCGCGCCTCCCCGCGGTGCGCGGCGAGCACCGCGTTCAGCTCAGGAAGGCCCTCGAGGGCCGGCTCCGCGCGGGCCTGACCCGAGGGGAGGTACGGATCCGCCGCCTGGGCCTGGAGCCACGACGTGTATGCGGGTGAGTCGGGATCGGCTCCCCACTTCGAGACCGCCCACAGGTGCGTCGCCTCGTGGACCATGACCTTCGAGAGCACGTCCCGATGGCTCGGCCGGGTGCTGGGGAAGAAGTAGAGGTCGCCGCCGAGGAGCGCGGCGTAGGCGTGCGGCGCTTCGCTCGCCACCTGCGTCACGGCGGGGTCGGCGTTGATCGCGCGGGCCAGCACCGGTCGAAGCGCGGCGGCATCGTCTGGGCTCAGCGCGCGCACCACCTTCGTCTGCGCGCCGCTTCCGATGACGCGGCCGCGTTGCCCTGCGCGCAGCACCGTGTCCACGCGCCGGATGGGGCCGTCGAACAGCTGTTGCCCTGACAGTTGCGGGTCCCACGGGCTGAACTTCGGGCTCAACACCACGCGGTGAAGACCTTCGAGCAGAAACGGCGGCAGCCGCTCCAGCGCGCCGAGCACTTCATCCACCGAGTGTTGGTGCAAGCCCTGAGCGGGGAGCGACTTCGGCTGCACGAGCTGCACCGCCTTGTCGCCCACCTTCACCCGGTGGACGCGCGCCGGTTCTTTGCCGGTGACGAACGGGTAGGTCGTCTCGGAGCTGCCGTGCCGCTTCGCTTCGTGTCGTCGCGGGAGCGGCGGGGACTCCAAGCTCGTGGCGAAGTCCGGCAAGCCGAGAGGCCGCATCAGCTGCTTCAGCGTCCACGCCTGTTGCCGAGGCTCGAGCGCCGACCACTGGGGCTCGGCGAGAACCCGCACCAGCATCAGCCGGGACTTCCACGCGAAGTGGTTTGTCGGTCCGCTCACCAGGTCGAGGAGGGGCTTCTGTTCCTCAGGGCGGAGCAGGCGGAAGCCGGGCTGCTTCACCAGCGCTTGGCGCACCGGCGCGACGGCGATGGGGAAGTTGGAGGGCGTCGGCCGCGCGGGAGGGCGCAGCGCGATGGGTGGGATCCGCATGGGGCGTCTGGGTTATCGGGCCGGGGAGAAGATGGTTTCGGTGGTGCGCTGTGCCTGGGAGGCACGACCCGATTCCGAAAGGCCGTTCACGTCGCCGTCGCCGTCGCCGCCAACGTCTACGTCTACGTCTACGTCGTGGACGTTGTCGTTGACGTCGTCGTGGACGTCGTCGTTGACGTGAACGGCGACGGCGACGGCCTTGTAAATACAGCGACTTAGGTGGCCTAACCCTCGGTAACCCTTCGAGGCGGCGCCACGTAAGACCGGTTATGAAACAACGTATGGCACGTGCAGCATGGGGAGCGGCCTTGGCAGTGGGGCTGGCCTTCACCGCGATGGCGGCCGAGCCCGTCTGTACGGCACGCACAGGAGTCTGCGCCGTGAAAACACCTTCGAAACCAAACCCCGAAGAGCTTCAGCGAAAGCTGAGCGCCGAGCAGTTCCGCGTGACGCAACAGTCCGGCACCGAGCCACCGTTTCGCAACGCGTTCTGGGACAACAAGACGCCCGGCATCTACGTCGACGTGGTCAGCGGCGAGCCGCTCTTCAGCTCGTTGGACAAGTTCGACTCAGGGACCGGCTGGCCGAGCTTCACGCGCCCGCTCGATCCAGGACACATCGTCGAGAAGCGCGATCTGTCGCACGGGATGGTGAGGACCGAGGTTCGCTCCAAGCACGCCAACTCGCACTTGGGTCACCTGTTCGACGACGGTCCCAAGGACAAGGGCGGGATGCGCTACTGCATCAACTCCGCGTCGCTGCGCTTCATCCCGGCGGACAAGCTGGTCGAGGAAGGGTACGCACAGTTCGCGCCGTTGTTCGCGGCGGCAACGGAAGGTCGAAAGGGCAAGTCGATGGCGAAGCAGGAAGTCGCGGTGCTCGCGGGCGGCTGCTTCTGGGGCATGGAAGACATCATCCGAAAGATTCCCGGCGTGCTCGACACCGAGGTCGGCTACGCGGGCGGCGCGCTCGCGTCTCCCAAGTACGAGAACGTGAAGACCGGTAAGACCGGACACGCCGAGGCCGTGCAGGTGGTGTTCGACCCTTCGCGGCTTTCGTACGAAGCGCTGCTCGGCTGGTTCTTCCGCATGCACGACCCGACCACGCGCAACCGCCAGGGAAACGACGTGGGCACGCAGTACCGCTCCGCCCTCTTCGTGTTCGACGACACGCAGCGGCGAATCGCCGAGCAGGTCAAAGACCGCGTGAACCAATCCGGGAAGTGGAAGGACCCAGTGGTGACCGAGATTGTCCCCGCCGGGAAGTTCTACCCCGCCGAGGACTACCACCAGGACTACCTGGTGAAGAACCCGGGCGGCTACACCTGCCACTGGCTGCGCGACTGACGACTCAGTGCGGGGCGGGGAGATCCGGCCAGGCCCCGAGCGGATCCACCGTCGCCGCGCGCGCCCCTTCATCGCCGGGCTCTTCGGTGAAGCGCACCTCCGAGCCGATCGCCAGCCGGTCGAGCGAGCCGCCGCTCACGCACCAGCGGTCGAAGTACAGCTCGCGGCCGTCCGCGGTGAGCAGAAAACCGTAGCCTTCCTCGATGTGCAGGCGCGTGACGCGGCCGTGAGGGGCGTGGGTCAACCCGCGCAGCGCGGCGACGAACTCGGCGAGCGCCCGGAGCGCGTCGGTGGTGGTGAGGATTCCCACCAGCCGACCGTGCTCGACCACGATGGCGCAGCCGATTCTTCGGTGGGCCATCTCCCGAGCGACCTCCTCCAGCCGCTGGTTCGGCTCCACGCAGTACGGCCCGCCCGCCATCAGCTCGTCGACCATGACGTCGTCGGGGTCGATGCCGCGCTCCCGCTTGGCGAGGAAGAGCTCTCGGTCCGAAAGCACACCCACCACGCGCTCCGCCTCGTCGAGGATGGGCAGGTGCCGAATGCCCAGAGCGCGCATGCGGCGGAGCGCCTCCGCCGCCGATTGCCCGACCTGCAAGTAGGCCGGTCCCCGGGTCATGTGATCCGCGACGAGCCCGGAGACGGTCCTCCGTATCCACATGTGGCGAACTTGTTGTCGGACCGCGGCGGTCGGCAGTGGACGAGCGGGCCTGCGCGCGGCAGATTGCTCGCTCTGTGCCCGCGGGAACTAGTACGCGCAGAGCGGCGCGTCGAAGGCCCCGCTCACCGCGAAGGTGCCGCCGTCGTCTTGCTCGAACTGCGCCTCGAAGAAGCCGAGGGCCTGGCTCGGGGTGAGCGTCAGGAGCGTGGCCGTGCCCGAAGCGCTGCTGGTGAACGACGTGCCGCCGTCGGGCAGCGGCTCGCCCCAGAGCACGTAAGACCGCGAGGCGAGGGTGCCCAGGGAATAGGTCCCCGCGCCGACCTCGCCGCCGTCCGCGCCGAGCGCCAGGCCAATGAACTCGCGCCCGCCGCCGATGCCTTGGTAGAGGCCGCCGCCGTCTGGCGCGCAGCGGCTCGAGGAGAGGTCTTGGTCGACGAAGAAGATGGCGGCGTTCGCGTGGTCGACGCCGCCGTCGCTGCGCCGGTTGTAGTCGAGCGCGACCATCCTCACGGGAAACGTCGCGGCCCCGCCGAGCGTGCCGACGCCAAAGGTCGCGATGCTCGGGCCGGCGTCGAAGCCAGCATCCGCGCCGGCGTCGCTCGTCGGTCCACCGGCGTCGCTTCCGCCGTCGCGGGTCGGGTCGGACACCTCGCCGGGGTCGAAGCAGCCGGTGAGGGCGAGGAGGAGTGGGGCAATCCATGAACGCGGCATGGCAGTTTCTTTAGCGCAGTTGCCGCGCGCGTGCGTTAGGCCATCAGCGCCGGAATGACGCCGGGGGTCAGGCCTGAGTCTCCGAAGTTGTCGATGAGCCCGCCGTTGGTCTTCCGCAGCCCCACCGCCGACAAGAGGGTGTTGAGCACCTGGTTGTTGGTGCGCTTCCCGTGGTCGATGAACTGGCCGGTCTTCAAGGCGCCGCCGGCCGAGCCCGCGAGTATCCACGGCGTGTTGTCGATCGAGTGGGGCGGTCCACTGCCCAGGTCGTTGGTCCACACCGCGACCGAGTCGTCGAGCAGCGTGCCGCCGGCGGCGCCCGGGTAGGCCGACAGCCGGTCGAGCAGGTAGCGGAACATCTGAAGCTGCAGCCGGTCGACTTGGTGGTGCAGGTCGACCGCGTTCGGGATCGCCTCGCCGTCGGATCCGTCGGAATAGATGCGGTGGGAGATCCAATGGAAGCGCGGCAGCCGGGTGCCGTTGATCACGTACTGGGTCTGGTCGTTGCCCTCGCCGACTTGAATGGTCGCCGCGTGGTTGATTTGGCAGCTGAACGCCCAGGCGATGACGTCCATGAAGCGCCGGACGACGTCGGGCCGCACGTCGTTGGCCTGCGGGTTGCCCAAGGCGTTGAGCGCGGTGACGCGGTCGGCGGCCAGGTCGCAGGTGAGCTTGACCTCCAGGTCGCGCACCGACTCGAAGTGGGTTCGCAGCCGCTGCTTGTCGTTCGACGACAGGGCCGAGCTCGACATCAGCTCCTGCATCTCGGTGCGCACCAGGTCGTTGACGCTCTTTCGGCGGCTGGCGATGGCCTGCTGCACGTTGGGCATCATGCTCGCCACGCCGGTCATGCGCATGTAGCTGTTGAGCGGCGAGCGCTCGGCGGGGGTGCGCGTCTGCTCCGGGGTCCAAGAGAGCCCTTCGATGATGTACGCCGAGCTGGGCCCGGCCATGTACGTCAGCGGGCCGACGCCCGGCGAGTTGAGCGCCCGGGCGATGGCCCAGTCGGCGGAGAGCCCGAGCGCCCGCGGGTTGTTCGAGGAGCCGCCGGTGTTGCGCGCCGCGGTGAGGACTTGGGGCAGCGCCTCGGCGTGGCCGCACGCGGGCGTCCCGAACGGCAGGCGGACGTTGCGGATCAAGTTGAGCTTGGCGGCGTACGCGCCGAGCTCGCTGGTGGCGCGGTCGGCGTTCTGGGCGGTGAACGTGGCCGTGGTGAGCGAGCCCAAGGCCCGAGGCCAGAAGCGGTCGGTGTCGCCGCCGCCTTGTTGGACGATGCCGTTGCCGGCGCGGACGAAGACCGCGAAGCGGTGCTGCTGCGCCGCCTGCGCGAGCGCCGCCTTGGGCAGGAGCGACTCGAGGAACGGCAACGGCAGGGTGATGGCCCCTGCGGCCCTGAGGATGGCGCGTCGATTCAGTTTCACGAAAGGGGTCCTCTTAGAAAGGCCGGGTGAGGAAGGTCGGGCCGTTGGCCAGCATCTTCATCACGTCCCGAATGGGCAGGTTCGATTGGCGGGAGCTGTGCGCCACGCGGCCGAGCAGGCCCCGGTCGGTCGTGGCCGTCGAGCGCCCGTAGATGAACTCCAGCCAGTTCTGGGCGTAGCACTCGTGCACCCAGGGCTCCTCGCTCAGGATGGCGGCGAACTGGACCGCGCCGTTGAACGCCTTGCGGGTGCCCTGGAAGTTGTACGAGGCAGCGGCGTCGACCGGCAGCCCGTTGTCCAGGTCGCGCCACCGGCCGAGCGCGTCGTAGTGCTCGAAGGCGAAGCCGGCGGGGTTGATCATCTCGCCGTGGCACGAGGCGCCGCACGTCCCCGCGCCGGTGTGCTTGTCGATCTTCTGCCGCATGGTGGTCTTCACGTTCGGGTCATCGGGCGGCAGCGGCGGGATGTCGTTGGGCGGCGGCGGGAGGTTGCGGCAGATGATCTGGCGGTTGATGAAGACGCCTCGATGAATCGGGTCGGACTGGGTGGAGCTCGCGTTCACCGTGAGGAAACCGACCTGGGTGAGCAGCCCGGCGCGCCGCTGATCGCCGAAGACCGTCTTGATGAAGCCGGTGTTGGGCGGGGGCACCTTGTAGACGGCGGCGAGGTTCGCATCGACGAAGGTATAGGGAGCGGTGAGCAGCGCCTTGAGGCCGCCGCCCTCGTCGAAGACGACGTGCTGAACGAACTGGCTCTGCTCGGCCACCATCGACGTGCGCAGGGCGTTCGTCCATTCGGGGAAGAGCGCGGTGGAGCGCGTGATGTCGGCGAGCTTGCTCGAGTCGAGCATCAGCGCGTGGAACTGGGTCACGGTCGCCTTCGTCCTCGGGTCGGCGATGACGCGATCGAGCTGCTGCGCGTAGCCTTGGGGGGTGAGCAGGTCGCCGCTGTCGGCCGCGGCGGAGAGCGCGGCGTCGGGCATCGTGTCCCACAGGCCGTAGGACAGGCGCGCGGCGACCTCGTGCGCCGAGAGCGTCACCGGCGCCGCGCCGTTGCCCGAAGAGAGCTCGGCCCGGTAGAGGAACTTGGGCGACTGGAGCATCGCCTCGGTCACCAGGCGCGCGCCGGCGACGAGCGAAGGGACGCCGGTGATCCACTGCGGCGCCTGGCTGAACACCGAGGCGTAGGCGTTCACCTCGGCGCTGCTCAGCGGGCGGCGGAACGCGCGCCGGCCGAAGGCGGTCACGAAGGCGGGGCCGGTGTTGACGGTGGTTCCGGCCAGACGCGAGAGCGCGGCGGTGTCGGGGAGCGCCGCGGTGGCCAGCGCCTCGGCGGCGCGCTGGTAGTCCTGCCACAGCGCGCTGCTCACGCTGAGCTCGTCGCCGGAAGGAAAGAGGCTCGTCTGCGGATCACCGAGCAGGAAGGCGGTGAGCTGATCCACCTGGCTTCGGGAGAGGAACAACAAGTCGGCGACGGTCTGCCGGTACTCGTTGTGCGTCAGGCGGGGAAGCCGCGAGGAGTCGGCCGGCAGCTCGGGCTCGAAGGTGACCGGACCGTCGATGCCTCCGGGCTGGGTCGGGTCGCCTGGCAACGCCCCGGGTTGGGTGGGATCACCAGGGGCTTCCCCGGGCCGGGTGGGGTCCCCCGATGGCACTCCCGGCTGGGCGGGGTCGTTGCCCGTGGGGGCTTGGACGACGAGGTTGGTCAGCCCCTCACACCCGGTCGCAACGAAGAGGAACGCGGAAAGGACCCAGCGCTTGGCACCCATGGCGCGGCGGGATTGCGAGATCCTTGCCGTCCGCGCTTCGGGCCTGAAATCACTCTGTGCCTTGACCTCGAGAAGGGTCGGGCGAGAACGACTATTGGCACCAGCTGTTATCGATTGTTCTCATTCGCCCGGGCGCGCGCCGCCGCGATGACCGCCGCGTATTTGTCCAGCGTCGCCTTCAAGTCCCTTCGCTCCACCACCGCCTCGCGGAACGCGTTGCCGATGGACTTGTCGACGGTCTCCCAATACGTGACGCTCGGCCGCGCGATGGCGTGGGCGAGCGCCTCCTGCACCGCCTGAAAATACGGCCGCTGCCACGCCTCGACCTCGGCGTACGCGTCGCTCCGCATGCTCGGCCAGGCCAGCTTCCGCATCAGCGTCGCCTGCACCGGCACCGAGTGGACGTAGCGGATGAACTCGAGCGCGAGCGCCCGGTTCGGCGCGCCTTTGGGAATCGCGAACAGCTCGCCGCCCAGCGTGTGCGCCTCGCGGACCGGGCCCCGCCAGCCGTGGTAGCCCAGGATGTCTTCCTTCTCGCCTTGCCGGACGATGACCTGAATCGCGAACGACCAGTTCTGCGCGAGGTACACCGACTCCATCGCGAGGAACTGGTTCATCGTGTTCGAGTCGGCGCGCCGCGACTCGGGGCTCAAATAGGGCCACAGCTCGCGCAGGTAGGTGAACGCGCGCGCCGAGCCTTCGTCGTTGAGCACCAGCGGATCGCCGCCCGCGGCGTGGATGAAGTCGATGAGGTGAACCGTCGTGCTGTCGGCCTTGATGGCGACCCGGCCGACGCCTTCGCGCTCGTAGAACGTCTTCGCGACTTCCTTCAGCTCGTCCCAGTCCGTCGGCGGCCGGAGCCCGTGCTTCTCGAAGTAGCGCCGGTTGTAGAACGTCACCTCGACGTTCGGCCGGTACGGCAGGAAGTAGAGCTTCCCGTCGAAGCGCCCGACCTCGATGAGCTGCTTCAAGGTCTGCTCCGGCAGCATGCGCTCGTGCGCGCTCAAGTCCTCGACCAAGCCGTTCTGCACCAGCAGCGCGAGCGCCATGTTGTCCTGGCCGATGAGGTCGACCGTCATGCGCCCGGCCTGCGAGAGCGCGCTCAGCTTCCGTACCATCTCGGAGCTCGCGACATCGACGCCGACGATGCGGCAGTCGTGCGCGCGCTCGAACGCGGGGAACACCTCCTGGCGCAGCACGTTCCACTCGACCTGGGTGAGCGCGCTGAAGAACGTGAGCGTGCGCTGCCCCGGCGCGACGGCGGGCTCCTCCGCGCGCTTGCAGCCGGCCAACAGCGAGAGCACCACGGCGGCGAAGACGCGGCTCATCCCTTCACCGCCCCGGACATCATCCCCGCGACCAGGTAGCGCTGGAGCAGGAACGTCACCAGCACGACGGGAATCGTGAGCAGCGTGGCGTACGCGGCGGAGTCGAACCAGCTGCCCTTCAAATGAAAGAAGTACGTCTGCAGCGGCAGCGTCCGCTGGGCGGTGGACAGGTACAGCGCGTAGGTGAACTCGTTCCACGAGTTGAGCCACACGAACATCCCGCCCACGAGGATGCCCGGCAGCGCGGAGGGCAGCACCACGCGGAACAGCGCGCCCAAGCGCGAGCAGCCGTCGATGCTCGCCGCCTCTTCCAGCGCGCGCGGGACCGTCTCGAACGTCCCGACCAGAATCCAGGTGAGGAACGGCAGGTTCCCAATCAAGTGCGCGAGGACCAGGCCGGTCACCGTGTCGAGCAGCCCCAAGCGAATGAAGGTCACCGCGACCGGCAAGGCGATGAGCACGTCGGGGAACATCTTGGTCAGCACCAGCGCGATGAGCGTCGTGTAGCGCAGCTTCCGGGGGAACCGCGAGATGACGTAGGCCGCGGGCGCGGCGACGAGCACGGCGCACAGCGCGGTGCAGGTCGCGACCGTGAGGCTCTTGAAGAGCGGCTGCCAGAGCTCGGCGCCCGTCATCACCGCCTCCCAGTGCCGGAGCGTCGGGTGGTGCGGCAGGAAGGTCGGGTTCTGCGTGAGCAGCTCCGACGGCTTGGCGATGGAGACCTTGAAGAGCAGGTAGACGGGGAAGACGGTCGCGAACACCGCGAGCGCGATGAGCGGCCAGAAGGCGAGCCGGGCGAGCTGCTCGAGGCGGTCGGGCCGGGTGTCCGTCACTCGAGGTCCTCCCGCTTGCCTTCGACCACCTTCAGGTAGCCGACGACGAACACGAGGATCATCAAGAGCAGCACGGTGGCGCCGGCGCCGCTGGTGTAGCGGTTGTTGTACGTCGACCACTCGTAATACGAGAACGTGGTGATGACCGGCGTCATGCGGCCGCCGAGCACCATCGTCAGGTCGAAGATGCGAAACGCGTCGATGGCGCGGAGGATCAACGCCATGGTGATGGCGGGCCGCATGAGCGGCAGGGTGATTTGGGTGAGCTTCTGCCACGCGCTGACGCCGTCCACGTCCGCGGCTTCGTAGAGCTCGGGCGGAATCGACTGCAGCCCCGCGAGCAGCATCAGGGTGACGAGCGGCGTCACCTTCCACATGTCGGCGAACACCACGGTGAGGAGCGTGGTGAAGCCGCCGCCGGTCCACACCACCGGCACCTCGCGCAGGCCGACGTCCAAGAGGAACGCGTTCGCGTAGCCCGAGAGCGAGAAGATGTAGCTCATCACCACCGCCGCGACGAGGCTGGGGACGCCCATCGGCAAGAGCAACAGCGAGCGCACCAGCCCGCGGCCCCTGAAGCTGCGCGCGAGGCTGAGCGCGAGCAGCAGCGCGACCAGCATCTCGAGGGTGAGGCCGACGAAGGTGATGACGAGCGTGTTCACCACCGCGCGCCAGAAGGTCGTCTGGTCGAACATCGCGCGGTAGTTCGCCAGGCTCGGGAAGTGCTGGGTGACCGGGTCGGTGAAGCTGTAGCCGATGCTGCTCAGCACGGGCGCGAGCGTGAAGCCGAGGATGAACAAGAGCAGCGGCGCGACGAGCGCAACGTCCACGGCGTGCCGCTTGAAGAACGACGTCACCTCGGCGCGCGCGCTCACAGCCGTCGCTCGGTCTTCGGGTCGAACAGGTGCAGCTTGTCCGGCGCGGCGGTGAGCCGGACCTGCGCGCCAGGCTGCGGCGCGCTGTCGCCGGTGACGCGGGCGATGACCGAGCCCTTCGCGCCGGTCAGGTAGACGAGCGACTCGAAGCCGAGCGGCTCGACCACCTCGACGGTGGAGCGAAGGCCCAGCTCGCCCGGGCCCGCCGTCCGCTCGAGGTGCTCGGGCCGCACGCCGAGCAGCACCGGCCCGGCCACGTGGGCGCGCTCCTTGGGCAGGGTGAAGCGGAAGTCGGGGCCGCGCAGCACGCTCGTCTCGCCGTCGAACGACAGCTCGGCGTCGAGCAGGTTCATCTGCGGCGAGCCGATGAAGGTGGCGACGAAGACGTTGGCCGGGCGGTGGTAGACCTCGTGCGGGCTCGCCACCTGCTGCAGCACGCCGCCCTTCAGAATCGCGATGCGCGTGCCGAGCGTCATCGCCTCGGTCTGGTCGTGCGTCACGTACACGAACGTCGTCTGGAGCCGCTGGTGCAAGCGCTTGAGCTCGGCGCGCATCGAGACGCGCAGCTTGGCGTCCAGGTTCGACAGCGGCTCGTCCATCAGGAACAACTTGGGCTCGCGCACGATGGCGCGGCCGATGGCCACGCGCTGCCGCTGCCCACCCGAGAGCGCCTTGGGCTTGCGGTCGAGCAGGTGCTCGATCTCGAGCAGCTTCGCGGTCTCGGCCACGCGCTTCTCGACGGTGGCCTTCGGCTCACCGCGCAGCTTGAGCGCGAACGCGAGGTTCTGCGCGCAGGTGAGGTGCGGGTAGAGCGCGTAGTTCTGGAACACCATCGCCAGGTTGCGGTGCTTGGGGTGGAGGTCGTTCACCACCTGGCCGTCGATGCGGAGGTCGCCCTGCGTGACGCGCTCGAGGCCGGCGATCATCCGCAGCGCCGTCGACTTGCCGCAGCCTGACGGGCCGACCAGCACGAGGAACTCTTTGTCCTCGATGCGCAGGTTCAGGTCCTCGATGACGGGCGGACCTGCGCCGTAGCGCTTGTGGACGTGCTCGAACTCGACGCTCGCCATGGACGGGCGTGTCTAGCCTTCTTCGCGGCGAATCAACAGGTCGAGCACGAGCGCCGACCAGGAGAACGACTGCGCGCCGTAACCTTCGCCGGTGTACGGGTTGTAGTACTCGCGGAACCCGCCCTTCTCGACCAGCGCCGCCGACGCGTCGGCGAGCTGATCCGCCAGCTTCTTGAAGCCGTGCAGGTACAGCCCCTGGCAGATCAGCCAGTTCGAGTTGATCCACGAAGGGCCGCGCCAGAGCAACCGCGTGCCCACCGGCTCGGCTTGAAACGTCGGCTCGCCGCGCGCGACCGTCGGCACCGGGAAGGGCAGCGCGTAGTCCGCGGATTCCAGGTGACGAACCAGGGCGTCCACCTGTGGCGTCGGCAGGTCTCCGAGCAGCAAGGGACATAGCGAGGTGAACGTGCTCACCTGGAGCGGCGCTTCGCGCGCCCCGGCCAGGTCGAAGAAGAGGCCGCGATCGGGGTCGAAGCACTTGCTCACCAGCGCGTCGCGGCTTCGGCGCGCCCGCGCGGCGAACACCTCGGCGCGCGCGTGCTGGCCGGCCTTCTTCAAGTGCAGCGACAAGAGCCGCTGCCCTTCGGCGTACAGCGCGTTCATCATCGTGTCCTCGACGATGAACTTGTCGAGCGCGAACATCCTCTTCGGGTCTTGGCCCACCTCGCGGTAGCGCGCCGCGACGTTCTCCCAGCCCTGGTCGTAGTGCGCGATGGTCGGCTCTTGCCGCTCCAGGTAGTAGTGGTCGAACTTGGGCGTGTGGTCGAGCCCGGTCTCGTCGGGCAAGAGCACGGCGATGAGCCCGTCCTGATCCGGATCGCGCACCTGATCGAGCCAGTCGAAGTACGCGCACACCTTGGGGAGCATCTCGGAGACGAACGCCGCGCTCCCGCCGCGCTGCGCGACGGCGTCGAACGCGTGCGCGAGCACCGGCGGCTGAATGCAGTCGGACAGGTACGGGGTCCGGTAGAGGATGCAGTAGTTCTTCAGGAGCGCTTCGTACTTCTCTCGCTGCCAGAAGGTGACGTGCGCGACGAAGCCGTCGGGCTGCTGGTTGCGCATCAACGACTGGAGCTCCACCTCCGCGCGCCGAACGTCGAAGCGGCTCAACACGATGGCGTGGAAACACGAGTCCCAAAACCACTGGAACGGGTACGTCCCGGTCGAGGGACAGACGAAGTCGTAGTCGTGACCGCACCAAGAAGCGGTGCCGACTTGGCGGTTGGCGTCGTAGAGGCGCTCGACTTGGAACCGGAGGGAGTCGATGCGGGCGGTGGCGGGGTTCAGCATGGGCAGGCGCTTAGCACGGGTGAGAAGGATCGGGACTTGGGCGAACCGGGGACAGTCCCCACAGGGGTTCAGTCGAGGGTGAAGGTGAAGGTCCACGGGATGGTGGTCGCGACCGCGGTGCCGTCCTTCTTCGCAGGCTTGCAGCGGATGCGCTTGAGCGCGGTGCGCGCGGTCTCGTCGAGCCCGTAGCCGATGCCGCGAATCACCTTCACGTCGAGCACCTGCCCCGCATCGTCGACCACCACGTTGAGCAGCACTTGCCCTTCGATGCCGGCCCGCCGCGCCTCGTCGGGGTACGGCGGCCGCTCGATGTCGGTCGGGCACTCGGGCGGCAGGTCGACCTGCGCCACCGGGCGGTAGTTCGGCGCCTGGTATGCCTTCACCTGGCTGGGGTCCTGCGCCTGCTTCTCGGTCTTGCCGTACACGGTGTTTCCCACCGGCGCGGCGAAGCTCCCCGCCGACGTGGTCGACGACATCGAGATGCCCACCACCAGCGGCACCGGCTTGGACGGCGTCTCGGGCGGCGGCGCGTCGTTGGGCGGGGGCGGCGCGTCGCTCGGCGGCGGCGGCTTCTCGGAGGACGCGACCTTGATGGGCGGCGGCTTCACCGGCGCGGGCACCGGCTTCGGCGGCTCGGGCAGAGGTGGCGGCCTGGGGGGCTCCACCTCGAACATCACCAGCTCCACCGGCTTGTTCGTCTCGCCGCCGATGGGCTTGGCCTCGAGCAGCAAGATGCCCAGCGCGTGCGCGCCGAACGACAGCGCCAGCATGCCCCACAACCACAGGGTCGAGCTGGGCTTGGGCACGCCGCTGTCGAGCGTCGAAGAGGCCATGACGGCAAAGCGCTACGGCGTGGGCGACGCGGGCGCGGCGTCTTTCTGGATGTTGAGCGCGAACTTCGCGATGCCTTGGCCCTTCACCACGTCGATGAGCCGCATCACCCGGCCGTAGTGGAGCGACTGATCCGCCGAGATGACCGCGCGCGTCTCGGGGTCCTTCGCGAGCTGCTCGGTGACCTTGCGCTTCAGCTCGTCCTCCGAGACCTCGGCCCCGTCGAAGAAGAGCTTCTGCTCCTTGTCCATCACCACGTTGATCAACCCCTGCACCGTCTCGCCGCCGTGCGCGGCGCGCGGCAGGTCGACCTCCACCGTCTCGCGCACGATGAAGTTCGCCGTCACCATGAAGATGATGAGCAGCACGAGCACGATGTCGACCAGCGGCGTGACGTTGATGCCGGTGATCTCTTCGTCGTTGTCTTGTGTGCCGGCCGCCATCAGCTCACCTTGCGAACGGCGGGACGCTCGCCCTCGCCCTTCAGGTAGCCGACCAGCGCGTGGCCCAGGGCGTTCGTCCGCGCGGTGATGGTCTTTAAGTTTCGCGTGAACGCGTTGTAGGCGACCACCGCGGGGATGGCGACCGCCAGGCCCACCGCCGTCGCCACCAGCGCCTCGGAGATGCCGGCCATCACCGTCTGTTGGACGGTCGAGCCCTTCACCGTCACCTGACCCAGGTCGTGGAAGGCCTTGATGATGCCCAAGACGGTGCCGAACAGCCCGACGAACGGCGCGTTGGCGCCGAGCGTGCCCAGGTACGAGAGGAAGCGCTCGTACTGCGGCCGCTCGCGCGAGACCGTCGCGGCGATGACCTGCTCCACGCTGTCGGGGCCTTTGTCGATGCTGGCCAGCGCGTCGCGAATCACCGCCGCCTCCATGCCGCGCTTGCCGTCGATGTCCTTTCGCACGCCGTCCAAATCTCCGCGCGCCAGCCGCGCCGCGAGCGCTTCGGAGTCGGGCAGCCGGTGACCCATGAAGTAGACGAGCCGCTCCAGAATCACGGCGATGGAGATGACGGAGAGAATGCACAAGAGCCAGAGCACCCACTCCGCGCTCGAGAGCGTCACGCCGAGCAGCTTCGTGGTGAGCCAGCCCTGATGCTCGGAGGTCATCTGGGCGAAGAGAAGGAAGTTCATAGCGATGGAAAGCCCGGACGGCGGGGAATGAGGCGCGGATCAATTCGCGCCGCGATGCACAAAGTCAAACGTTTCTCGGGTGGTTTGGCCGCTGGGTAGGCGGCTGCGCTCCACCGGTGCGCCGGTGCTCCACCTTCCGCGCATCCGCTCCCGGCGGAAGCGCCACGGTTGCAGGTGTTTGCACACATGGGTGGCCGCGGGCGGGGCTTGGGCACATGGGTTGCTCTGACGTGTGGAATGGTGCGACCTCTCCCAACGCTCTTTACCACCGTCCTCTTCCTGGCGGCCGCCGCGCCGGCCTGGGCCGAAGCTCCAGCCCCGGACCGTCGCCTCGAGAAGGCCCAGGCGGCGTTCGAGCGCCGACAATACGCCAGGGCTTTGGCGCTGTTGGGCCCGGCCTCCGAGGTCGAGGCCCCGGCGGTGCGCTTCATGCGTGGCATCTCGGCGCTGCGCTCGGGCCAGCCCGCGGTCGCGGCCGAGGCGCTCGAGGCGGTGGCGCGGGAAGACGGGTATCCGCTGAAGGACAGGGCCGCGTACGGCGCCGGCCTCGCCTACGCCCGCACGGCGCGGCTGGAAGAGGCGGCCCGCGCGCTGGCGATGGTGCCGCCCACCTCCACCGTGTTCGTGGCGGCGCGCTGGGCGCTCGCCGACGTGCTCGGGCGCCGCGGGGAGCACGCCGAGGCGGCGATGGCGTTGACCGAGCTCGCGCTGAGCGAAGCCGAGGTGGACCGCTCCGTGCGCGCGGAGGCGCTCTACAAATCGGCCGGCCACTGGGAAGCGGCGGGGGAGAAGGCCCGCGCGCGCGACGCGCTGGTGACGGTGTGGGCGGTGTACCCGACCTCGCGCTTCGCGGCGAAGGCGGAGAAGAAGCTCACCAAGAAGGCCTCGCTCGAGGCGCAGGTGGTCCGGGCCGAGAGCCTGGTGGACCTGCACCGCCACCACGAGGCGATGCGCCTCGTCGAGCGCATTCAGAAGAAGACCAAGCTGCCCGAGGCCGCGGCGTGCCGCGCCGGGTACGCGTACGGCAAGGCGCTGTGGAAGATGCGCCAGCACGCGCGGGTGATGGAAGTGCTCCGTCCGGTGGCGAAGCTGTGCCCCGACCGGGAGCTCTCGCCCAAGGTGCTCTACGTGCTCGGCTCGTCCGAGTCGATTTCGAAAGATCCCGCGGCGGTCGCCACGTACGAGTCGTTGATCGAGCGTCACCCCACCCACGCTCTGGCCGACGACGCGCTCTTCTTCGCCGCCGACCTCGAGGCCGACGCGGGATCCACCTCTCGGGCGCTGGAGCACCTGTCGACGCTGACCGCGCAGTACCCCAACGGCGACTACGCGGCGGAAGGCGCGTTTCGCCACTTCTTCGCGCTCTTCAAGCAAGGTGCGCACGACGACGCGCTCGCCGCGATCGACCGCGCGCAGGACCTGGCGCGCGACAACGACAGCCTGGCCCGCGCGCGCTACTGGCGGGCGCGCACGCTCGACAAGGCGGGCCGGGCGAGCGAGGCCGCCGAGCTGTTCCTCCTGGTCTCGGTGCGCCACCCGACGACGTTCTACGGCTTCCTCGCGCGCCACCGGCTGCCGGTCGCCACCGGGGAGGCGGCCGCGGCGTTGGGCCAAGTCGAGCGCCCGGCCGAGCAGGAGCCGACCCCGATGGAGCGGCCCCACTTCATGGCCGCGCTCGAGCTGTACCGCCTGAAGATGCCGGAGGCCGCCGCCGAGTTCGCGCGCGCCGGCGAAGAGCCGCTCTCGCGCGACGAGCTGAGGCTGGTCATCGACGCGTTGGTGAAGCTGGGCCAGGCGAAGACCGCGCGTGCGCTCGCGCGTGACGCCATCGACGCGGTCGACTTCGGCGTGGGCCGCGAGAACGCCGCGCTCTTCGAGCTGGCCTTCCCGCTGACCTACCGCCGCGAGGTGGAGGGCGCCGCGCGCCAGGCCGGCATCAGCCCGCGCCTCCTTCAGGCGCTGGTGCGCGAAGAGAGCGCGTTCAACCCCAAGGCGCGCTCGGGCGCGGGCGCGGTGGGGCTCACCCAGCTGATGCCCGCCACCGCGCGCGAGGTGGCGCGTCGGCTCGGCACGCCGCTGCACCGCGAGTCGGCGCTCCACGAGCCCAAGCTCGCCCTCAAGCTGGGCGCGGTCTATTTGGGACAGCTGCTCACCCGGTATGGAAACGACCCCGCCCGCGCGATCGCCGCGTACAACGCCGGCGCGGGCCGGGTGGACCGCTGGGGCGTCGCCGAGGCGGGCGAGCTCGACGTGTGGGTCGAGGAGATTCCCGTCGCGGAGACGCGGCGCTACGTCAAGCGCGTGCTCGCCGGCTACGGGATGTACGAGCTGCTCACCCAGCGCGGCGCGCGCTCGGCGAGCTAGGCAACCCTTCTTCAGGGCCGGCCGATAACTGCTGTGTTCAGTTATCAGGCAGGCCGAGGCTCGTGACCTGCCCGAGGAGTGACCATGGGTTTCTCACTGTTTTCCGGCCTGAGGTCGGCTGCCTACCGGGTGCCAGGATTCGCCAAGCCGCAGCCCCCACGCACCAGCGCTACCCCGATGGCGCGCCCGATGCGCTCGTTCGCCAAGGCCCCTTCGACGCCGAGCCTGTTCGGAAAGCCCTTTGCTGCCGTGACCTACGTCAAGAGCCTCGACCAAGCGAGCGGCCGAGCGTTCTTGCGAGGGATGAGCAGCGTCGCGATGAAGGCCGGCGAGCTGGCGGTGCGCAAGCCGAAGCCGTAGCACCTTCGACTCCCTCAGCCGGACGCTACCGCTTCTCGGCGGTGAGCTCGCGGTTCTGAATCAAGTCGACCTCGCCGGCGAACTGGGTGAGCGCCTCGTAGGCCTTTGGTGCGATGCGCGCCATACCCAGCCGGTAGCGCTCTTCGATGACGAGCTTGCCGCCATCTTGTCCCTCGGCGCGCCGGTACGAGCCGAACGGCGTCTTGAGTTCATGCCCCGAGACGAGCGAGGCGACCCGGTAGCCCTAAGTCGAAGAAGAACAAACCGACAAACCGCGAGGTGTTGGCAGCAGGCGGTAGGC
>CAZEDU010000037.1:13604-39002 GCA_964511185.1 uncultured Myxococcaceae bacterium | reverse complement strand
CGGCCGGGAAGTGCAGGTGCACGTCGGTCTTCTCGAGGAAGTTCGGGTTGATGCCGAGCTGATCCGCCTTCGAGCGCAGGTACGAGAGCGCGGCCTGCGCCGACTCCTTCATCACGTCGCCCAGCTGACCGGTGAGCGTCATGCCGCCCTTGCCGGCCATCTTGGTGCACTCGATGAAGAGCAGATCGCCGCCCGCGGCCGTCCACGCCAGGCCCGTGGCGACGCCGGGCACCTCGGTGCGCTCGGCCACCTCGGAGTAGAAGCGCTCGGGCCCCAGCATCTCCGAGACGCGCTCGGCGGTGATCTCCTGCTTGTCGGTCTTGCCCGAGGCGACCTCGACCGCCACCGCGCGGCACACGTCGGCGATGCGGCGCTCGAGGTTACGGACACCGGCCTCGCGCGTGTACGCGGTGAGGATCTTCTGCACCGTGTCGTCGGGGATGGTGAGGGCGAGGTCGGCGAGCCCGTGCTCCTTCAGCTGCTTCGGGATGAGGTGGCGGCGCGCGATGTGCCCCTTCTCCTCGAAGGTGTAGCCGGGGATCTCGATGATCTCCATGCGGTCGCGGAGCGGCGCCGGGATCGGGTCGAGCTGGTTCGCGGTGGCGATGAACATGACCTTCGAGAGGTCGAAGGGGACGTCGAGGTAGTGATCCGAGAACGAGTTGTTCTGCTCCGGGTCGAGCACCTCGAGCAGCGCCGCCGACGGGTCGCCGCGGAAGTCTGCGCCGAGCTTGTCGATCTCGTCGAGCATCATCACCGGGTTCTTGGTGCCCGCCTTCTTCATGCTCTGGATGAAGCGGCCGGGGAGGGCGCCGACGTAGGTGCGGCGGTGGCCGCGGATCTCGGCCTCGTCGCGCACGCCGCCGAGCGACAGGCGCACGAACTTGCGACCCACCGCCTTGGCCACCGACTGGCCGAGCGAGGTCTTGCCGACCCCCGGCGGACCGACGAGGCACAGGATGGGCCCGCGCATGTCGTTCTTCAGCTTGCGCACCGCCAGGTACTCGAGGATGCGCTTCTTCACCTTCTGAATGCCGAAGTGATCGGCGTCCAGGATCTTCCGCGCGTTCTCGATGTCGAGGTTGTCGTCGCTCTGCTTCGACCACGGCAGGTCGGCGATCCAGTCGAGGTAGGTGCGCGCCACCGTGTACTCGGACGAAGCCGCCGGAATGGTCTTGAGCCGGTTCAGCTCCTTCTGCGCGACCTTCTCGACGTCGGGCGGCAGGCCGGCCTTCTTCAGCCGCTCCTGCAGCTCGTCGAGCTCCTCCTCCTCCTCGCCCATCTCGCCGAGCTCTTCCTTGATCGCCTTGAGCTGCTGGCGCAGGTAGTACTCGCGCTGCGTCTTCGACATCTCGCCCTTCACGGCGGAGTCGATCTTGTTCGACAGCTTGAGGATCTCGCGCTTGCGGTTGAGCAGCTCGAGCACGAGCTTCATGCGCGCCTTGAGATCCACCGTCTCCAGCACCGCCTGCTTCTCTTCGATCGGCACGTCGACGTTCGCGGCGATCAGGTCGGCCAGGTGACCCGGGTGCGAGATCGACTCGACCAGCTCGGTCGCCGCGGCCGGCAGCTCCGGCATCAGCTCGATGACCTCGCGCGCGAGCTTCTTCAGGTTGATCTGCAGCGCCTCGACCTCGACGTTCTCGGAGCCCGACTTGTCGTCGACGGCCTCGACGCGCGCCTTGAGGTACGGCGTCTCTTGAACGAGCTCGACCACGCGGAAGCGCGCCAGCCCTTGCACGACGAGCGAGTAGTTGTCTTCGCCCATCTTGAGCAGCTTCACGATGCGCGCGACCGTGCCCATGGAGTACAGGTCGGAAGCGCCCGGATCCTCCTCTTCGGCGCGGCGCTGGGTGACGACGCCGATGACCTGGTCATCACGCACCGCGTCCTTGATCAGCGCGATGGTCTTCTGGCGACCGACCGCGAGGGGCAGAACGCCGCCCGGAAAGAAGACCGAGTTGCGCAGGGGCAGGATCGGCAAAACTTGAGGGATGTCTTCTTTGTTGATGAGCCCCGGGGGACCCATGGGCGAGGTCATCGGGGTCGCCGCGGCAGAAGACTTCTTTTTTTCGTCCGACATTGGGCGGTTGTTCTCCGAAGGGAATGCTGTTGGAGATAGTGCAGCCGTCTCACGGTAGCAATGAAAAGTCCTACCGCAAGCAGCCTCGTGTAGGTCCATACTTCGCCAATTGGTCCGCGACGCGGCATGCTTTCGAGTTGTCAAGGAGAACTGGATGCACAAGCCTCACCTTCTGGTCCTGTCGGCCGCTCTGGCGTTCGCCGGCTGTGGCGCCTGCCAGTCGCCGGTGGAGGACCCCGGCTCGACGGTGCCGGGCCAGTGCCAGACCGATCAACCGCTCATCGAGCCGCAGAAGCTCGACATCCTCTTCGTCATCGACAACTCGGGCTCGATGCAGGACGAGCAGGAGAAGGTCGCGCACGAGCTGACCGCCTTCATCGACGAGGTGCGGCGCGGCGGCGGCGTCGCTCAGGACTTCCGCGTCGGCGTGATCACCACGTCGGTCTACCGGCACTCGCTCATCAACAACCAGCTGGACTTCCGGACCTACGACGACCAGGCGGGCAAGCTGCAAGCCGTGCCCGACGCGGCGCCGGACGGCGGGGTGGTGCTCGGCACCGGCACCGAGCGGATGTTGACCGGCGAGGATCCGAGCCTGGTCGAGAAGTTCAGCCGGCTGGTGCGGCAGGGCATCAACGGCAGCGGGCAAGAGACCCCGTTCGAGGCGGTGCGGCTCGCGCTCACCGGCCACCTGGCCCAGACGTCGCTCGACCAGGGCGGCAACGGCGGCTTCCTGCGCGACCGCGCGCGGCTGCTCATCGTGGTCGTGAGCGATGAAGACGACTGCAGCGAGACGGCGCGTCCGTCGGTGGTGACCGTGGGCACCGACCCTTCGCGCGACTACTGCACCGAGCAGACCAACAGCCTGACCACCGTCGAGCGCTACCACGAGATCTTCACCCAAGAGCTGCGCGACTCGACCGGCGCGCAGCGCGAGGTGGTGTGGGCGGTCATCGGGCCGGTGGGGCAGACCAACAAGCAAGCGCAGGGCATCATCGACCAGGGCACCGTGCGCAACGTCGATTGCCCGACCTCGTATCAGCCGGGCTACCGGCAGCGGCGGATGGCCGAGCTGTTCGATCCACAGCTGGCGAACCTCGACTCGATCTGCAAGGCGTCGTACCGCGAGACCCTGGTGGCGATCGCGGGGCTGGCGAACATCAGCCAGACGCTCGAGGTGCAGAACGTTCCGGACCCGCGGCTGCTGCAGGTCACCATCATCCGGCGGGACGACTCGCCGCAGGTCTGCACGCTCTCGAACGAGGGCCTCACCGCGTTCGACCCGGCCGCCGTCGACCAGCCCGCGCGCGTCCATTTCGGCGGTGCGTGCGTGCGCCGCGCCGACGACAAAGAGGTGCAGATTCGAATGTTCTGCGCCGGCTAAGGGCCGCGCAGGACGGTGAGGCCCGCCTCGGTCAGCACCAGGAGGATCGAGGGCGAGACCGATGGGTCGTAGACGAGCTGCCGCACGCGGGCGCCCGACACGGCGACCGGCGCGAGCTGCTTCTGGGGATCGAGCCGGAGGAGCCCCTGGTCTTCGGTGCCGACGAAGAGCGATCCGTCTTCGGTCGCGGCGAGCGCGGAGATTCTATCGGTGGGGAGCCCCGCGACCTTGCTGTAGCTCTGCGGTGAGCCAGAGGCGGGGAGCTGGAAGCTCCAGAGCCCGTAGCGCTGGCTGCCCAGGTAGTAGGTCCCGTCGACGGTCTGCTCGAAGCCGCGCCAGTAGTCCATCTCCTCCAGCGCGTTGAGCGAGTGGACGTAGGTGTTGATTCGGTACGGCGCGACGGAGTGGTTGTCCCAATCCCGGAGCGCGGCGGGCGGCGGGACGATGCCGATCTTCCACTCGTTGGCGATCAGCACGTCGCCGTTGCGGGCGATGCCCAGGCCGTAGCTGTAGCCGATGCGCAGCGAGCCGTTGACGTCCCACACCGGGTGGCGGTGGCTGTTGTAGACGAGGCCTTGAATGCGCGTCACGCCGTGGTTGGTCCCGATGTACAGCTCGCCCGCGTGCGGCCCGCGCATCACCCGCTGGCAGACGAGCACCGAGCGGTCCTCGTCGTAGTGAAAGTCGTTGGTGTTGCGCAGGCCCAGGTGCTTGTACCCGGAGCTGTCGGTCGTCTCTCCCAGGTGCGCCTCCAGCGAGACGGAGCCGTCGACGTGCAACCGCACCGCGTCGAGATCGCCCTTGAGGTATTCCGGGTCGGACGGATCCTGCCGGTAGGGCACCGGCAGGTCATAGGTCCAGTAGCCGACGTAGGCGCGGCCTGGGCTGCCGCCGCAGATGACGGTGGAGCCGCCCGCGAGCGCGCCGGCGCCGAAGGGCTGGCTGGCCTGGCCCACGTGGCTCGTCCAGACCGGCTGCGACGTCCCCGGCCGCAGCACCCCGATGCGCGCCCCGTCGAGGAGCCAGAGGTTGTGCGCTTCGTCGATGCCGACCGACTGCACCGGCCCGATGCCGTAGTCCACCGAGTAGTTCTTCACCGCGTCGGTCGGCCAAGGGCCCGGCGTGCCGGTGATGCTGCCCGCGTCCGGCACCCAGAGCCCCGCGTCCGGCCGAACCGGAGCGCCCGCGTCGGCGACGCCCGCGTCGGGCGGTTGACCCGCGTCAACTGCGCCTGCGTCGGTGACGGGCGCGCCCGCATCGCGCGCCGGGTGGAGCGCGCCGCCATCGGGTGCTTCGAAGCGATGTTCGAGCGGGGCAGGGTCGGGATCGGGCGAGAGCGAGCGAGTCGAGTCGTTCGCGTTACAGCCGAGCCAAAGCAGCACCCACCCGCCCCACGTCGCCCACCGCCGCATGCCGCCCCCCGACCCAATGCAATGGCTCAGAAGGTTGGGTGTGCTCCGGCGGACGGCAACTCGGCGCGGGCGGGCGGCGCCGTCTGCTGAACAGCTCGAAGCTAGAAGTCGTCGCCCGATTCGACGTCGACCACGTTCCAGATGTCGCGCGTCTTGGTCCAGGTGAGCTGCCGCGTGCTCTGAAGGCCGTCGGCGTCCACGTCGCCCACGGCGGTCACCGTGAGCACCGGGCCGTTGTCGGCGTACACCGCGAACACCTGGAAGCTGTAGCGCATGGTGCTCTCGGGTTGGAAGGAGATCTCATTCCAGCCGAGCACCGTCTTGTCCCATGGACGCGCCGAGCCCGAGACCGGCAACGGAGGGTTCCAGTCGGTTATCAGGACCGAGACGGGCCCCGTGGGACTGGGAGGGAGCGGGTTGGAGTCGATCTGCTCGCGCACCACCCGGCTGATGCTCATGATGACGGTGTCCCGCTCGGTGCGCTTCGCGCGCCAGCCGAACTTCAGGAACATCTGAATCGCGACCGTCGAGATGAGGCCAATGGTCGAGATCACCACCATCAGCTCGATGATCGTGAAGCCGGACCGGAACCTTCGGGCTTGGGTTTTCATCGTGCGGCCTCGGGGGCTGGTTGCGCCTTCATGGCGGCGGGAATGATGGCGAATTGGCCCGGCACCGACTCGATGACCACATCGCCCCTGGCCTCGGCGTCGGCCCGCAGCTTCTCGAGCACCTTGGGGTCGAGCGGCTTGCCGTCGAGCGAGTGAATGAGCTTGATGCCCGTGCCCTGCTGCACTGTGCCGAAGGAGTTCGGCGGCGCGCCGGCGATGGTCGGGAGCGAGGTGTCTTTGTCCTGAAGGAACTGGGGCAGGTGGTACGCGCCGGCGGCGACCACCGCGAGCCCGAAGAACACGAACATCACCACCGTCTTGCCGGCGCGCGTGGGCGCCTGCGCCGCCGGCATCTCGAAGGTGATGCGGCCGGTCTTCGCCTTCTTGGCCACGCGCTGCGCGACCTGGGCCGCGTTCCCCGCGCCGGCCATCGGTCCTTGAATCGCCTCCGAGGCCTCGACGGCGTCGCGGGCCAGCGCCGCGCGCGAGCTCTCGACCGCTTGCTGGTGCTCCGGCGTCCGCCCCTCGGCGTTCGCCGACAGCTCGGCGAGCGCGGCGTCGACCTCGGCGAAGAGCTTCTCGATGGCCGGGCCATCGACCGCGGCGCCCGACTGCGGCTTGGTGGCGAGCGCCAGCGAGAGCCGCATGCGAACCTGAAGGCACTTGCGCAGGCTCGTCGCATCGAAGGGGAGCTCACCGCCCCAGCCGATGGTCCGCTCGATCTTGCTCAGCGTCTTGATGAAGGCCTGCGTGGCCGCCTCGAGCTCCGGCGGCGGCTCCACCGCTCCAGACAGAAGCCCATCGGCCACCTCGAGCGATGGCACGTTCGTCGGCCAGGGAAGCGCGACGGGTTCCGGCGGCGCGCTCTTCGCGGGTGCACTGCCGAGCCTCATTGTCTTTTCCTCCCCTGAGGCCCGCGCGACGCGAACCTCACCCGACTCGTTGAAATTTTACACGTCCCTTTTTCGGCCGCGCAAAGGCCTGATCTGGAGTCAATGTGGGGCGCTCGGGGGCGTCCTACGACCCGCTGGAACGCTGAGTGCGGGCGCGCACACGCTGCAGGTAGTCCTCGCGGCGAACGGCGCCCTTGTCGACCAGGATCTCGAGCACCGCGCGGATGGCGCGTACCTGCGCGCCGATGCGCTGTTCGAGCTGCGAGAGCTGCGCGGCGAGCTGCGGGGAGCCCTTCGGCGCGGCCGACTTCGCCTCGTCGAAGTCGAGCATCGGGATGTTCGAAGGCACCTGCGCCGTCGTGGCCTGGGCGGGCTCGCGCTCGAGGGAGGCGCCCGCGTCGCCGTGGTAGTGCTTGCGGATCGCGCGTTCGATCATCGACTCGGTCGCCACCATCGCGTGCACGCGCAGGCCGGTGTGGAACGAGAGCTCCTGCAGCACGACCGGGTTGGTGGGATCTGCCAGCGCCACGTGCAGCACGCGCTGCTTGCGATCGCCTGCCACAGGGAACGCGGTGTACCGCTCGGCCAGCTCGACCCGCATCAGGTCGAGCACCTCGGCCGGCGGGTTGAGCTTCTCGGCGGTGGCCTGCGGGACGCCGAGCTGCCGGGCCAGGGCGAGCACCATCGACTCCTCGTCGACGAAGCGCATCTCGAGGAGCGTCTTGCCCAGCTTCCCGCCCCACTTGCGCTGCTCGGCGAGCGCGGCGCGCAGCTGCATCTCGTCGAGCACGCCCGCGTCGACCAGGATCTCGCCGAGCTTCTTTCGCGGGGGCGCCATGGCGGCTCCGAGCCTAACGCGCGCTTCGAAGCGCCGCCAATGTGCGCTGGGGCTACGGCTTTGCGTCCGCGGGCGCGGTGTCGCGGGGAGCGGGGTCGAGCTTCTTGCCCTCCGCCTTGTCCTGCGCGTTGAACGACTTGATGCGGAACAACTTGAAGCTGGCCTGACCGTTCTTCACGGTGACGAGCGCGGCCTGACCGACGCTCTGGGTGTTGTCGTTCATCTGCCAGCCCATCGTGTCGGCGGGGCCGGGGTTCAAGTAGAGCGTCTTCGACGGGACCGTCTGGCGGAGCTGGGTGGTGCCCGAGGCGTCGGACGTCGCGCGCCCCCCGGCCTCTTTGATGTTCGAGAACACGCCGAAGGCGATGTTGCCTTCGGCGATCGCCCGGTTCACCTCGGTGTCGCCGACGTTCCCGCCCGCGGACGCGTAGTCGAGCGCCTGGCTCCCGTCGCCGTGCGGCGGGCCGTGCGACACCAGCATGACGGGCGTGGTCGCTTCCTTCGCCAGGCGAATCGCTTCGTCTACGGTGCTCTTGAAGTAGCGGCAGCCCTGCGCGCAGGTGATGTAGTTCGGGTCATGGTAGCCCGGCAGCGACACCAGCGTCAGCTCCGGGAACTGCACCGCGCGGACCTCGTTCATGTTCACGATGTTCGCGTGGTCGCGGCGCGCGGCGGCGACGCCGTCGGCGAAGTCGGCCCGGCACTCGCGGTTGCCGGCGATCACCAGCACCGGCAGCTTGCTCTCGGCGATGACCTTGAGCGCGCGGGCGATGCCGTCGGCCACTTCGCCCACGTCGCCCGTCACCACGATCGCGTCGGCCTTCTCGTCCTTGAAGAACTTGAGGTACTTCTTCAGCGCGACCAGGTTGAGCCCCGAGTCCTCGTTGACCGGCCCCAGCACGCCCAGGTGGAGCGCGCCGTCGGCGTCCTTGTCCGTGAAGGTCAGCCGGTAGCCGTAGCTCTTCGCCGCGCGGTCGCCGACCTGGACGTCCGACTCGGGGAGCCGCTCGAGCGGGGCGGCGCACTCCTTGGCGGCGCGCTCGACCTCCGCGGCAGGCGGCGGCGTCGGGGCGGGCGCGGGGGCTTCGGGCGCCTTGGCGGCGGGGGCAGGCGGCTCGGCCTTCTTCTCGGGGCACGCCGAGAGCAGCACCACCGCGAAACCGAAGACGAACCCACGCTGAGCCAGCCGCATCGTGTTCAACGCTCCTCCCAGGGCAAGAAAGCGCGGGCTACCTACTATGAAAGGGGAGAGCTGTCAGCCGGCTGTTGGGATAGAACAACGGCATGCCCGTTCGAATCACAGTGCTCGTCGCGTTGGTGCTCGCCTTCACCGGCTGCGTGCGCCGGACCGTCTCTGGGCGCGATCTGGATCGAACCGCGCGGCCGGCGTTCATCTCGCGCATCGAAGAGAAGGCGGGGCCGCGCTCGACGGTGTTTCAAGATGACAGCTCGTACGGCGCCAAGCTCAAGCGGCTCGATCGCAAAGAGGCCGACCGGCGCCTGCAGGTGAAGCTGGTCAAAGGCATCACGCGCTTCGAGGTCTCGGAAGGGCTGCGCGCGCGCACGCTGGCGATTCTTCCGCGCGAGGCGCCGTGGACCAACACGGTCGATCCGGCGCAGGTCGCCTCCGCGCTCGAGAGCTTCTTGGTCGAGGAGGTGCCCGCCAACCCGCCCGACTACGAGCTCTTGCGGCCGCTCGGCGCGGACGCGATCGTCGAGTTCGTCGTCGAAGACTACGGCATGCGCAGCGACGACGGCCGCGCCGGGGCGTACATCGAAGGGTACGGCCGCATGTTCTTTCTCGACGGCGGCGAGGTGTGGCGGCGGCCCTTCCGCGCGGACCAGGTGGAGAGCAACAGCCCGCACCTCGATCCCTTCCGGGTGGCGAAGGACCCGAACCTGTTCCGTCAGGCGATGTACAGCCTGCTCGACGGCGTCGCCCAGCAGTTCGCGGCCGATCTGACGCCGCCCGATCGGCGCGCGCCGGCGACCCCGCCCGACGGCGAGGAAGAGGCGCCGCCGATTCAGCGCGAGCGGCCCGCGCGGGAGCAGCCGCCCGAAGGCGAGCTGCCCGACCCGGACGAAGGTTGAGTCTCAAGGCATGGCGCTCGAGCCGGTCGTTCTCGATGGCAGCGAAGGTGAAGGGGGCGGGCAGATACTCCGCACCGCCCTGACGCTCTCGCTCGTCACCGGTCGGCCTTTTCGCATCGAGAACATCCGCGCGAATCGAAAGCCGCCCGGCCTGCGCCCGCAGCACCTGGCGTGCGTCCGAGGCGCCGAGGCGGTGAGCGGCGGGGTCACCGAAGGCGCGGTGGTGGGCGCCTCGCGGCTTTCGTTCACGCCGGGGCCGGTGAGGGCCGGCGAGTACTTGCTCGACGTCGGCACCGCGGGCTCGACGCCGCTGGTCTTCCAGTGTCTGTTCTTTCCGCTCGCCCTGGCGGGGGAGGGGCAGCTCATCTTGCGGGGCGGGACGCACCTGCCGCACAGCCCGAGCTACCACTACCTGTCGTGGGTGTGGCGGACCGCGGCGGCGGCGTACGGCTTCGACGTGCAGCTGCAGCTGCGCGCGGCGGGCTTCTACCCCGAGGGCGCCGGCGAGTGGCGCGCGAAGATCCTCAAGCGACACGAGCCGCCGAACCTGGTCGAGCTCCCCACGCGCGGGACCCTGCGGCAGGTGAACGTCACCTCGTTCGTCGCCGGGCTCCCGCTTGAGATCGCCGAGCGTCAGGGCAAGGCGGCGGCGGCGGCGCTGCGCGAGCGGGGCATCTACAGCGAGACCGAGAACCTGCCGCTGCCGACCTTGAAGTCGCAAGGCACGGTGGTGCTGATTCGCTTGGAGTTCGAGAACACGCCGGCCGCGTTCACCGCGCTGGGCGAGAAGGGCAAGCGGGCCGAGGACGTGGGCCGGGAGGCCGCCGAGGAGGTCGCGCGGTTCATGCAGGCGGGCGGCGCCATCGACCCTTACCTGGCCGATCAGATCCTCCTGCCCGCCGCGCTGCTCGCGGCGCGCATGCTCGGCCCGTCCTCCCCGGGGACGACGCGGTTCACGACCTCGGAGATCACCTCGCACCTGACCACCAACGCCCGCGTCATCGAGCGCTTCTTGCCGGTGACCATCTCGGTGAACGAGGGCCGCGAGGTCTGCGTGTCCCCGCGCGGCTAAGCCGGGTCGTCGTCTGACGCGCCCGAGCGTTGGCGCGCGCGCGTCGGCTGCGTGGCCTCGAGCTCGTTCGCGGTCCGGCGGAAGGCGCGCATCGCGAAGGGCGCCGCGACGAGCAGCGAGAGCGTCGCGAAGGTGACCATCGGCCAGGGGAACGGCTTGGGCTTGGCCTCGAGCGTCTCTCCGAACCGGCTCACCTGCGTGCGGCTCTGCTCCTTGGCGAGTCGAATCTCTTCTTCGGTGAGCGCGCGCGGCGGCTCGAACGCCGCGGGCTTCCTCGCGACGGCGGCCCCGGCCAAGGTCATCCCAACCACAACTGCCCAGCAGAAACGGTGGCGGCGCATGGGCCAACAGGGTACCACGCCCTGTCGAGAACCCCATGCGGCTGCTCTTCGTTGGCTTGGCGAACCTCTTTCGGCTCCTCCTGTTGGTGCTCGGCCTCGTGCCCCGCGCGCTCCGGGCGAGGCGGCGCCCGCCCTACGTCCTCTTTCGGCTGAGCGGCGACGTGCCGTACCGCGAGGCGAAGCGCCGGCTCGGGTTGGGGCGCCGGCGCGGCGGGGCCTCGCGCCTCTCCTCGTTGGAGGCGCTCGAGCGGCACGTTCGCCGGATGGCGGCCGACCCGATGCTCAAGGGCGTCGTCCTGGAGCTCGAGGACTTCGCCGCCGGCCCCGCCAAGCGCGCGGCGCTGCTCCGGGCGCTCGAGCCGCTCCGGGCCGCTGGGAAAGCACTCATCGGCTACGCGGTCTCGGCCGACACCGGCGAGTACGAGCTGCTCGCGCAGCTCGATCGCGTGGTGATGGCGCCCGCTGGCCGGCTGGAGCTCACCGGCTACGCCGCCGAGCTCACCGCGTTGGGCAGCGCGCTCGAGCGCGTGGGCGTGGGCGCCCACTTCGTCCGGCGCGGGGAGCACAAGACCGCGCCCGAGCTGTTCACCCGCAGCGACATCTCGCCCATTCAGCGGCAGACCGCGGAGGCGCTGCTCGACGAGCGGTACCAGGCGCTCATCGAGGCGATCTCCCGCGGGCGCCGCGTCGCGCCCGACGCCGCGCGCTCTCTCGTCGATCAAGGGCCGTACAGCGCCAAGCGCGCGCTGGAGCAAGGCCTGGTCGACGCGCTGGTGAGCCGGGCCGACTTGGCGGGACACCTCGAGGGCAAGGCGGGCGACGACGAACGAGGCGAGAACGGCAGCCTCGCGGGCTTCGGCCGCTATGCCGCGAGCTTCGTGTGGCCTTCCGAGCCGTTTCGACCGGTGCGGCGCAAGGCGCGGCTCGCCGTCGTGCCCGTGAAGGGCATGATCGTGCACGGCGCGGGCGGGGCGTTTCCGGCCGGCCCCATGGTGTCGGGCAGCGACGCCGTGCTCAAGGCGCTGCGGAGCGCGCGCAACGATCGGCGTGCGTGCGGCGTCGTGCTGTTCATCGACAGCCCGGGCGGATCGGCGCTCGGGTCGGAGCTGATCCTCGAAGAGGTGAAGCGGCTGGCGAAGAAGAAGCCCGTGGTCGCCTACGTCGATCGCGTCGCGGCGAGCGGCGGCTACATGGCCGCGCTCGGAGCGCAGGAGATCTGGGCGGCGCCCAGCGCGCTGTTGGGCTCCATCGGCGTCTTCGCCGGCAAGTTCGACTTGGGGAGGCTGTTCGATCGCTTGGGCGTGCGGCGCGAGGTGCTCGCGAAGGGCGCGCACGCCGGCATCCACGCCACCAGCCGGCCGTTCACGCCGGGCGAGCGAGACGCGCTGGAGGCCGAAGTGGAAGAGACGTACCAGGCCTTCCTCGACCACGTCTCGGCGGCCCGCGGCATCTCGAAAGAGGAAGCGCATTCGCGGGGCGAAGGCAGGGTCTTCTCGGGGCAGCGCGCGCTGGAGGCGAAGCTGGTCGATCGCGTGGGCCTGTTCGACGACGCTTGCCGGCGCGCGCTTGAGCTGGCGCAGGTGGCTCGCCCCTTCGAGGTGAAGCTCTACGGGGTGCAGGCGCCGCGCTTCTCCTGGATGCGGATGCTCCGCCAGGCCACAAGGGCGCACCTCTACGCCCTTTGGGAGCCCTGGCTGGGGCTGCGTTAGGCTTTCAGCGCGTCATGGCCCGCGCGTGTCCCCTTTGCGACTCGAAGCTCTCGCAGGAGGCGATCGGCGCGGTGCCGGTGGAGCGCTGCGCGCGCTGTCAGGGGCTCTGGCTGGACGCCGGCAGCCTCACGTCGCTGGCCGCGCACCTTCCGGCGCGCGAGCGGGTGGCCGCTTTGCGGGGAGCGTCGGGCCGCTGCCGCAAGGGCGCTCACCGCGTGCCGCAGGGCATGGTGAAGTGCCTGAGCTGCTCGAGCGCCGCGGCCCGCTGTCCGTCGTGCGGCGACCTGCTCGCCGCCGTGGCGGCACCCAGCTGCGTCATCGACGTCTGCCGCTCGTGCGCCGGCGTGTGGCTCGACGCCGGTGAGCTCGAGGCGCTGCAGTCCCCGCCGCCGCCGCCCGCAGCCGATGCTTCGGCGTGGGAGGTGCCAACGGCATCCAGCAGCGCGACGGGGGCCGATCCGTGGAACGCGCCAGGTCAGTTTCGCGGGCTGCCGCCCAGCCACCGCCCGGTGAACTACCGCGCGCCGTTCGAGTGCCACCTGTGCGAGGCGGCGCTCTCGGTGCATGAGGCGTGGGCGCACCAGGGCGACGTCTTCTGTCAGGCGTGCCGGCCCGGCGGCGCCGTGGGCGGCCACCAGCTCCCGCGGGAAGGCGCGTGGTCCGGGGTGGGGGAGCCGCCCTGGGCCGACACGCGCTACAGCCTGGGGGGCCTGCTCGGGTGGGGGCTCCTCACCTTGTTCCGCGCGATTTCCAGGTAAGGGACAGCGCCGTCCCCCAGGGCTAACATACCGGCGCAACGCGATGAGCGCCCCGGGTGCACACAGTCGTCGCCGGCGCCGAACGGCTCCGACCTGGGCGGTGTTGGCCGTCATCTTCCTCAGCTGTCGCGCGGCGCGAGGGCCCGACGAGGTCGCGCAGGCGTACGCGGCCGCGCTGCGGGAAGGTCGCCTCGACGACGCGCACGCGCTGACGCCCTCGACGGGCGGCGAGAGCCTGGACGCCTTTCGCGCCCGGTACGCGAGCGAGGAGACCCGCAAGGCCCGGGCGGCGCAGGTCGAAGCGAGCCGCCCGCTGCTCGTCGCGAGCGCGCCTGGGCTCTGGCTGATGCGCGAGGGAGAGGGCTGGCGCGTCCGCGAGGAGCCGGCGCAGGCGACCGAGGTGCTCCGCCGCTTCATCGGCTGCGCGCTGGCGAAGGACTTCGAGTGCGCCTACCCGCTGCTCGCCTCGCCGCTCCGGGCGCGCTACACGCCGCGGACGCTGGCGGCCGACTTCGAAGCGGAGCCCGCCGCGCGCGACCGGCTCGCCCGGGCGCTGTCCGCTTCCGAGCAGGCCCCGCAGCTGCAAGGCGTCCAGGCGTCGTTCCCCATCGGCGAGGGCAAGGCCATTCGGCTGGTGCTCGAAGGGACCGAATACAAGGTGGCGGCGCTCGAATGACGCGGCCGACCGACGAGCAGCTGCGCCGCATGGGCGGCAGCTTGAGAGAGATCGACCCGGGCGCGCTGGTCCCGGACGACGACGGATCCAACGTGCGCTGGTTCTTGGGGGACGGCGCGACCGAGCTGTTCACGTGGACGCACGCCGGCAAGCCGCCGCACCACATTCAGCTCGTCTTCGCGCGCGTGTCGGCGCAGTGGGACGAGCGGTCTGGGCTGTCGACCGGCACGTTTCAAGGAGAGCCTTCGACCGCGGGCGGCCGTTTCGATCCCTACCTGGTGACGATGGCGACCCGAATCGATCCCGACGTCTGCCGCGCGGCGCTCACGCTCCTCCAGGCCAGCCCGTTGTCGAGCGAGGTGATCGGGCCGCTCGTGCACTCGCTCGAGCAGGCGTTGGGCGACCGACAGCCCTGAAGCGCGCGCCCGGCGCCGTTATGGAAGGTCGGCTTGACACCTTGGGGCTTGACGTAAAAGAAGGGCCCCGTAACGCCTCCCTCTTCTTCGGGTGCAACGATGAGTGTTTCCGAGCGCGACGTGCTGGCGGCCCTGTCCAAGGTGATGGACCCCGAGCTGAACATCGACCTGGTCCGCGCGGGCATGGTGAAGGACCTCCGGGTCCAGGGTGCGCGCGCCACGCTGAAGATCGAGCTGACGACGCCGGCGTGCCCGCTGAAGGGGAAGATCCAGGCCGACGCCGAGGCCGCGCTCAAGGCGGTGCCGGGGCTCGAGAGCTTCGACATCCAGTGGGGCGCTCAGGTGCGGCCCGCGCCGGCGGGGCTGGGCAAGGAGTCGCTCCTGCCGGGCGTGAAGAACGTGGTGCTGGTGGGCGCGGGCAAGGGCGGTCAACCTCGCGGCGGCGCTGGCGCGGTGCGGCGCCAGGGTCGGCCTCCTGGACGCCGACTTCTACGGCCCTTCGATTCCGCTCATGACCGGCATCCGCCGCAAGCCGGTGAGCCGCGACGGGAAGACGCTCGATCCGCTCGAGGCGCACGGCATGCGGGTGATGTCGATCGGCTTCCTCGTCGACCCGGACCAGGCGCTCGTCTGGCGCGGCCCCATGCTGCACGGCGCGTTGATGCAGCTGGTGCGCGACGTGAACTGGGGCGAGCTGGACTACCTCGTGCTCGACCTGCCGCCCGGCACCGGCGACGTGGCGCTGTCGATCTCGCAGCAGGTGCGCGCGGCGGGCGCGGTGCTGGTCACCACGCCGCAAGACGTGGCGCTGGCGGACGTGGTGCGCGCGAAGCAGATGTTCGACAAGGTGCACATCCCCGTGCTGGGCATCGTCGAGAACATGAGCCAGTTCGTCTGCCCGCACTGCCAGCAGGGGACGCCGATCTTCGACCACGGCGGCGGGCGCAAGGCCTCCGAGGTGATGGGCATCCCGTTCCTGGGCGAGCTGCCGCTCGATCTCAAGGTGCGGCAGGCGGGCGACCGGGGCGTTCCGGTGGTCGTGGGCGTGCCCGACTCGCCCGAGGCCGAGGCGTTCCTGTCGATCGCGCGATCGATCGCCGGGCGCATCTCGACGGAGAACGCGCGCGTTCGTCTGCCGGTCATCGGTCAGTCCGGCCAGGTCGCTGGCGTGGCGCAGCGTTAGAAAGGTGAACTGGAACGCCATGGCCCCCGACGACCTCCCTCCCGACCCGCTGGACGATCCGTTCTTCTCCGAAGGCGGCGCGGACGCGAAGACGCGCACCGGCGCGGCGGCGAGCTTCGTGCCGGAGTTCGTCCGGAAGATGGCGGTGGCCGGCCTGGGCGCGCTCTTCATGACCGAGGAGGGGCTGCGCAGCCTCGCGGGCCAGCTCAAGCTCCCCAAGGAAGCGCTGGGCTTCATTCTGTCGCAGGCGGAGAAGACGAAGGACGACATCGGCCGCGTGGTGTCCGAGGAGATTCGCCGCTTCCTGCAGTCCGAGAAGCTGCGCGAGGAGTTCCTCAAGCTGTTGGCCGGAATGACGGTCGAGGTGAAGGCGGAGATCCGCCTGGTGCCTCCGTCGGACGCCAAGCGCGAGGCCGCCGCGAAGACGCCGAGCGTCGTGGTCAGCGAGATCAAGGCCGGGCGGGGCAGGCGCGCGAAGAAGGACGAGTGATGAAGTCCGCGATCGTCAAACGTCTGCCGCTCATCGTCGCCGCGCTGCTCGGGCTGTGGCTCTGGCAAGGCGGCGCCGGGTTTCTCCCCACCGAGCGGGAGGTGATCTGGCAGCTCCCGGGAGAAGCCGCCGACATCCGCCAGGTCGAGCTGCAGCTCTGGCGGGGGGAAGATCTCCTCCAGCGCATCGAGCTGAAGTACCCCCAGGGCGCCTCGGGCGATCCGGTGGCCAAGCTCTCGCTCAAGCCGGGCGCGTACGTGGCGCGCGCCTTCGTGCGGCGAGCGGGCGGGAGCGCCGCGCAGCCCTTCTCGAAGCCCGTCCAGGTCAGCGACGAGAAGACCGTGGTCGCGTCGTTTCGCTGAGTTGCCCGCGCGACGTCTGGCGCCGACCTGTAGCAACTTCTCGCAGCCGATTCCGACAACCCATCCAAACTTGGCGGTGGGGAGTCCTCGCGCCAACGACGAAGCACGCCGTCCTTCAGGGGGAAGACGCATGTTCCGTGGTGAGGCCGAGGCAACTTTGATGAGCATCCGAGACGACGCACCTGAGCCCAGGAACCCAGACGAAGAGATCGGCATGCTGCGGCTCATGGTCGACCTGGGGCTGCTCGGTTTCCGCGCGCCGCTCGCGATCGAGAAGCCGCTCGAGGCGAAGAAGCACACGCCGCGACGCGCGCGCCTCCGCAAGCGCACGACGCGTTGACCCCTCCCAGATCGCGAATTAAGAGGGTCGCCTTTCTCTCCGCGAGGTGGGCATGGCGATCGAGCACGTTTTGGTGGTGGGCGCCGGCCAAATGGGGGCCGGCATCGCGCAGGTGGCGCTGCAGTCGGGCCTGAAGGTCACGCTGGTGGACGTGGCGCAGGCGGCGGTCGACAAGGGCGCCGAGCGCATTCGCGCGGGGCTCCAGAAGCTCGCCGAGAAGGGCAAGCTCGACGAGGCGCAGCGGAAGGCCGCCGTCGATCGCCTGAAGACCGCCACGCGCATCGCCGACGTGAAGGACGTCGACTTCGCGATCGAGGCGGTCACCGAGAACGAAGGGGTGAAGAAGAAGATCTTCACCGAGCTGGACGCGGTCGTCCGCGCCGGCGGCGTGCTGGCGACCAACACGTCGTCGATTCCCATCACGCGCATCGCGGCGGTGACCCAGCGCGCCGAGTCGGTCATCGGCATGCACTTCATGAACCCGGTGCCGATCATGCAGCTGGTCGAGGTGATCCGCGGCGCGGCCACCAGCGAGGCGACCTACGAGGCCACGCGCGCGCTCGCGAAGCAGCTGGGCAAGACCGTCGTCACCTCGCGCGACTTCCCCGGCTTCATCGTGAACCGCATCCTCATCCCGATGCTGAACGAGGCCTGCTTCGCGTTGATGGAGGGCTTGGGCACCGCGGAGGACATCGACACCGCGATGAAGCTCGGCACCAATCAGCCGATGGGGCCGCTGCAGCTCGCCGACTTCATCGGGCTCGACACCTGCCTCTCCATCGCCGAGGTGCTGCACGAAGGCCTGGGCGACGACAAGTACCGGCCGTGCCCGCTGCTGCGGCAGTACGTCGACGCGGGCTGGCTCGGGAAGAAGACCGGCCGCGGCTTCCACCGCTACTGAGGACGAACGACCATGGCTTACGAGAACATTCGATTGGAGCTCGAGGCGTCCTTGGCGATCCTCACGGTCGATCGCCCCAAGGCGCTCAACGCCTTCAACACCAAGGCGCTGCAAGAGGTCGAGCTGGCCTTGCGGGTGGTCTCGCACACCGAGCAGCTGCGCGCGCTGATCGTCACCGGAGGCGGGGAGAAGGCCTTCGTCGCGGGCGCCGACATCGCCGAGATGGCCGAGTTCACGCCGAGCCAGGCGCGTGAATTCGCCGGTCTGGGCCACCGTGTCTTTCACATCATGGAGACGCTGTCGGTGCCGACCATCGCCGCGGTGAACGGCTTCGCGCTCGGCGGCGGGTGCGAGCTCGCGCTGTGCTGCGACCTCATCTACGCGTCCGAGAGGGCGAAGTTCGGGCTGCCGGAGGTGGGGCTGGGGGTGATCCCCGGCTTCGGCGGCACGCAGCGGCTCACCCGTTTGGTCGGCCGGGCGCGGGCGAAGGAGCTCATCTTCACCGGCGACACCATCGACGCCGCGCGGGCGAAGGAGGTTGGCCTGGTCCTGGACGTGGTGCCGCCGGACCAGCTGATGGCGCACTGCCGGGCGGTGGCCGCGAAGATGATGACGAAGGGACCGCTCGCCATCGCGCAGGCCAAGCGGGTGATCGAGTTCGGCGCGGACGGCGATCTGCGCAGCGCGAATGAGCTCGAGCGCCAGGGGTTCTCCATGCTGTTTGGCTCTGAAGACCAACGCGAAGGCATGCGCGCCTTCCTCGAGAAACGCTCACCGAACTTCAAAGGCCGCTGATGAACTTCGAGCTCACCGACATCCAACGAGAGATCCAACAGGTCTGCCGCGAGTTCGCCGCGCGCGAGCTCATCCCCAACGCGCGGAAGTGGGACGAGCAGCACGCCTGGCCCGCGGAGGCGCTCGCCAAGCTGAAGGAGCTGTCGCTCTTCGGCGTGCAGGTGCCCGAGAGCGAAGGCGGGGCCGGGCTCGACCCGCTCTGCTACGCGATCGTCATCGAGGAGATCTCGCGCGGGTGCGCGTCGACCGGCGTGATCTTAAGCGTCAACAACTCGCTGTACTGCGACCCGATCGCCAAGTTCTGCACGCCCGAGCAGAAGCAGACCTTCCTCGCGCCGTTCGCGCGCGGGGAGAAGCTCGGCTGCTTCGGGCTGACCGAGCCCGACGTCGGCTCGGACGCGGCGGCGCTCAAGACGGTCGCGGTGAAGAAGGGCGACGAGTACGTCATCAACGGCTCGAAGAACTGGATCACCGTCGGCCCGAAGGCGGACGCCATCCTGCTCTTCGCGGTCACCGACAAGGCCGCCGCCCACCGGGGCATCTCGGCCTTCCTCATCCCCACCGATGCGCCTGGCTTCACGCGCGCGCCGCCCGACAAGAAGATGGGCATCAACGCGGCGTGGTCGTGCTCGATCTTCCTCGAGGACGTGCGCGTGCCGGCGAAGAACCTGATCGGGAAGGAGGGCGACGGGTTCAAGATCGCCATGTGGACGCTGGACGGCGGCCGCATCGGCATCGCCGCGCAGGCGATCGGCATCGCGCGCGCCGCGTTCGAGGAGGCGCTCCGCTACTCCGGCGAGCGGCAGACCTTCGGCAAGCCGATCCGGGAGCACCAGGCCATTCAGTTCATGCTCGCCGACATGGCGACCGAGATCGACGCGGCCCGGCTGCTGACGTGGAAGGCGGCGCTCCTGCACGAGCAGGGGCTGCGGCATACCGTCGAGAGCTCGATGGCGAAGCTGTACGCCTCCGAGATGGCGAGCCGCGTCGCCAACAAGGGCCTGCAGATCCACGGCGGCATGGGTTACAGCAAAGAGATGGACGCCGAGCGCCACGTGCGCGACGCGCGCATCACCGAAATCTACGAAGGCACGAGCGAGATTCAACGCATCGTGATCTCCAACAGCCTCCTCAAGGAGTGACACACATGAAGACCGCCCTCTCAGTGCTCGCTCTGTTCGTGTCCGCCAGCGCGTTCGCCGCCGACGCCAAGCGCGAGGACGCCAAGAAGGCGATGGAAGAGGCCGCGGGCGCCGCCAGCGCGCCGGCCGAGACGAAGGCCCCCGAAGGGCTCGACGTGTCGAAGATGGCGTTCTCGCCCGTGTCGATCCGAACGGTCGTGCAGCACTACCAGCCGCAGATTCAGGCCTGCTACGAGGACAACCTCGCGACGCGCGAGACGCCGATCGAAGGCAAGCTGATGACCTCGTTCGTCATCACCCCCGAGGGGCTGGTGAAGAACGCCAAGGTCCAGAAGAAGGGGCCACTCGGCAAGGAGACGAGGCTCCACGACTGCGTGGTGGCCGTGCTGTCGGCGATGACCTTCCCCAAGCCGGTCGACAACCGCGATCACCCGATCGAGTACCCGTTCAACCTGAAGGCGATTCGGTAGAGGCGGCGGGTGGATCTCGAGCTGAACGAAGCCCAGCTGCTGGTTCGCGACACCGCCCGGAAGTTCGCGCGCGAGAAGGTGGCGCCCGGCGCCCGCGAGCGGGACCGCAAGGAAGCGTTCCCCGTCGAGCTCTACCGGCAGATGGGCGAGCTGGGCTTGCTCGGCGTGAACGTGCCGGCCGAGCTGGGCGGCGCCGAGGCGGGGGCGGTGAGCTACGCGCTCGCGATGATGGAGATCGCGCAGGCCTGCGCCGCGACGTCGGTGGGCATGGCGGTGACCAATATGTGCGCGGAGCTGATCAGCCGCGTGGGCAATGACGCGCAGAAGAAGAAGTTCGTGCCGGCGCTGACGTCGGGCGAGGCGGTCGCCGGAGCGTTCGCGCTGTCGGAGCCGCACTGTGGGTCCGACCCGGGCGCGCTCAACACCAAGGCGGAGAAGCGCGGCGGCAAGTACGTGCTCAACGGCACGAAGCAGTGGATCACCTCGGGTGCGTACGCGGGCGTGATGGTCGTCTGGGCGCGGACCGCGGACACCGGCAACCGCGGCCTGTCGTGCTTCCTCGTCGAGGGAAAGACCGCGGGGCTCATCGTCGGGAAGCCCGAGGACAAGATGGGGCTGCGCGCGTCGAACACGGTGCCGCTCACGTTCGAGGACTGCGAGGTGCCCGCGGCGAACCTGCTCGGCCAAGAGGGCGACGGCTTCAAGCTGGCGATGATGGCGCTCGACGGGGGCCGCATCGGCATCGGCAGCCAGGCGGTCGGCGTCACGCGGGCGGCGCTCGAGGCCTCCGTGCGCTACTGCCAGGAGCGCAAGGCGTTCGGCCAACCGATCGGCGAGTTCCAGGCGCTGCGTTGGTTCCTGGCGAACATGAAGACGGAGCTCGCCGCCGCCGAGCTGCTCACGCTGCGCGCGGCCTCGCTGAAGGAGGCCGGCAAGCCGTTCAGCCGCGAGGCATCGATGGCGAAGGTGTTCTCGAGCGAGATGGCGAACCGGGCCTGCGACAAGGCGGTCCAGATTCACGGCGGCTACGGCTACATCGACGAGTTCCCGGTCGAGCGGTACCTGCGCGACGCGCGCGTGCAGACCATCTACGAAGGCACCAGCGAAATTCAGCGGTTGGTCATCGCGCGCGAGCTGATCAAAGCCGCCGGGTGAACAGTCGAGCCGGCGTCTTGCATCGGGGCGCCGCGGCTTGCGGTAATGGGAGCTGGCCGGACGAATGGGGAGGTCACATGCGCCGCTGGTACATCTTGTGTCTGGTCGTCTCCACCGCTGTCATGTTGGCGCGGTGCACCACCGAAGAGCCGCTGCCCAGCGATGACGCCGGCACCGAGGCGCCGGTCGACGGCGGTGAGCCTTCGGACGGGGGCGACGACGCCGGCGAGGATGCAGGCCTGGACGGCGGGCTCGATGCGGGCACGGACGCTGGTGTCGACTCGGGGTGTGTCGTGTACTCGAGCTTCCCGACGGACACTCCCTTCGGTTTCTACGACGAGAACAGCGAGACGACGGTCGGCGTGCTGTACGAGCCAGATCCGTCGAGCTCGCCCGACGGTGGCCACGAGAAGGTCGTGGTTCGGGTGCACCACCCCGACGACGCGAGCGTGCCGCTGCCGTTTCCGCTGACCTATTCAGAGACGAGTAAGTTCACCGGCTGCACGGTGTGTCTCTCGATGTTCCGCGGCTGCGATACAGGCGGTGTCTGCGACTACGGGATGGCGCCGACGGCGGGCGCGTTCACCGTCACCGTGGCGGATCGAGATGCGGGGCCCGGTGCGCTGGTGGCCACCGGCTCGAACCTCCGCTTCCGGCGTTGGGACTTCCAGGCGGATCTGCCCGTCGATGGCGGCTTGTGCATCGACGTGACGACGCTCGACGTCAACGTCGGGTGGCAGTAGCCGGACGGCCGCTGGCGTTTCTCGCGGGCCCTGTGTCAGAAAGCGCCTCTCGGTGGGCTGTACGAGAGGTGCCGTATGTCGTTGCGTGGGTGGATTTGGGTCTGCTGCGCCGCTTGGCTGTGCGCGTGTGATCAAGCGCTGCAGGCGGGTGAGCGCGACCGGGTGATCGTGGATTCGACAGACGCTGGAGCTCCCGAGGAGGAGCCCGCGCCCGACGCGCCCACGGACCTCCCTGACAGCGGGACGGACACCGCGCTTCCGGGCGGGACCCCCCAGCGGCTCTTCGTCACGCGGGCGCTGTTCACGGCCGATGCGCTCGGCGGGCTGTCTGGCGCGGACCGGCTGTGCGCGAACGCGGCGCAGACCGCGGGGCTCGGCGGGCGTTGGACGGCGTGGCTGTCGAGCGCGTCGACCGACGCGATCGCCCGCATCACGAGCGCTGGGCCGTGGGCGCTCGTCGGCACGAGCCGCGTGGTCTTCGCGACCCGCGAGCAGCTGCGTGGCTACCCGAGCGCGCCGCTCGAGCGCGACGAGTATGGAGGCGAGGTCTTCGCGCCGTCCTATTGGACAGGCACGAAGCTCATGGGCGTCCGCCACCCGGATGAGCACTGCAACAGCTGGACGTCGGGCGGCCACGAGAAGGGGATGACCGGCTCGGGCAGCTTCACGAGCGAGCACTGGACCGAAGGGCTCTGGAGCTTCTGCAACAGCGAACGGCGGCTGTTGTGCTTCGAGCAGTGATCACTCGGTGAAGCGGATGCTGCCGGCGAGGCCGATGCGCCCGGCCACCGGAGCGGTCACCCAGAGCGGCTGTGGCCCCGAGAAGACGGTGATGCGCGTCAGGCTGGCCTGCACCTCCAGGTAAGGCCGAAGGGAGAGTCGGGTCCGCGGCGGGAGGTCGAGCTGGAGCCTGCCGCCCGCCAGCGCGAGGAAGCCGGACTCGCGTCGCGCGTTGGTGCCGAGCTCACCGGTGAGCTGCAGCGCGCCGGCGGTGAAGGGCGCGCAGACGCCCAGGGCCGAGAAGTGGGCGCAGGGCACCAGCGAGCCCAGGAGGACGGACGTGGTCACGCGGCCGGTCCCCACGAAGGTCGTCGAGGCGAGATCCGCCCGGCCCTCCAGGCCCAAGCCGAAGGCGCCCCGCCGGAAGGCCACCTCCGCCGAGCCGCCGGCCACCGGCTGGGCGGACAATCCCGCAGAGACATGCGCGCCCACGGCGCCGTACCAGTGAACCGGCAGGCCCGGCGCTTCCGGCGCCGGAGCAGGTGCCGGAGGCGTTGGCGCGGGCCTGGGACGGACGAGCAGCTCGGGGTCGATGGCGATGGCGATGGCCAACGCGACGGCGTTGGCGAGCTCCGAACAATCCCCGGCCTCGGAGCTGAGCTCGCGCTTGCCCAGCGGCTGCCCGCCGCTTTGAGTGGTGACGAGGGCCTTGAGCCCGGGCTTCGCGCTCTCGATGCGCGCGTCGACGAGCAGCGTGCCGTCGTGGGCGAAAGGGTTGAAGCCGAGCTGGGCAGCCACCGCCGCCTGAAGCGCGCTCTCGTCGGGGCACTGCTCCGCGCCCGGCCCGCGCGCATAGGTCAGCGCCACCTTCGGTGAAGGCGCGGTGGCGGCCAACGCCAACGCGAGCAAGGAAGCCGTCATCACGGATCGGGGCGCATAGCACGCATCGCGCGCGCCAGGTTTTGCTGAAAGCGCTGGAGGAGCGGATGGGCGCGCTCGAGGACCGGGACGTGCGCCGCGAGCAGCGCGGACGGGTCGACGCCGGCGCGCGCCACGTCGCCGGCCGCTTCGGTCACCCAGCGCGCGAACGTCGGCGCGTCGAGCTCGGGGTGGAATTGGAAGCCGTAGGAGCGGCCGATTCGAAAGGCCTGCTGCCGGTACTGCGGCGTGCTGGCGAGCAGCACCGCGCCCGGAACTGGATCGAACGTGTCCTGGTGCCAGTGCGCGACCGGCCAACGCTCCGGCAGGCCGCGCTGAACCTCGTCGGCCGCGCCGTCGGCGATCCACGTCACCGGCGAGACGCCGAGCTCGAAGCCGTTGGCGCCGGGGAAGACGCGCGCGCCCGCCGCGTGGGCCATGAGCTGCGCGCCGAGGCAGATGCCGATGCAAGGCAAGTCCTGCCGCAGCCTGCGCCGGAGGACGTCGAGCTCCGCCTGGAGGAAGGGGTGCTCCGCGGCCTGGTAGACGCCCATGGGGCCGCCGAGGACGACCACCAGCTCGGCGTCCCCATCGCCTGGGTGAACCTCGCGAAACCTCGGGCTGCAGCGGAACCCTTCGGCCTCGAGGGCCGGCCCGAGCAAGCCAGGACCTTCGTGGGCCTCGTGTTGAAAGACCACGGCGCGCATGGGGCGTCATTAACCGGCGTGGGGCGTTTGAGGCTATAAGGCCGCCCGACTTTTTCGTTGGGAGCGACCATGACCGCAAAGAGGCTGCTCACGGGCGGCGAGATGATCGCCGAGTATCTGATCGCCCAGAAGGTGCCGTACATCGTCGGCATTCCGGGCCACGGCATCACGCCGACCATCGACGCGTTCGTCGATCGCAAGGACAAGATCACCGTCCTCCAGGCGATCCACGAGCAGGGCGCCGCGCACGTGGCCGACGGCTACTACCGGGCGAGCGGTCAGCCGCTGGGCATCTTCACGTCGATCGGCCCGGGCGCGGCGAACACGCTGATGGGCGTGGCGCAGGCCTTCATCGACTCGACCTCGATGCTGGTGTTGCACGGATCGGCCCACACGTACATGCGCGGCCGCGCGGTCCTCCAGGAGATCGAGCGCACCCACTGGATCAACAACTCGCGCATCTTCGAGCCGGTGGTGAAGCGCTGGTGGAACCTCTCGCAGACCGGGCAGCTGCCGTACGTGCTGCACCGCGCGTTCAACGTGATGATGTCGGGGCGGCGGGGGCCGGTGCTGCTCGATCTGCCCATGGACGTGCAGGCCAACCAGGCCGAGGTCGTCATGCCCAAGCCCGACGAGCGCGAGCCCGGCGGGCCGTCGCGCGCGCACGCGCCCGACGTGGAGCGCGCCGCCGCGATGCTGTGTGAGGCGAAGCGGCCCCTCATCATCGCGGGCGGCGGCGTCATCACGGCGGAGGCCTCGGCGGCCATCACCCAGCTCGCCGAGTGGCTCGGGGTTCCGGTCGTGACCACCGCGAACGGGAAGGGCTCCATCGCGGAGGATCACGATCTCAACGCGTGGGCGTTCGGCGACTTGGGCTCCATCTCGGGCAACACGCTCACCCGCACCGCGGACGTGATCTTGGCGGTGGGCTGCCGCTTCACCGATCGCGCCGCGTCGTCGTACCGCCGGGGCGCGACCTTCAACATCCCGCCGACCAAGCTGATCCACTTGGACGTCGACCCGCACGAGATCGGCAAGAACTACCCCGTCGAGATCGGTTTGATCGGCGACGCGCTGCTCACGGTGAAGGATCTCATCGAGGCCGTGAGGCAGCGTCACGCCAAGGCGCGCGACTGGAAGAACGGCGCGTACTTCAAGGAGCTCACGCAGCTCAAGGCGCAGTGGGAC
>CAZEDU010000037.1:3709-13594 GCA_964511185.1 uncultured Myxococcaceae bacterium | reverse complement strand
TCGACGAGACGCGCGACGCCGACGTCAAGCCGATGACCATCAGCCGCGCGCTGAAGGAGGCGCGGAAGGTGCTCGCGCGCGACGCGATCGTCGTCACCGGCGCCGGCAACCCGCAGAGCCAGGTGTACCAAGAGTTCCCCGTCTACGGCCCGCGCCAGCACATCACCTCGGGCGGCTACTCGACGATGGGCTTCACCATCCCCGGCGCGATCGGCGCCAAGCTCGCGCACCCGAACCGTCAGGTCATCGGCGTCGACGGTGACGGCTCGTTCCTGCAGACGGTGCAGGAGCTCGCGATGGCGTGTCAGTACGACATCCCCATCGTGGTGCTGGTGCTCAACAACTTCGGGTGGCAGTCGATCAAGAACCTGCAGACGCGGTCGCACGGCAAGGACCGCGTGCTCGCGACGCCGTTCCAGAAGAAGGACGGCACGCCGTACTCGGCGCACCTGGCGGACATGGCGAAGAGCTTCGGCTGCCACGCCGAGCGCATCGAAGACCCGAACGAGGTCGGCCCGGCGCTGACCCGCGCGCTGCGCTCCGGCAAACCGGCGGTGGTCGAGGCGATCACCCACCGCGAGCTGCCGTACGCGGGGCTCACCGCGACCGGCTGGTGGGACGTGCCGATCCCCGCCTACCTCCAGGACAAGCGCGCCGAGTACGAGAAGGCGCGCGCGGAAGAAGAGCAGGCTTGAGGCGCACGAACATGACCCTCGACGTTCGCATCGGCACGGTGCCCATTCTCTGGAACAACGACGACGTCCCCGAGCTCACGCCGCCCGTTCCTTACGAGCGCGTGCTCGACGAGATGTCGCAGGCCGGCTTCGAGGGCACCGAGCTGGGCTCGAACTATCCGTCGGATCCTGCGGTGCTGCGACGCGCGCTCGACGCACGCAAGATGGTTCTCTCGGGCGGCTATTTCTGCGCCGACTACCGCGACCCGGCGCGCCACGCGAAGGTCATCGCCCAGGCGGAAGAGAAGGTGAAGTTCCTCGCCGCCGCCGGCGCGCAGTACCTGGTCGTCGCGGATCAGATTCACCCCGAGCGCTCGAAGGTCGCCGGCCGCGTGAAGCCGGAGCACGCGCTCAGCGACCAGCAGCTCCGCGCCTACGTCGACGTGCTCAACGGCATCGCGCGGCTCGCCCAGGCCGCTGGGCTGCAGGCGGTCTTTCACAACCACGCGGGCAGCTACGTCGAGACCCCGGCCGAGCTCGATCGCTTGATGGACGCGACCGACCCTGCGCTCGCCCTCTGCCTGGACACGGGGCACTACACCTTCGGCGGCGGCAAGCCGGTCGAGGCCATTCGGAAGTACGGCGCGCGCCTCCGGTACCTGCACCTCAAGGACATCGACGGCGAGGCGTTCACCGAGGCGATGCGCGCCGAGGCGAGCTTCCTCGATTGCCTGCGGCGACGCGTGTTCACCGAGATCGGGCGCGGGATGCTCGACCTGAAGGGCATCGTCGCGGCGCTCCGCGCGCTGAATTACCGCGGGTGGATCGTCTGCGAGCAAGACACGGGGAACCGCGCGCCGCGCGAGAGCGCGCGCATGAGCCGCGAGAACCTGCGCGCCGCGTTGGCCAGCTGACGCTGTCCTTCTTTCGAACAGAAAAGGGTGGGTGGAGCGTCGGCGCGTTGCCCATCCGTTGGCGCTGAAATCCAGCCTCGTGGAATCTCGCGCGCTTGGACGGCGAGTTCACAGTGGCACCTGAGTTGCTCCAGTGTGTGTCCGTAGCCGACACGGAGCGACAGGATGGCCAGCGACAACCTCAACTTCTCACGACCGGGGCTCTTGCTCGCCGGCCGTCAGGAGGCCTCTCCCCTTCAAAACCCCTTGCTGTCGGGTCGGGTTCCGCTGCCTCAATCCGCCGAGCTGCGCGGCACCGACGGGTTGACGCGCTACCAGGCGCGGGCGACCAAGCAGCTCGCGCGCGACTACGCGAACTACCTGTTCTGGCGTCACCGGACCTCGGAGCTGTCGGCGTCGGAGTTCGCGTTCGTGAAGGCGACCGGTCTGTGGGGACAGAAGGGCTTGGGGACGGCCTGGAAGAACTTCAACGCTGTCTGCGAGGCGGTCTACCAAGGGCTGTTCACGTACCGTCCCCACGCGGATCTGCCGCTGCCGCCTGGCAAGGGCAGCTGGCCCGACTACCTCAAGACCGTCTACTCGCTCGCGGTCCTGAATTAGGCGCCAGCCAACCGAGCGGGCCGCAGAATAAAGAGGCGCCCACCCCGCGTTCGACCCAGGAGGCGGAAATCCAAAGCATTCCGGCCCGCTGGCTTGACGCTCGGTCGGCAGGTGCATAGGGTGCGCCACTTTCTTGGCTCCAAAGGGGAGCTGAGGCTGGCTTTTGCGGCACTTCCCCACGCGAAAACCAAAACCCATCAACCCCGGGGACGGCAGTACCAGCCGGTCTGGCAGTCGTTCGGACCAACAACCCTAACCACATGCAGCAGAACCTGAATCAACCTGTCGGGATGGAAGGCGAAGAAGATTTCGCCTCGATGTTCGAAGCCAGCCTCAAAGAGCGAGGCGGCGAAGGCCTTCTGAAGGAAGGCGAGATCGTCAAAGGCACGATCGTTCAAGTGACCAAGGACTACGCGGTCGTCGACATCGGCTACAAGTCCGAAGGTCAGATCCCGATCAGCGAGTTCACCAGCCCGCGCGGAGAGGTCTCCGTCAAGGCGGGCGACACGGTCGAGGTCCTCCTCGAGAGCCGTGAGAATGACACCGGCATGGTCGTCCTCTCGAAAGAGAAGGCCGACAAGATGCGCATCTGGGACGAGATCAGCGCCGCGTGCGAGCGCGACGAGATCGTCAAGGGCACCATCGTGGGCCGCGTCAAGGGCGGCCTCTCGGTCGACATCGGCGTCAAGGCGTTCCTGCCGGGCAGCCAGGTCGACATCCGCCCCGTGCGGAACTTGGACCAGTACATCGCCAAAGAGTTCGAGTTCAAGGTCATCAAGTTCAACAAGAAGCGCGGCAACATCGTCCTCTCTCGCCGCGTGCTGCTCGAGAAGCAGCGCGAGGAGATGAAGAAGGAGACCCTCAAGAACCTGAAGGAGGGGGCCGTGATGAAGGGCGTGGTGAAGAACCTCACCGACTACGGCGCCTTCATCGACCTGGGCGGCATCGACGGGCTGCTGCACATCACCGACATGTCGTGGGGCCGCATCGGCCACCCGAGCGAGATGTTCAACGTGGGCGACGAAGTGCGCGTGGTCGTCCTCAAGTTCGACCCGACGCAGGAGCGCGTGTCGCTGGGCCTCAAGCAGATCCAAGAGGACCCGTGGCACCGCGCCGACGAGAAGTACCCGGTCGGCACCCGCGTCAAGGGCAAGGTGGTCAGCCTCACCGACTACGGCGCCTTCATCGAGATCGAGCAGGGCGTCGAGGGCCTGGTCCACGTGTCGGAGATGTCGTGGACCAAGAAGGTCAAGCACCCCTCGAAGCTGCTCGAGCAGGGCCGTGAGGTCGAAGCGGTCGTCCTCGACATCGATCCGAAGGCCAAGCGCATCGCGCTCGGCATGAAGCAGATCGAGCAGAACCCGTGGACGCTGCTCGAGGACAAGTACCCGATCGGCTCGGTCATCCGCGGCCAGGTGCGCAACGTCACCGACTTCGGCGTCTTCGTCGGCGTCGAGGAAGGCGTCGATGGTCTGGTTCACGTGTCGGACATCTCGTGGACCCAGCGCGTCAAGCACCCGGGTGAGATCTACAAGAAGGGCGACACCGTCGAGGCGGTCGTTCTCAACATCGACGTCGAGAACGAGCGCTTCTCGCTCGGCATCAAGCAGGCCCAGCCGGATCCTTGGGAGACCCTGTCGGAGCGCACCCCGGTGGGCAGCCGCATCAAGGGCAAGATCACCAAGGTCACCGACTTCGGCGCGTTCGTCGAGATCGAGCCGGGCATCGAAGGCCTGGTGCACGTGTCGGAGATCAAGGAAGAGCGCGTGGAGAACCCGCGCGACGCCGTCAGCGAAGGCCAAGAGGTCGAGGTCAAGGTGATCGACATCAACACCCAGGACCGCAAGGTCGCCTTGTCGATGAAGGCGCTCTTGCACGAGGGTGAGGACGATTACCGCGAGTACTTGAAGAAGCAGGCCGAGAGCTCGCGCGCCCGCCTGGGCGACGTGATGGCGCAGAAGCTGAAGAAGTAGTCAGCGGGGGGACTGTCCCCAACGGGGACTGTCCCGGCCTTCACGAGGCCTCGCAACATCAGGGGACAGTCCCTTTCAGGGACAGTCCCCTTTTTCTTTGTCAGCGGGTCTCGACCACGCGGACCTGGTGCTTGTTCACCAGCACGGCGCGGTCGGGCTCGAGCAGGCGGAAGAACATCGGCGGCTCGTTGAGGTGATCCGTCAGACGGCTGCTGTCGGTGGGCCGCACGTAGCGCAGGTACCCTTCGAGCTTGCGGCCGTCCTTCAGCGTCACCCGCACCGAGTGCGTCTCGTTCGTCTCGAGCGCGTCCCCTTCGTCGATCTCGGCGTCGATCGGCACGCGCATGAACGCGATCGCGGCGCAGTTGATCAGCCACATCGAGCCGGTGTCGGGGTCGATCATCGGCAGGAACGCGGTCGCGCCGTTGAGCAGGTCGGAGGGACGCTCGGGGCCGCCGTGGTGCTCTGCCGCCTCGCCGAGGAAGAGGGCCAGGTGCTTGTTGTCGTCCGCCGAGAAGGAGACCTCGACCGACAGCCGGCGCTTCGGGACTCTGAGCTCGTCCATGTCTTGAAGAGAAGCTTAACTGCCGTGTCCAGGCACGTGTAGGTGTGTCGGTGTGCCGCGGCCTGCGCGCGTGAAGGTGTGGCTCGCAAATCCGAAGTAGACCGCGCTTCAACTATCGTGTGGCTCACAGATGAAGCCACTACCAGAGCTGCTTCGGGTCCTGCTTCGGGCCGATGTCGCCGAGCTCGCGCTCGCCACTGGTCACCCGCCTTCGATGAAGATCGACGGCGCGTACAAGCAGGTCGACGAAGGCGTCGTGACTTACGACGGGTTGACGCAGGGGCTCACCGCGCTCGGGGGCGCGGCGCTGTTGCCCAAGCTGGGCCCGCAGCCGATTCAGGGGAACTTCCGCGCGGGCGACTTGGGGGAGCTCGCGTTCATCGCGCAGCGTCCGCTCCCCGAGGTGATTCAGATTCGGTTTCTTCGCCGAGGGTCGCAAGGGTCGCAGCCGCCGAAGGCGCCCACGTCGCGTCCTCCGGGAGCGCCCTCACGGCCCGCGGTGCAGCCGGTCTCCGAGCCAGAGCCCCCGCCCGTCGCCGCGGAGCCACCGCCACCGCCACCGCCCCCGAAGCTCGCCGAGCTGCTCTTCGATGCGAACGACCTCGAAGGCATGGTCGACGAGACCTTGCGCCTGCGCGCCAGCGATCTGCACGTGGTGGCCGATCGGCCGGCGCTCTTTCGCGTCGCCGGTGAGCTTCAGCCGCGCGGCAAGCCGCTGAGCGCGGAGCTGGTGGAGAAGATCCTGATCGAAAAAGTGCCGGAGCGGCTCAAGCCGGCGTTGGAGAAAGATGGCTCGGTCGACTTCGCGCTCGAGCTCGACGGGGGCCCGCGCCTTCGGGCGAACGTCTCGCGGCAGCGCACCGGCTACAAAGGCTGCTTCCGGGTGATCCCAGAGGAGACGCCGACGCTCGCGTCCTTAGGGCTCCCCGAGGACATCGCCAAGGCGACGCACCATCACCAGGGGCTCATCGTGGTGACCGGGCCGTCCGGGCACGGCAAGACGACGACGCTCGCGGCGCTGGTCGACATCATCAACCGAGAGACGACGCACCACGTGATCACCGTGGAGGATCCGATCGAGTTCATCCACTCGCGCAAGAAGGCGATGATGAGCCAGCGCGAGGTGGGCACGCACACCAAGAGCTTCGCGGCGGCGTTGAAGGGCTCGCTCCGTGAAGATCCCGACGTGATCGTGGTGGGCGAGCTGCGCGATCTCGAGACGGTGCGCATGGCGCTCTCGGCCGCCGAGACCGGCCACTTGGTGATCAGCACCATGAACACGCCGAGCGCGGCCAAGACGATTGATCGCCTCATCGATCTGTTTCCTCCCGGCGATCAGGCCCAGGTGCGCATGAGCCTGTCGACCGGGCTGCGGCTCATTGTCAGCCAGCGGCTCGTGCCGAACACCGGCCGCACGGGCGTGGTCGCGGCGGCGGAGCTCCTGCCTGGCTCGATCGCGCTCGGGAACCTCATTCGCGACAACAAGACGTTCCAGATTCCCAGCCTGCAGCAGCGCGGCAAGTCGATCGGCATCGTCCGTTTGGATGACTCGCTCGTCGATCTGGTCAAGTCGGGCCTCACCACCCTCGAGGCGGCCAAGGAGTACGCCGAGTCGCCGGAGGAGCTCGAGGCCACCATCACGGGGAAGCGCCTGCCGGTCGCGCCGCCAGGGGCACCCGGCGCGGGCGGGCCTGGGCTCTTGTCGAAGGTGGGCTCTTTGGTCGGAAAGAAGGGGGCCTAAATGGCGCGAATCGATGCGTTGTTCGACGAGCTGTTGGCGCGCAAGGGGAGCGACCTGCACCTGGGGGTCGGCTATCCGCCGTTCGCGCGGGAGAAGGGCTCCCTGGTGCCGCTGCGCGATGAGCCGATCGAGCAGGCCGAGATGGAGGCGCTGCTGTTCGAGATCACCAGCCCGGAGCAGCAACGGCAGATCGTCGAGGAGTACGACCTGGACTTCGCCTACGCGTATGAAGACAAGGCCCGCTTCCGCGCGAACTACTTCTACAAGGCGACCGGGCTGGCCGCGGTCTTCCGCACCATCCCCACGCAGGTGTTGACGCTCGAGGAGCTGGAGTGCCCCGACGCGGTGCGCAAGCTCGCGGAGCGGCGCGCCGGGCTGGTGCTCGTCACCGGACCGACCGGATCCGGCAAGTCCACGACGCTCGCCGCGATGATCAACCACATCAACATGATGCGCGCGGTGCACGTGCTCACCATCGAGGACCCGGTGGAGTTCGTGCACCAGCCGAAGAAGGCCTCGATCACGCACCGCGAGGTGGGGCGCGACGCCTCGAGCTTCGCCTCGGCGATTCGCAGCGCGGGCCGCGAGGATCCCAACGTCATCCTCATCGGCGAGCTGCGCACGAACGAGACGATGAAGCTGGCGCTGCAGCTCGCGAGCTTCGGCGTCTTGGTGTTCGCCACGGTGCACACCAACAGCGCGCCCGCGACCATCGACCGCATCATCAACTCGTTCCCCGCCGACGAGCAGCCGCAGATCCGCGGCATGTTGGCCGAGTCGCTCGCCGGCATCGTCGCGCAGCAGCTGGTGAAGACGGCCGACGGCAAGCGCCGCGTCGCGGCTCAGGAGATTCTGATCGGCAACACGGGCATCGGCGCGATGATTCGCGACGGGAAGGTGTTTCAGATTCTGAGCAAAATGCAGACGGGGCAGGGGCAGGGGATGCAGACGATGGACATGGCGCTCGCCCGGCTCGTCGCGCAGAAGGTCATCACCATGGAGGCGGCGCTCGAGAAGTCCGCTGACAAGGAGAACTTCGCCAAGATGGTGAAGAGCGGCGGCGAGCCCGATGAGCTGGCCGCCGCCGAGCCGGAGTAGCGGATCACGGAAAGCCGGGAACAGTCCCCTTTGGGGACAGTCCCCATTTGCGCTAAGGGGGAGGGATTCAGACCTTTCCTTTAGGAGCGAAGCCATGGCTCGAGACGTCGTCATCGTGGGCGCTGCGCGTACGCCCATCGGGGCATTTCAAGGATCTCTTTCGCCGCTGACCGCGCCCCAGCTCGGCGCGATCGCGATCAAAGCGGCGCTGGAGCGCGCCGGGGTGCCCGCCGAGCAGGTGAACGAGGTGGTGATGGGCTGCGTGCTGCAGGCGGGAGTGGGCCAGGCGCCGGCCCGCCAGGCCGCGGTCTTCGCGGGCATCCCCCACGTGGTGCCCGCGGTCACGCTCAACAAGGTGTGCGGCTCCGGGCTGAAGGCGGTGATCGCCGGCGCCCAGGCGATCGCCCTGGGAGACGCGGACGTGGTGGTGGCTGGCGGCATGGAGTCGATGAGCAACACCCCCTACGTGAGCCACGCGATGCGGCAGGGCGCGCGCATGGGGCACGTCGAGATGAAGGACGCGATGATCCTCGATGGCCTGTGGGACGTTTACGACCAGGTCCACATGGGCGTCTGCGCGGAGGCGTGCGCGGAGTCCCAGAAGATCTCGCGCGCGGTGCAGGACGAGCTCGCGATCGAGTCGACCCAGCGGGCGATCCGCGCGCAGAAGGAAGGCGCGTTCAAGGCGGAGATCGTGCCGGTCGCGGTGCCGCAGAAGAAGGGCGACCCGCTCGTGGTGAGCGAGGACGAGGGGCCGAAGAACGCCAAGCCCGAGAAGATCGCCTCGCTCAAGCCGGTCTTCAAGAAGGACGGGACGGTGACCGCGGCCAACGCGTCGTCGATCAACGACGGCGCGGCGGCGGTGGTCTTGATGAGCGCGGAGCAGGCGAAGAAGGAGGGCCGCACCGTGCTCGGCCGGATCACCGGGTATGCGGGCGCCGCGCGAAAGCCGGTGGAGTTCACCATCGCCCCGGCCGACGCGATCCGAAAGCTGCTCGAGAAGACCGGCCACCAGGCCAACGACGTCGACCTGTGGGAGATCAACGAGGCGTTCGCCGTCGTCTCGATCGCCAACAACCAGCTCCTCAAGCTGGATCCCGCCAAGGTGAACGTGCGCGGCGGCGCGGTGGTGCTCGGCCACCCCATCGGCGCGTCCGGCGCCCGGGTGCTGGTGACGCTGCTGCACGCGATGAAGGATCTCGGAAAGAAGCGCGGCGTCGCCTCGCTGTGCATCGGCGGTGGCGAAGGCATCGCGCTGATGGTCGAACGCTAAGAAGGGCCCCATGAACAAACTGATCGATCACGTCGACGACGCCGTCGCCGACATCCCGGATGGCGCGGTGATCATGAGCGGGGGCTTCGGCCTCTGCGGCAACCCCGAGAACCTGATCGCCGCGCTCCACAAGAAGGGCGTCAAAGGGCTCACCATCATCTCGAACAACTGCGGCACCACCGAGCTGGGGCTGGGCGTGCTCCTGAAGGCCAAGCAGGTGAAGAGGATGGTCGCCAGCTACGTGGGCGAGAACAAGGAGTTCGAGCGCCAGTTCCTCTCCGGCGAGCTCGAGGTCGAGCTCAACCCGCAAGGCACGCTGGCCGAGCGCATCCGCGCCGGCGGCTGCGGCCTGGGCGGCTTCTTCACGCCCACCGGCGTCGGCACGCAGATCGCCGAGGGCAAGGAGACGCGCGTGATCGACGGCCGCGAGTACGTGCTCGAGAAGCCGCTCCAGGCCGACTTCGCGATCGTGCGCGCGTGGAAGGGCGACAAGTGGGGCAACCTGGTGTTCCGAAAGACCGCGCGCAACTTCTCGCCGCTCATGTGCATGGCGGCGAAGGTGACGATCGCGGAGGTCGAGAACCTGGTCGAGGTGGGCGAGCTCGACCCCGATCAAATCCACGTCCCTTCGATCTTCGTGAAGCGCGTGGTCCAGGGCGTCGGGTACCAGAAGTGGATCGAGAGGCGCACCGTGCGCCCGCGGGGGAGCTGACGATGGCCCTGACCCGAGAACAGATCGCGCAGCGCATCGCGGAGGAGCTGCGAGACGGCTACTACGTGAACCTGGGCATCGGGATGCCCACCTTGGTCGCCAACTACATCCCCAAGGGCATGGACATCCTCCTTCACTCGGAGAACGGCCTGCTCGGCATCGGCCCGTGGCCGGTGGAGGGGGAGGAGGACCCGGACCTCATCAATGCGGGCAAGGAGACGGTGACCGCGGTGCGCGGGGCGGCGTACTTCGATTCGGCGCAGTCCTTCGCGATGATCCGCGGGGGCCACGTGGACATGGCCGTGCTCGGCGCGATGGAGGTCAGCGAGCAGGGC
>CAZEDU010000037.1:0-3699 GCA_964511185.1 uncultured Myxococcaceae bacterium | reverse complement strand
TTCGCGGCGGGCATATCGACCTGTCGATCCTGGGCGCCATGGAAGTGGCCGAGAACGGGGATCTGGCGAACTGGATGATCCCCGGCAAGATGGTGAAGGGCATGGGCGGGGCGATGGACCTGGCGGTGGGGGCCAAGCGGGTGTTCGTGTCGATGGAGCACGCGACCAAGGACGGCCAGCCCAAGATCCTCAAGCAGTGTTCGCTGCCGCTCACGGGCAAGCGCTGCGTTCACTACATCGTCACCGACCACGCGTTCCTCGAGGTCACGCCCGAGGGGCTGCTGCTCCGGGAGGTGGCTCCCGGCGTGACGGTCGAGCAGGTCCAGCGCATCACGGAGCCCAGGCTCAAGGTGGCGTCGAACCTGAAAGAGATGAAGTTCTAGATGGTGCTATAGTGTTGTCCGCTCATTGGGAACGCGCGCAGCACTGAGCGGAGACTGCATGCCGGACAAGGTGGATAAGTCGAAGAGCCCGCGGCGAGCCGACCGGCTGCAGCACGAGCTGTTGGTCGCCTACCGCACCGTGGATGGCTTCATCACCGACTGGGCGGTGAACATCTCGCGCGGCGGCATCTTCATCAACACACGCAACCCGCTCGCCGTCGGCACGACCGTGCGGCTGATCATCTCCTTGCCCGACACCGCGTTCCCGTTCGACCTGTCCGGTCGGGTGATGCGCGTCAACGAGTTCGACAACCCATCGAACCAGGTGCCCGGCATGGGCATCGAGTTCATCGACGTGGACGAAGACAAGCGCGCCCGAATCGAGCGCTTCGTCGAGCGGCTGCGCAAAGAGCTCCCCGACCAGAGCGAAGCGGCCAAGAGCAAGTAGTGTTCTAAGCGCGTGCGGGTCGAGCTGGGCATCGAGCGGCTCTCCAAAGGTGGCGAAGGTGTGGCCTCGCACCAGGGCCGCACCGTCTTCGTGCGCGGGGCGCTGCCGGGTGAGCGCGTGGCCGTGGAGATCAAAGAGGACCGGAAGGTCCTCCGCGGTGAGCTGCTCGAGGTCCTGACGCCAAGCCCCGCGCGCCGCGCGCCCGCCTGCTCCCTGGCCGAGGTGTGCGGCGGCTGCGACTGGCTCCACGTGGACGAGGCGGCCCAACGTGACGCGAAGGTGGAGATCGTCCTCTCCGCGCTCGAGCACCTGGGCGGCATCGAGCGGACGTCGCTCGAGGTCCTCGAGACCGCGGTGTCGCCCGCTTCGCTCGGGTATCGGCGCCGCGCGGTGCTCCACGCTTCAAGGCGGGGGCTCGGCTTCTTCGGCAAGAGCAGCCACACGCACGTCGCGGTCGACCGCTGTCCGGCGCTCGTGCCGGCGCTGCAGGGGCTGCCCGGTGAGCTGTCGAAGCGCCTGGGCCCCCACGCCGGCGACGTCGAGAGCGCGCAGCTCTTGTCCGAGGGAGACCAGATCAGCGTCGCGCTGCTGCTCAAGGCGCGGGTGAAGCCCAAGCTGGCCGAGTGGGCGTTGGCGACGTGCCGCGACCTGTCCTGGGCGGGCGTGGTGTTGGTGCCGAAGGAGGGCGCGCCGCAGCTCATCGGCCGGCCCGTGCTGCGCGCGCTCTCGCCGCTCACGCCCGAGGTGCCGCTGTACCTTCGGCCGGACGCCTTCGCGCAGGCCAACGCGGCGCTCAACGTCGCGCTCGTCGCCGCCGCGGCGCAGGAGCTCGGCGCGACCGAGTCGGACCGCGTGCTCGAGCTGTACGCGGGCAATGGCAACTTCACCTTCGCGCTCGCGGGCACGGCCGGATCGGTGCTGGCGGTCGAGTCGTCCCCGGTGAGCGTCGCGCTCGCGCAGCGCGGCGCCCACGAGGCGGGCGTGGCGAATTGCCGCTTCGTGCAGGGAGACGTGCCCAAGGTGGTGCGCGGGCTCATCTCGGAGCAGCAGCGCTTCGATCTGCTCCTGGCGGACCCGCCGCGCACCGGCGCGAGTGGAATCGGCCGCTGGGCCCGCGAGCTGGGGGTGCGGCGCGTCGTCTACGTCGCGTGCGACCCGGCCGCGCTGGCGCGCGACGCCGCGGAGCTCAAGAGCAGCGGGCTGTTCCCCAAGCGGCTGCGCGTGCTCGACATGTTCCCGCAGACCAGGCACGTCGAGGCGGTGCTGACGGCGGAGCGTTCGAGTGGCGCGCGGAGCGCTTGAACGGAGGCGCTTGGGTGAACGGACAGGTTTTCAGGCCGTCGCCGTCGCCGTCGCCGTTCACGACAACGTCAACGTCGTCGTCAACGTCGTCGTCGTCGTCGTCGTCGTGGACGGCGACGGCGTCGTGAACGGCTGTACCCTTTCCTCCGCAGCTAACCCGCCGGCGCGACGTGCTCGGTGTACCCCGGGTTCCGGTGGTTGAAGTCCGGGTTGTGCGCGTCCCAGCACGAATCGGAGCAAAAATAGAGCTGGAAGCGCTTTCGGTTGCAGGTCGACACCGTGCACTTCAAGTAGGTGCCGCCGAAAGGGATCGGCTTCTTGCAGACGTTGCACTTGCCCCACGCGGCGCTCGGTCCGGATTCCGTCATGGGGGCACTATAGGTCCGCTCACGGGTTCAGCTGAATCACGTAAGAGCCCCACCGCGCCGCGCCGCCCGACGCCTCCCGCGTGAGCTGGAGCGAGTTGCCGTTGAGCGTGTGGATGGCGCTCATCTCGCCCGCGGTGCCGCCGTCGGTGGAGCCTTCGCCGAGCGCCTGGCCCGAGGCGCTCTGCCCGCCGGCGAAGGCGATCGAGCGTGTGGGGTCGACCGCGGTGATGGTGGTCGAGGCGACCTCGGTGCCGGCGGACATGGTTGTGGCGATCTGTTGCACCTCGCCCAGCGCTCCCAGATCGACGCGCTCCCAGTTGATGCTGCCGATGGCATTGGCGCCGCACGCCGCTCCCGCCCCGCGGGTGAACTGAAGGGCCGTGGGCGAGGTGAGGACGCCCTTCACCATGCTGTGGCACAAGCCCGTCTCGGCGGTGCGCGTCAACGAGTAGAGCAGCGCGGTGCTCGAGAGATTGGCGGACGGGAGGTTGGACACGGTGATCGAGGTGCCGCTCACGGCGCCGATCACCCCGCGCTCGACCGTCGCGTCTTCCAACTCGACGACCTGGAGCCACGTCCTCCAGTTCGTCACGCAGTCGATGCCGAACGAGAACCGCACGGTGCTCGCGTTGAGCAGCCGCGCCGCCGCGGCGTCGTCCTCGCTGACGAGGCTGCCGAACTTCTCGCTGCTCCAGAGCAGGAAGGTCGACGACGGGTTGGTCACCGGCTGAATGGGCACGTCGAGCTGCGCCGTCCCGCCGGGGCAAGCCACGTCGAGCTGCTGAACGCGCGCGCGGCCGGGCACCTCGGCGGTGTACCAACGGATGGAGACGTCGCCGATGTCGCCGGTGCGACGGCAGCGCACGCTCGACGCACTCTGGATCCTGCAACGCACGCTCGACTGCGAGGGGCGCGGGTCGGCGCTGGCGGACTGAAAGACCAGGAAGCTCTCGGAGATCACCTGGTGCGGGGGCGAGATGGCGCAGTCGACGCTGCTCGCGCCGTTGGCGAGGGTGCAGCTGCCGGAGCGGACCATCGGGATCACCGCGTGCGCCTGGGCCGTCGCCATCACGCCGCTCGCGGTGGCTTGCAGGTTCGTCGCGCCGCCGCGGACGCCCTTCCAGTGGAACGTCGCCTGGGACTGGCCGGCCGCCAGCGAGACCGCCGAGCGCACGAGCAACCGGTAGTCCCCGGCCTC
>CAZEDU010000036.1:32006-39437 GCA_964511185.1 uncultured Myxococcaceae bacterium | reverse complement strand
CGGGTGAAGGAGCGCATGGGCATGTTCCGCGCGGGCGTCGGCACCGGCGTGGTGAGCGCGCTGCTCGTCTTGTGCTTGAGCGTGGCCGAGGGCAAGGGGCTGCACGGCGACGCCTTCATCGGCGCGGCGTTCGCGTTCCTGGGCTCGAGCCTGGTCGCGCCGATGGTGCTGATGGGGCTCACGCCGCTCATCGAAGGGGCGTTCGGCTACGCGTCGGACCTGAAGCTTCTGGAGCTCGCCAACTTGAACCACCCGGCGCTCAAGGAGCTCATCGTGCAGGCGCCCGGCACGTACCACCACTCGATCATCCTCGGGAGCTTGGTGGAGGCGGCGGCGGAGGCGATCGGCGCCAACCCGCTGCTCGCGCGCAGCTGCGCCTACTACCACGACATCGGCAAGGGGAAGAACCCGCTCTACTTCGGGGAGAACCAGAAGGGCGAGAACCGGCACGACGCGCTCGCGCCGGCGATGAGCGCGGTGATCATCAAGCGGCACGTCACCGACGGCCTGGAGATGGCGCGCGCGTACAAGCTGCCCAAGCTGGTGGCCGACGCGATCCCGCAGCACCACGGCACGCGGCTGGTCGGCTACTTCTTCCACAAGGCGCTGAAGGAACAGGAAGGGCGCGAGAACCCGACGCCGGTCGACGACACCATCTACCGCTACCCGGGGCCCAAGCCGCAGTTCCGCGAGGCGGCGCTGGTGATGATCGCCGACGCGGTCGAGGCGGCGTCGCGCTCAATGCAGGAGCCGACCACCGCGAAGCTCCAGGCCCTGGTGCAGAAGCTCATCAACCAGATCTTCTCCGAGGGCCAGCTCGACGAGTGCGACCTGACGCTGAAGGACTTGAACCTCATCGCGCAGGCCTTCGTGCGCACGCTGGAGGGCATCTACCACGCGCGGCCCGTCTACCCGCCCGGCGCGGTGGCGCCCAAGGCCGGCGCCGTGGTCGAGGCGGTGAAGGCGCTCAAGCCCGAGAGCAAGCGGAGCGCGGGCGGGTGAGCGTCCAGAGGCGCCGGCGGGCTCCCCGCGGCGATGGCAACCGCGTCGAGATCGAGGTGACGCACCCGCGCGGCGAGAAGCTCGAGGCGTTCCTGCGCGATCAGGCGTTGGACTTCATGAAGGCGCTCAGGCTCGACGGGCGCGAGCTGTCGCTGCTCGTGGTGACCGACCGGCGCATCCGCGCGCTCAACGCCCAGTGGCGCGGCAAGGACAAGGCGACCGACGTCTTGAGCTTCCCCGCGGGGCCGCCGGTGAAGGGGACGCCGAAGCCCCATCCGCTCGGCGACGTCGTCCTCTCGCTCGACACGGCGGCGCGCGAGGCGAGGGCGCGCGGCCTGGCGCTACAGGAGGAGATCAGCCGCTACCTGGCGCACGGGCTGCTCCACCTGCTCGGGTACGACCACCACCGACCTGGAGACGCCAAGGAGATGGCGCGGATGGAGCGCAGGCTCCTGGGCCGCGGTGGCATGGTGGCCGACGCGCTGCTGGCTTGACTGACCGCTTCATCTACGGGGACCATCCTTCCACCATGAGCTACCCCATCGATCTCGACAGCGAGACGATTCAATTCGACGGCCAGTGGTACTCGCGCGAGGACCTGGCGCGCCGGATCAAGGCGATGCTCGACGCCGGCGACTTCACCGTCACGCGGCCGAGCCAGGCCCTCGAGCAGCTCACCCAGACGCTCGCCAGCCTGAAGACCGTGACCTTCCGCGTGACGCCAGACGTCGCCGAGGCGCTCAACCAGGTGGCCGCGAAGGAGAGTAAGACGGTCGGCGCGGTGATCCGCGAGCTGCTCGAGAGGTCGATCCGCCCCGCGGGGGCGCCCGCCGCGCCCGCGCCTGCACCGGCGAAGGCGGCCGCTCCGGCGCCCAGCCCAGCGCCGTCCGCCCAGTCGAAGGCGCCGCCGCCGAACGGTCCGGCGCCGTCCGTGCTGGTCGACCCGTCGGTGGCCGCCGCGCCCGCGGCCGCGGAAGGCGCCGAGAAGCCGAAGGAAGAATCGCGCAGCAAAGAGGAAGAGGCCATCGAGCGTCGGTGGTTCGGCGGGTAGTGAAGACCTTCTTCTCTTGGCGTCGCCTCGGCCTGATCGCGCTCTCGGGCCTGCTCGGCGCGCTCTCCTTTCCGCTCGCGTTCCCCATCGGCCCCCGTGAGGAGCTGTTCGCCTCCGGCGTCTTGGAGCCGCTCGCCTTCGTGTGTCTGGTGCCCGCCCTGATGGCGCTCGACGGCCTGCGCGCGCGGGGCGCCAAGCTCGTCGGCTTCCTCGCGGGGATGGTGTTCTTCACCGGCGCCTTTTGGTGGGTGAACGTCGCGATGACCACGTTCGGCGGCATGCCGAACTTCCTGTCGATTCCAGCGCTGGAGCTCCTGGTCGCCTGGTGCGCGTTCCACTGGGGCTTGGCGTTCTTCACCGTGAAGCTGCTCGAAGACGTGCACGGCTGGCGCATGGGCTGGACGATCGCGCCGGTGTGGATGGCGACGGAGCTGTTGCGCAACTACCTGTTCTCCGGGTTCCCGTGGGCGAACCTGGGCTACTCGCAGACGCGCAACCTGTGGTTCTCACAGGTGGCGAGCTTGGTCGGCGTCTACGGCATCGCCTTCGTCGTCGCGCTGGTGAACGGGGCCCTCTTCGAGGCGTGGCGCGCGTGGAGACAGAAGCGGCCCATGCCGCGGGCGCTGGTCGCCGCGGCCGCGGGGGCGTTGGTGGTGGGCCACGTCTACGGCGCCATCCGCGTGACGCGTTGGAAGGACCAGCTCGAGCAGGCGCCGCGGGTGCCCATCGCCGTGGTGCAGGGGAACATCGACCAGAAGCTCAAGAACGCGCAGGGGCGGCGGTCGCACGAGGTGCTCGCGCGTTACAACCCGGTGGTGCTCGCCGCCGACTCGGCGGGCGCGCAGCTCATCGTGTGGCCCGAGGCGGCGTTCCCCAGGGGCTTTCCGACGGGCACGCGCGCGATCGATGGCGCGGGGCTCTCGCAGTCGAGCTACCGCGCGCACCAGCTGATCGGCGTCGACATCTACGACCCCAAGGACTGGAAGCACGGCAACGAGAACTCGTCGTTCCTCGTCACGCCCGACCTGCGCGTCGCGGCGAAGCACACCAAGTACCACCTGGTGCCGTTCGGCGAGTACGTGCTGTTCGACTTGGACAAGTACCTGCCGATCGACAACCTGGTGCCAGGCACGTTCATCCCCGGCAAGTCGCTCGAGCCGGTGAGCTTGACCATCACCGACAGCAGCGGCGCGCAGCGGCCCTTGAGGGTGGGCGTGCAGATCTGCTTCGACGCGATCTTCCCGGAGATCACCCGGACGCAGGCCCGCGCGGGCGTCGACCTGTTGGTGAACATGACGAACGACGCCTGGTACGGGTTCTCGTCCGCGCCGTTTCAGTTCCTGCGCATGGTGCAGATGCGCGCGGTCGAGAGCGGCCGCCCCGTCGCGCGCGCGGCGAACACCGGCATCAGCGCGTTCATCGATCCCATCGGCCGCATCCGCCACGCCACGCCGCTCGGGCTGGTCGACAGCGAGAACGGCCGCTTGAGCGCTGATCAGCTCGCGCCGCCCGAGTGGCGCCTGGAGCAGGTCGCGCTGGTGAGCGGCCGCACGGTTTACAGCTACCTCGGCGATTGGCCGGCGTACCTGGCTTCGGCGTTCGCTGTCATCGCGGGCGCCTGGGCGCTGGTGAGGCGGCGGCGCGCGGGTAAGTAAGGCGGGCATCAGGCTAGGTCAACGACGGCCGTGCCCCGATGCTTCGAGCAAGAGCCAAGACACGACCGCCTTCATGGTCTGCAGTGCCTCTGAAGTCATCAGGTGGGGTAACTCGTCCCCCTCGGGCGGGGATAGGTTTCCCCACTCATCGGGCGCCACCGTTTTCAACGCGTCAATCCCCCCGGTGGAGGCTCGGCTGCGCTGGTCGGGCTGGCCCCGAGCCACCGGACGCCAAATCCAACCCCTTTCCTCGAGGCTTAGAGCGCGCGCTTCAGCTCAGACGCGCGCCACATCTTCCGGACCCGGAACGGGTAAATCGATCCGAACACGCTGATCTCCTGCTCGGCCTCCCACGTGCCGCCCAGGCTCGAGGGACCAGGGACGCCGTCTCTCTTCGGCACCGCGACGGCGAACGCCCGGTTGTGGGAGATGAGCTGGAGCTGCGACTCCCCCGCCCGCACCAAGGTGAAGTGGTTGCGCACTCGATCGACGGCCTGCTGGACCTTCGCCAGCGCGGGGGCATCGAGCCCGTCGATGGTCAGCCACCTGGGCTTGTCGGTGAGGAGCTCGCGGAGGCGGTTGGAGCCCGAGCTGGCCCGACCGGTCCGGAGCGCCTCGGCCACCGCCTGCTCCTTCGCCGGCGGCAGCTTCAGCGCCGCGAGCTCATCGGCGAGCTGGGCCAAGTCGGCCTTCGACAGGCCGCTCACGTCGACCGCGGAGGCCTTGCGTTTCTTGTCACCGACCGCCACGCCGAGGAGATCGCGCGCGGTGTCGACGCTCAGCCGCTCGCCGACTGGCAGGCGCTTGTCCACGAACGCGCGCAGCGGGCCGGGCAGGCCGCTCGGGTCGAGCGTGACGGCCTTGGTCGCGTCGCCGAACTTGCGGGTGAGCAATTCCAGGTTTGAGGTGTACGAGAGGTAGCCCGTCCCGCCCGACTTGCCGGCGAGCGCTTCGAGCTCTCGCACCAGGCTCACCGTGCCGGTTCGCGCGTCGCGCAGCTCGGCGATCTGCCGCGCGTTCTCGCGGAAGGGCACGTTGTCCGGCCACATGCCGATGCGCTTGGCCGCCGCGATGTCGCCCCGCCAGATGTGCATCGTCCGATCGCCGGTGCGCCGCACCATCGCCTTGAAGCTCGAGAAGCGCAGCGGGGAGTGGTTCCACATCTGCCGTTCGTGCTCGAAGGCGAAGCCGTCCGGCGTCCCTTCGCTCGCTCGGCGAAGCGCCGTCGCGTGTGACTGGGCGAGGTCGAAGAGCGCCTCGCGGTGTTGGCGCATCGCCTTCGCGCCGGCGCGATCGCCCGCGCGCACCAGGCCCATCTCGACGTGCCACATCTCCAGGTCGACCTGCTGGTACCGCGAGAGCGTCATCGAGAGGGGGCTGTAGTGCGTCAGGCGGTTGCGCGTGCCGAAGAGAGCGTCCTGGGCCGTGGCGGCGGGATCGAACAGCGCGATCAGCGCTTCGTTGCCGCGGGCGGGGAGGCTCACCTCGAAGCGGTTGTCCGCGCGAATCGCGGGCACGTCCGAGAGCACGCGCGCCGCGGCGGCGTGCTCGGGGTTCTGGGCGAGGTGCTGGAAGCGCTCTCGGGTCGCGGCGGTGAACCGCGCGAGCGCCTGATGAGGGTCTTGCGCCTGCGCGGCGCGGCGGAAGGCGAAGTAGTGCGCCAGCTGAGACATCGGCTGGAGGGCGCCGCGCGCATCGGCGGTATAGGCGCGGCCCGCCACGTCGTAGATCAGGCCGTCGTCGCCCTGCCGGTAGGGCATGCCGTCGATCTCGACTTGAGGGGCGGGGCCGTTTCGCCGCGGCAGCGAGGTGCGACCGAACTGATTCAACACCTGCCCCACGTAGCTGTACGCGCTGGTCTCGAGGCGCTGGTTTTTCTGGATGAAGGCGATCGCGCGCGCCACGCCTTGCGCGACCTCTTCGCGATACGCCGCCGGGCTCAGCGTCAGATCGGCGCCGGTGTCAGCGAGGATGGGCGGCGGGAGCCCGGCTTCGATCAGAATGCGGTCCTGAAGCAGGCGCGCCAGCCGGCCATTGCCATCTTGAAACGGGTGCAGGGCGATGAAGCGCTGCGTGAAGTCCGCGGCGACCGCGACCTTGTCCGACGCCGGATCGCGCAGCGCCGCGCGCACCTCGGACAAGAGCGCGTCGAGCTCGGCCGGGACGCGCCGCGAGTCGGGGTAGACGATGGCGCCATGCGCTTCGGAGAGCTCCGGGTGCGGCGCCCACTTCAGCCCCTTGTCGAGCACCTGCTGCACTTCGGCTTCGGTCAGCCGGATCGGCGTGGTCCGCGTTTGATAGCCGCGAAGGACGCCGGGCTTGATGTCGTGGCCGTTGAGCTCGCGCCAGGTGTGGCCCAGCCGCTCGAGCAGCGGCTTGCGGTCGCCCGCGTAGGACAGGCGGCTGAGCTCCTGGAGGGTGTCGAGCGTGAGGCGGTCGGCCAGCTTGCCCACCGGAATCCGCGCGAGGTAGCGGTCCGTCCGCGCCCACGCCTTGAAGCCCTGCACGCCGTAGGCGTAGCGGAAGTCTCCGTCCGTCCGCCGGTTGCGATTGATGTAACGCGCGGCGAGGTAGCGGCCGTACTCGCCGCTGAAGAAGAACGGGTCGCTCGGCCGGTGGGCCTGCGCGTCGAGCCTGCCGACCTGGGCCAGGCGGAGCAGCTGCTCGGTCGAGACGTTGGCGACGGTTTGGCTCTCGCCAAAGTAATCGGGGCGGCGCAGCTGGTCGATCACCCGCTCGCGCTTGGGCACGAAGCGGGCCTCGCTCGACTTGGGCTTGGGCGGGAGGCGAAACGCGCGCGCCGTGAGGTCCTCCCCCAGGCGCACCATGGGTTGGCGGCTGTAGCGGTAGCGCGCCAGGCGGGCAGAGGCGCGGGCCGAGGGCACGAGGCGGACGGGCGGGACGAAGGGCATGGCCACAGGAATTGTCGAGTGGATTGAGGGGGTTGTTGTCGGCGTGGGCCGTTGACCCTCCCGGCGCGATGGGGTACCCACTGCCGCCGCCGTGAAGCCCTTGAAAGGATTGCTCGAATGGCCGCCGACGTGACGCAGAAGGTAGAGGAGCTCAAGGGCCGGCTCGACGCCCTCCGGGGGCATCTTTGACGTCGAGCGCAAGAAGTCGCGCGTCGCGCTGATCGAGCGGGACGCCGGTCAGCCCAACTTCTGGGACGACAACACCAAGGCGCAGTCGCTGCTCAAGGAGAAGGCGACCCTCGAGGCGGCGATCGGCGCGTTCGAGCGCGCGGTGCGCGGCGTCGACGACGCGCAGGTGATGTTCGAGCTGGCGGAGGAGGCCCGCGACGAAGCGGCCCGGTCCGAGGCGCAGGCGACGCTCGCGGGCGCGGAGGCCGAGATCGCCAAGCTCGAGCTGCAGCGCATGCTGTCCGGCGAGAACGACCACGCCAACTGCTACATGGACATCAACGCGGGGGCGGGCGGCACCGAGTCGATGGACTGGGCGTCGATGCTCTTTCGCATGTACACGCGCTTTTGCGAGCAGCGCGGCTGGAAGGTCGAGGTCAACGACTACGTCGCCGGCGAAGAGGCGGGCGTCAAGAACGTGTCGATCCTCGTTCAGGGCGAGAACGCCTACGGCTTCTTGAAGGCCGAGGCGGGCGTGCACCGGCTGGTGCGGATCAGCCCGTTCGACTCGAACGCGCGGCGGCACACCTCGTTCGCGTCGGTGTCCGTGTACCCAGAGCTCGACGACGACATCAAAGTCGAG
>CAZEDU010000036.1:4941-31985 GCA_964511185.1 uncultured Myxococcaceae bacterium | reverse complement strand
ATCCCGGAGAAGGACGTGCGCATCGACGTGTACCGCGCGTCGGGCGCCGGCGGGCAGAAGGTCAACAAGACCTCGTCCGCCGTGCGGCTCACGCACCTGCCGACCGGCATCACGGTGGCGATGCAGAACGAGCGCTCTCAGCACGCGAACCGCGACATGGCGTGGAAGGTGTTGCGCGCGCGCTTGTACGACCTGGAAGTGAAGAAGCGGAACCAGGCGCGCGACGAGGCCGAGGCGCAGAAGATGGACATCGCGTTCGGCTCGCAGATCCGCAGCTACGTGCTCGCGCCCTACCGGCTGGCGAAGGATCACCGCACCGGCGTCGAGAAGGGCAACGTCGACGCCGTGCTCGACGGTGACCTCGAGGACTTCATTACTGCGCAGCTGCTCGGCGTGAAGAACCCCAACAAGCAGCTCCCTGAATAGACGAGGACGTCATGGCGATGCTCGAAGCTGGAGACAAGGCACCCGCGTTCAGCTTGAAGGATCAAGACGGCAACACCGTGAAGCTGGCCGACTTCAAGGGCAAGCACGTGGTGCTGTACTTCTACCCGAAGGACAACACGCCGGGCTGCACGCGCGAGGCGTGCGATTTCCGCGACGAGCACAGCGTCCTGAAGAAGGCGGGCGCGGTGGTGCTGGGCGTGTCGACCGACAGCGTGCAGAGCCACCGCAAGTTCGCCGACAAGTTCCAGCTGCCGTTCCCTTTGTTGGTCGATGAAGGCCACGCCATGGCCGAGAAGTACGGCGCGTGGGGCGACAAGGTGCTCTACGGCCGCAAGTTCAAGGGGATGATCCGCAGCACCTTCCTCATCGGCCCCGACGGCAAAATCAAAAAAGTGTGGCCCAAGGTGAGGGTCGACGGTCACGTCGAGCAGGTGAAGGAAGCACTGGCCGAGTAGCCGGAACGACCTTCGGCCCCCGGGCGTCCCAGCGCGCATGGGGCTTGGGCTCTGGGTGGCCATCGCCGCGGTCGGGGCCGGCGCGGGGGATCGCGTCGGTCCGGCGCGCGCCCGCCACGTCGAGTCGCTGCGGCAGCAGCTGGCGGATCACCGGGTGACGTATCCGCCGGCGATCGTCCTTTTGCGCGCGTTCAAGCAGGAGCGGGAGCTCGAGCTGTGGGTCGGCAATCGAGGCGAGGCGCTCCAGCTCGCGCGCCGCTTTCCCATCTGCGCGGCGTCGGGCGAGTTGGGGCCGAAGCGCCGGTTCGGAGATCTGCAGGTGCCGGAGGGCATCTACGAGATCTCCTGGTTGAACCCGCGGAGCCAATTTCACCTGTCGATGAAGGTGAGCTACCCGAATCGATCCGATCGTCTGCGCGGCGGCGCGGGGAGCTTGGGGGGAGACATCTTCATCCACGGTGGCTGCGCGAGCGTGGGGTGCCTGGCGCTCGGGGACGAAGCGATCGAGGCGCTCTACGTGCTGATCGACGACGCGCGCGCCAAGGGCGCGAAGGTCCCGGTGCACGTGTTTCCCGCGCGGCTGAGTCAGCGCTGGCTCGAGGCGCACGCCGCGTCGCCGCACCGCGCGCTCTGGGAGGAGCTGAAGGTCATCGATGGTTGGTTCGAGACGCACCGGCGGGTGCCGCGGATCGAGGTGCTCGACGATGGGGCCTATCGCTTGAGAGCCCAGTGACGTCGAGGGCTTACAGCGGAGCGGAACTTCGGGAGGCGGAAGGTGTCAGACTCCCTGTCGTCGGAGGTGGGCAGCTTCGTGAGCAGCGACGTCATCGAGTTGAGCGTGGCCGAGCCGAAAGCGGAGGTGGCCTCTTCTCGTGAGCGGGTGGGCCCGTTCGAGGCGCTGGTGCGAGAGCATCAGGATCGCGTCTTCGACTTCTGCCTGCGGATGCTGGGGGATCGGGAAGAGGCGAGCGACGCCGCGCAGGAGATCTTCGTCAACGTGCACCAGAACCTGGAGAAGTTCAGGCGCGACGCGAAGGTGACGACCTGGCTGTATCGAATCTGCAAGAACCACTGCCTGAATCGGCTGAAGTATTTGAACCGCAGGGGGCGGGGCAGGGTGGAGGCGTTGCACGAAGTGGAAGACGCCGAGCTGAACCGATGGATGGCGCCGGCCGAGAAGCCGGACGAGGCGCTCGCGTCGGCGCATGAGCGCGCCCGGGTGCAGCGCGCGATCTCGCGGCTGGACGAAGCGCATCGGCTGCTCGTGGTGTTGCGGGACATCGAGGGGCTCTCGTACGAAGAGATCGTCGAGATCACCGAGCTGCCGGAGGGCACGGTGAAGAGCCGGCTGCACCGGGCGCGGGAGCAGCTGGCGGATCTGCTGATCGACGAGGAGGCGCAAGGATGAACCTCGAGATCAGCCATCGCGAAGCGCGGCAGATGTTCTTCGCCGCGATCGATGAAGAGCTCCCGAACGTCGAGGAAGAGAAGCTCTTTCATCACCTCGAGGGTTGCGACGACTGCCGCGTCGGCTGGGAGAAGTACGCGAAGGCGGTCGGGAAGGTGCGTTCGCTCGAGCGGGTGAGGGCCCCGGCGAGCCTGTCGACGATGATCCTGCGCCGCGTGCGCCGTCGGCGGAGCTGGACGCACCGGAAGCTCGCGCAGGCGCATGCGCACCATCGCTTGCCGGCGGAGGTGCTCATCCCGCTGCTGCTCGCGGTGGCCGTCGCCACGCTGCTCGTGGCGTTGGCTCCGTAGCGCCACTTCCATTGCGTTGCCCACCCCCCTCCGCTAGGTTGCCGCGCCTTTCACCCCAGCGAAATCAGGGCCATGGCAGAGCAGCAGGCAACGCAGGCAAGCGAGGGCAACGAGGATCTCGGCAGCAAGGAGCAGGAGATCTACGCGCAGCGCCTGGAGAAGGCGAAGAAGTGGCGCGAGCTCGGCTTCAACCCCTACGGCAATGGGTACAAGCCCAAGCACCTGGCGGGTGAGATCGTCGCCCGGCACGCGAACGACACCGCCGAGTCGCTCGAATCGAACGGCCCCGTCTACAACATCGCCGGCCGCATCGTGGCCGTCCGCTCCTTCGGGAAGGCCGCCTTCATCAAGCTCCGCGACCGCTCCGGAGAGCTCCAGGCGCACGTGAAGAAAGACGTGCTGGGCGATCGGTTCGAGCTCTTCAAGCTCACCGACCTGGGCGACTTCGTCGGCGTCACCGGCAAGCTCTTCCGCTCCAAGACCGGCGAGCTCACCCTCGCGGCCGACGAGCTCATCCCGCTCACCAAGGCGCTCCGCCCGCTCCCCGAGAAGTGGCACGGCCTGACGGACACCGAGATCCGCTACCGCCAGCGCTACTTGGATCTGGTCTCCAACCCCGACGTCAAGCAGGCGTTCCTCAAGCGAACGCAGCTGGTGAAGTTCATCCGCGACTTCCTCGACGCGCGCGGCTTCGTCGAGGTCGAGACGCCGATGATGCACCCGCTCGTCTCGGGCGCCGCGGCGCGGCCCTTCAAGACGCACCACAACGCGCTCGACATCCCGCTCTTCATGCGCATCGCGCCCGAGCTCTACTTGAAGCGCTTGGTCGTCGGCGGCATCGAGCGGGTCTACGAGATCAACCGCAACTTCCGGAACGAGGGGATCAGCACCCGCCACAACCCCGAGTTCACGATGCTCGAGTTCTACCAGGCGTACGCCACGTACGAAGACCTGATGGACTTGACCGAGGCGATGCTCTCCGAGGCGGCCGAGCGCATCGCCGGCTCCAGCAGGGTGCCGTACGGCGAGCACGTCATCGACTTCGGCAAGGGCTGGAAGCGCATCCCGATGGCCGAGGCGATCCGCGAGATCGTCAAGGACCTCACCGACAAAGACATGCAGGACCCCGAGCGGCTCCGCCACGAGCTGCTCAAGACCTCTCATGGCGACGCCGAGCGCCGCGCCATCGATCAGATGCACCTGGGCGAGCTGGTCGGCGCGCTCTTCGAGCACCACGTCGAGCAGACCTTGGTGCACCCGACCTTCATCACGCAGTTCCCCACCGCCGTCAGCCCGCTCGCGCGCCGAAACGACCAGAACCCGGAAATGACCGATCGGTTCGAGCTGTTCGTCGTCGGCCGGGAGATCGCCAACGCGTTCTCGGAGCTGAATGATCCGCTCGATCAAAAAGAACGCTTCCTCGCCCAGCTCGACGCCAAGAAGCGAGGCCAGCAAGAGACGATGGACTACGACGACGACTACATCCGCGCGCTCGAGCACGGCATGCCGCCGACCGCGGGCGAGGGCATCGGCATCGATCGCTTGGCGATGCTCCTCACCAACGCCCATTCCATCCGCGACGTCATCCTCTTCCCGCTGCTCAAGCCGATCGGCAAATAGCTTGTGAGCTCTTCCGCGCCGAAGAAGTCAGGCGACCTCGAGACCTGGGCGGGCGCGGCCGCGGTGGCCGTGGGCGCGGCGCTCTTCGCGCTCGCCATCACCCGCGCGAGCGGCTGGGCGCTCGTCGCGGGCGACGCCCTCTCGCTCATCTTCGGCTGGGGCCCATTCGTCGAGGCGCTCGCCGGCCTGGGCTGGACCCTCAACCCATCGGCCGCCGCCGCCAAGCTCGCCGCGACCTTTGGCCCGCGCGGAGCGCTCAGCCTGCCCCTGGTCGGCGCCGCGATCGGTTTCTGGCTCGTCGGCTGGGCGCTCGTGGCCCATGGGCTGCAACGCCGCCGCGCCGCCGCCAGCGCCGCGGAGCCGCCGAGCGAGGCGGTCGGCGCCCCGCTGTACCCGCGCCTGGCCAAGTACCGCGACTTCTACTGGACGACGCTCGGCGCGTACGGCGGCGGCATCCTGACCGCAGAGCTGGTGCTCATCGCGCTGCACACCGCGCTCGTCGGCGGCGCGGGCGCAGAAGGCCAGGACGCGGCGGGGTTGTCCCCCACGCTGTCCTTCTCCCTCTCGCTCCTCGTCGCCTTCGCCATCGCCTTCGCCGGCGGCTTCCTCGGCGCCACCCGCGCGCGCCGGCTCTCCACCCCCGAAGCGACCATCGCGATCATCTACTTCGGTCTGCCAGTCCCGCTCGCGCTCACCGCGCTGCACCAGATGCCCGACCTGATGCTGCGCTTCGGCTACCGGCTGCGCGAGGTCACCTACCTCTCCGGCCTGCTCGGCCGGCCCGAGCTTGGCTATTGGCTGGTCTTCGCCGGCCTGGTGTTGATGCTCGTCATCGGCATCACCACCGGCTTCGTCGCCACCGGCAGCGGCCGCATCGACCTGCGCGCGGGCTTCGAGCTCTTCGTCGCCACCCGCCACGTCTCGGTGTTCCGCTGGCGGCTCTTGCTCGGCACCTTCGCGGTGCTGATCTTCGGGATCCTCCCGCCGCTGCTCATCTACGCCATCCTGCACGCGGCGCGCTCGGCGGTCGATCGCACCCGCATCAAAGAGATCGGCCTGAAGGATCCGCTGCAGGCCTCCGCCGCGCTCAACAAGCTCAAGCTTCAGGAGCAGAGCCCCACCGCGATGATGACCGCGCTGTCGGTCGGCGGCGTGGGCGTGGGCGTGATGGCGCTCATCATCGTGCTGTCGGTGATGAGCGGCTTCGAGACCGACCTGCAGCAGAAGATCCTGGGCACCAACGCGCACGCGGTGGTCCTCAAGTACGCGGACTCGGTGCAGGACTACCCCGAGGTGATGAAGCGCATCGAGACGGTGCGCGGCGTCGTCGGCCAGACGCCCTTCATCATGAACGAGGTGATGATCTCCTCCGAGGGCAACATCTCGGGGACCATCATCAAGGGCATCGACCCGGGCACCGTCGGCACCGTCACGGATCTGCCGAAGTACATGCTCCCCGGCGGCTCGCTCGAGAGCTTGAAGCACCCCGAGCGCATCACCGCCCACCGCCTCTCGCCCAGCGGCGGCGCGGTGCCCGACCAGCGGCCCGCACGCGAAGACAAGGCGCGCGCTCCCGACGAGGACGACATGATCCTCCGGACGCCCGACGCGAAGGACGAGCCCGAGGCGGTCCTCCCCGGCATCGTGCTCGGCCGCGAGCTCGCCGCCTCGCTGCGCGTGGTGGTGGGCGATCGCGTCAACGTCGTCTCGCCGCTCGGCAGCGAGCTCGGCCCGCACGGCCCCATGCCCAAGAGCCGCCCGTTCCGCGTCGCCGGCATCTTCTACTCGGGCATGTTCGAGTACGACTCCAAGTTCGTCTACATCCTCCTCGAGGAGGCGCAGTCGTTCTTCGGCGTCAAGGGCGCCACCGGCATCGAGCTGAAGGTCGCTGACATCGACGACGCGCGCCGCATCGCCAAGGCGGTCTACGACCGGCTCGAGGGGTACCCGTACCGCACCAAGGACTGGGGGGAGATGAACCGCAACCTCTTCTCTGCCTTGCGGCTGGAGAAGCTGGTGATGGCGATCATCCTCTCCATCATCATCATCGTCGCCGCGGGCCTCATCGTCGCGACGGTGATCATGCTGGTGCTCGAGAAACGAAAAGAGATCTCCGTCCTCAAGGCGCTCGGGGTCCCGGACGGCGGCATCGTGAAGATCTTCCTCGCCGAGGGCCTGCAGATCGGCGTCGCGGGCGGCGTGCTGGGCCTCGTCGCGGGCCTGGCCTGGTGCCTGTTCATCGAGAAGGTCGGCATCAAGCTCGACCCGGAGGTCTATTACATCCCTGCGCTGCCGGTGCGCATCGAGCCGGTGCAGACCGCGCTCGCGGTCGTCATCGCGGTGCTCGTCACCTTCCTCGCGTCCATCTATCCCGCCCTCAAGGCGTCACAGGTCGAGCCGGTCGACGGGCTCAAGGCGGAGTGACATGGCGTTCCTCGAGATCCGCGACGTCTTCAAGAGCTACTTCCTGCACGGCAAGCGCATCGACGTCCTGCGCGGCGTGAGCCTCGACATCGAGAAGGGCGAGCTGGTCTCGCTCGTCGGCGCGTCCGGCGCCGGCAAGAGCACCTTCCTCCACGTGCTGGGCACGCTCGACGCCCCGGCCGCGGGCACGATGCGCGTCGACGGCCACTCGGTCTTCGACATGAACGACGCGCAGGTCGCGGAGTTCCGGAACCGCACCATCGGCTTCGTGTTTCAAAGCCACTACCTGTTGCCGGAGTTCACCGCGCTCGAGAACGTCGCGATGCCCGCGCTCATCCAGCGGGGCGACCGCGCCGCGGCCTACCAGACGGCCCGCGCGCTGCTCGAGCGCGTCGGCTTGGGCGCCCGGGTCGATCACAAGCCCGGCGAGCTGTCCGGCGGCGAGGCCCAGCGCGTCGCGCTCGCCCGCGCGCTCGTCCTGAAGCCGGCATTGCTCCTGGCCGACGAGCCGACCGGCAACCTGGATCCGGCGACCGGCGAGGGCATCCACCAGCTCCTGCGCGAGGTGAACCGCGATCTGGGCATCACCGCCGTCGTCGTCACCCACAACGAGGCGCTCGCCCAGTCGATGCCCCGCAGGCTCAGGCTCGGCGATGGACGGGTGACGCCCGCGTAACCGGCTCGAACATTTGCATTGTTTCGCCTGCGCCCCTTCCCCTACAGTCCGCCGCCTTTCTGAAGAACCGGGCAACGCCCTTTGGTCCGACGCTGCATCACGGCCTTTGGCCTTCTGTGGAGCACCGCCTCGCTGACGCTGGGGACGCCTGTGCTCGCCCAGACGCCGCCGCCTCCGCCGGCCGCGGCCGACGCCCCCAAGGCCGAGAACGGCGACGACGCCAACCGCATCGTGCAGGTGCGGGTGGAGGGGAACCGGCGCGTCGAGGCCGAGGCGATCAAACGTGCCCTGGTGAACAAGGAAGGGCGGACCTTCGACCCGACCCGCACCGCCGACGATCTGAGGAACCTCTGGTCGCTCAACTACTTCACTGACATTCAGCTGCTGATGCAGCGCCTGCCCCGCGGCGGCCTGGTCTACGTGGTGCGCGTCGCCGAGCGGCCGTCGGTGCGCGAGGTGCGCCTTCAGGGCAACGACGAGCTGTCGGAAGACGATCTGAAGGAGAGCATCGACATCAAGGCGCACTCGGTGCTCGACCTGGACGCCGTCCGCCGCAACGCGAAGAAGATTCAAGAGAAGTACGTCGAGAAGGGCTACTTCCTCGCCGAGGTGAAGCACGAGCTCAAGCCCGTGCCGCCGGGGCTCGAGACCGACGTCGTCTTCGTCATCAAAGAGAACGCCAAGGTGCAGGTGAAGGAGATTCGGCTGCTCGGCGCCGAGAAGGTGCCCGCGTCGGAGCTCAAGGACGTGATGGTCACGAAGGAGGGGAGCTTCCTCTCGTTCCTGACGGGCGAGGGCACCTACCGCGAGGAGGCCTTCCAGCGCGACCTGCAGATGTTGCAAGCGGCCTACTACGACCGCGGCTTCATCAACGTGAAGGTCGACAAGCCGTTCATCTCCATCACCGCGGACAAGCGCTTCATCTACATCAGCATCCGGATCGAAGAGGGGGAGCAGTACACCGTCGGCAAGCTCGACTTCGGCGGCGACCTCCTGGTGAGCAAGGAGGTGCTGCGCGGGCTGATGATCACGCAGGAGAGCGAGATCTTCAATCGCTCGAAGCTCTCGCGCGACATCCTCGCGATCACCGACGTCTATTACGACGACGGCTACGCCTACGCGAACATCACGCCCGTCACCCAGGTGCACCCGGACAGCCGCACCGTCGACCTGACCTTCGACATTCAGAAGGGCCAGCAGGTCACCATCGAGCGCATCGACATCGTCGGCAACACCAAGACGCGCGACAAGGTCATCCGCCGAGAGCTGCGGGTGTACGAGGGCGAGCTGTTCAACGGCACGGGCCTGCGCCGCAGCAAGGAGCGCGTCACCGCCTTGGGCTTCTTCGAGACGGTCGAGGTCTCGCACAAGCCCGGCAGCGACAACCGCCACGTGGTGGTGTTGGTGGAGATCAAGGAAAAGGCGACCGGCACCTTCCAGGTGGGCCTGGGCTTCACGGCCCAGCTCGCGCAGAACAACTTCCTGGGCTGGGGGCAGAGCGTGTCGGCCAGCGCGCAGCTCTCGTCGCTGCGGCAGTTCTGGCAGCTGTCATTCTACGAGCCGTACGTCTTCGACACGCGCTTCATCTTCTCGGCCGACGCGTACCAGCAACAGGCCGACTACTTCGGCTTCATCCGCAACGCCATCGGCGGCGACGTCAACCTGGGCTACCACATCTTCGAAGACGTGATGGCCAACCTCACCTACACGCGCGAGTTCGTGCGCGTGGAGCCGGGCCGCGACACCGACAGCGACATCCCGCTCGCCAACCAGTTCTCCAGCGGCCACACCAGCTCGCTCCGGGGCTCGCTCACCTGGGACAAGCGCGACAACCGGCTCTTCCCGACCAACGGCTTCATGCTGTTCGGCAGTGTGGAGTACGCGCCCGAGTTCTTGGGCAGCACCTTCCTGTTCACCCGCTACACCGCCTACGGCCGGCGCTACTTCTCGCTGCCGCTCGGCATGGTGTTCAAGACCAACGCCACCTTCGGCTACATCCAGCAGCTCGACCCCAGCCGGCCGCTGCCCATCTCCGAGCTCTACTACGCGGGCGGCATCAACACGGTGCGCGGCTACCTCCTGCGCACCATCAGCCCGAGCACGCTCACCGGCGTGGCGACCCGGCCCGACGCGGAGGCCGAGCCGTTCCGCATCGGCGGCGACAAGCAGGCGATCTTCAACCTCGAGCTGGAGTTCCCCATCTTCGAGAAGGTCGGCATCCGCGGCGTGGTGTTCTACGACGCGGGCAACGTCTTCGCCGTGAACCAGCCGTTCTTCATGGACCGGGAATACGACCTGCCGCTCGGGCTGTTCCACGCCGCGGGTTTTGGTTTCCGCTGGTTCTCGCCGATTGGTCCTCTGCGCTTCGAGTGGGGCATCCCCTTCAACCGCCGCCCCGAGGACCTGCCGATCAACTTCGAGTTCACCATCGGCAACTCGTTCTAGGTGGGCTTGCCTTGACCCTGCGTCTTGAGCGCACCTAGTGTGCGCCGCCTTTCGAGAGGAAAACACATGTCGCTTCGAAGCCTGAGCGCCCTTGCCGTCGGTCTGAGCCTCGCCGCGCCGCTGGCCGCCCGCGCCGAGCCCAAGTTCGCCTACGTCGACCTGCAGCGCGCGCTGCTCGAGGTCAATGAAGGCCGCGAGGCGAAGGCCCGGCTCCAGAAGGTGCTCGACGCCAAGCAGAAGGAGCTCGATCAGGAGCAGGAGGCCCTGCGCAAGGAGAAGGAGCTCCTCGACAAGCAGGCGAGCATGATGAGCGAAGAGACCCGCATCCAGAAGCAGACGGATCTCCAGAAGAAGCTCTTCGACCTCGCGCAGAAGTGGGAGAAGGGCAAGCAGGAGATGGCGCTCAAGGAGCGCAACGAGCTGCAGGGCATCTTCCAGAAGATGGATCCGATCATCGCGCAGATCGCCCAGCGCGAGGGCTTCACCATGGTGTTCGAGAAGACCGACTCCGGCCTGGTCTACGCGCCGGCCAGCCTCGACGTCACCAACGAGCTGGTGCGGCTCTACAACGACAAGAACAAGGGCGGCGGCAAGAGCACCGCCAAGGCCGATCCGGGCAAGGACAACGCGCCCGCCAAGAAGTAGCCCTTGAGCGCGGCCCCCACGCACTTCTCGCTCGCCGACCTCGCGGCCCGCCTGGGCGGCGAGGTGCAGGGCGACGGCGCGCTCGTCATTCGAGGCGTCAACGGGCTCGTCGAGGCGCGGCCGGGGGAGCTGTCGTTCTACGGCAGCGGCAAATACAAAAAGCAGCTCGAGCAGACCCAGGCCTCCGCGGTGCTGGTGCCGCGCGGCGGCGCGCTCCCCAAGCTCGCGTCCAGCCTGGTGCGCGTGGACAACCCGCACCTGGCCTACGCCAAGGCGCTCGCGCTGTTCTTTCCAAGACCCGCGCCGGCGCCCGGCGTTCACCCGCGCGCCGTCGTCCACCCGAACGCCGAGGTGCACCCGACCGCGACGGTGATGGCCAACGCCACCGTCGAAGCCGGCGCCAAAGTCGGCCAGCGCGCGGTGCTCTACCCCGGCGTCTACGTGGGCGAGCGCGCGCAGGTGGGCGACGACTGCGTGCTGCACGCGAACGTCACCGTCTACGAGCGCTGCGTGCTCGGCGCGCGCGTGGTGCTGCACGCCGGCGCGGTGGTCGGCTCGGACGGCTTCGGCTACGCGTTCGATCCGTCCAAGCCGGAGCACTTCAAGGTGCCGCAGGTCGGCGTCGTGCGCATCGAAGACGACGTCGAGATCGGCGCCAACAGCTGCATCGACCGCGCGACCGTCGGCGAGACCGTCATCGGCCGCGGCAGCAAGATCGACAACCTGGTGCAGCTCGCCCACAACGTGAAGGTCGGCCCGATGTCGATCCTCTGCGCGCAGGCGGGCGTCGCCGGCTCGTCGACCTTGGGCACCGGCGTGGTGCTCGCGGGCCAGGTCGGCGTGGTCGGCCACCTGCACCTGGGCGACGGCGTGATGGTCGGCTCGCAGTCGGGGGTCAGCCACGACGTCGAGGCTGGGCAGACGGTGTCGGGCTCGCCCGCCATCGCCCACAACCAGTGGCGGCGCGCCACCGTGGTCTTCGCGCAGCTGGCCGAGCTCGCGAAGGACGTCGCCCGGATCAAGCGCGCGCTGGGTTCGAAACTCGAGGAGAGCAAGTGATGATCGAGGCAGCGGAGATCCAGAGCATCTTGCCGCACCGCTACCCGTTTCTCTTGGTGGACCGGGTGGTGGAGCTCGTCCCCGGGCAGAAGTTGGTCGCCTACAAGAACGTCACCTTCAACGAGCCGTTCTTTCAGGGCCACTTCCCCGGCCACCCGGTGATGCCGGGCGTGCTCATCCTCGAGGCGCTCGCCCAGGCCTGCGCCCTGCTCGCGTACAAGAGCGAGAGCCTGGGCGGCGACAAGGTCACCTACTTGATGGGCATCGACGGCGCGCGGTTCCGCAAGCCCGTCGTCCCGGGCGACCGGCTGCAGCTCCACGTCGAGGTCTTGAAGCACAAGAGCGCGGTGTGGAAACAAAAAGGGGAGGCGCTGGTCGACGGCAACAAGGTCGCCGAGGCCGAGTTCCTCGCCACGGTCGTCGACAAGAGCGCCACTCCTTAAAGCGCACGCAGAGGTTCAAGCTCCATGGCCAAGACACACCCCACCGCCATCGTTCACCCCGAGGCCAAGCTGCACGACACGGTCGAGGTCGGCCCTTACGCCGTCATCGGCCCGAAGGTCGCGATGGGCCCCGGCTGCTGGGTGGGCCCCCACGCGGTGGTGGAGGGCAACACCACCGTCGGCGCGCGGAACAAGATCTTCCAGTTCGCCTCGGTGGGCGCGGTGCCGCAGGACCTCAAGTACGCCGGCGAGGACACCAAGCTCGTCATCGGCGACGAGAACCAGATCCGCGAGTTCGTCACGCTGCACATCGGCACGGTGGGCGGCGGCGGCGCCACCCGCATCGGCAGCGGGAACCTCTTCATGGCCTACACGCACGTCGCGCACGACTGCGTGGTGGGCGACGGCTGCGTCTTCGCCAACTGCGCCACGCTGGCGGGCCACGTCGAGATCGGCGACCACGTCATCCTGGGCGGCCTGTCGGCGGTGCACCAGTTCACCCGCATCGGCGCGCACGCCTTCATCGCGGGCGGCGCGATGGTGGCGATGGACGTGCCGCCGTACTGCACCGCGCAGGGCGATCGCGCCGAGCTCGCGGGCCTGAACACCGTGGGCCTGACGCGCCACGGCTTCACCGAGGAGCAGATCGCCCGCGTGAAGGACGCCTACAAGATCCTCTTCCGCTCCAAACTCGGCCTCAACGAGGCGCTCGCCAAGCTCAAGGCGGAGCACGGCGGCCACCCGGAGATCGACGCGATGCTGCACTTCGTCGGCAACTCGAAGCGCGGCATCACCCGCTAGCGCGCGCCGTGAGCACGAGCGACGCCATCGGGCTCATCGCCGGCAATGGCCGCTTGCCGCTCCTGTTCGCCTGCGCGGCCAGGGAGCGGGGCCTCAAGGTCATCGCCGCGGCGCACGTGGGCGAGGCGACCGACGCGCTCGCCGGCGCGGTCGACGAGATCCACTGGGTCCGCATTGGGCAGATTGGCCGCATCCTCCGGGCGTTTCGGCGCGCCGGCGTTCGGCAGGCGGTGATGGCCGGCGGGATCGGCAAGATGCGCGGCATCGCCAACGCGCGGCCCGACCTGACGGCGCTGCGCATCGCCGCGCGCCTGCGCTCGCTGCGCGACGACGCGCTCCTGCGCGGGGTGGCGCGCTACTTCGAAGAGCAGGGCGTGGAGATCGTCGCACCGCACCGCTTCGTGCCGCAGCTGCTCGCCCCGGAAGGCCACCTGGAAGGGCCGCCGCTCACCGAGGCGCAGCGTCAAGACGTCGAGCTGGGCTTCGAGGTCGCCCGCGCGCTGGGCGAGGTGGACGTCGGTCAGACGGTGGTGCTGCGCGGCCGCAACGTGCTCGCGCTCGAGGCGGTGGAAGGCACCGACGAGGCGATCCGCCGCGGCGCCAAGCTGGGCGGCCCGGGCGTGGTGGTGGTCAAGCGCAAGAAGCCGCCGCAGGACGACCGCTTCGACCTGCCAGCGGTGGGCCCGGAGACGGTGAGGACGATGGCCGAGGTGCAGGCGGCGGTCCTCGCGGTGGAAGCTGGACAGACCCTGCTCATCGACGCGCCTGAGCTCTTGGAGGCGGCGCGCCGATCGAAGATAACGGTGGTGGGGGTGCCGCCCGGTGAAGGTCTCCGCGCCGTTCGCAAGCCGTGAGTTCCATGGCGAGCTGCTCCTCGAAGAGCTCGAGGCGCTCCGCGAGGGCGGCGTGCGCCCCAAGCACCTCTACGCGTGCGCCGCGGCCATGCGCCAGCTCGAAGGGCTCAAGGCGGCCGTCGCCGCCGCGCGGCTCAAGAAGCTGGCGGCGGAGAAGTTCCGAGAGCCGAGCGCGCTGGGCTCGCTCCTGGTGCGCTGGTCGGTCCGCCTGAAGACCGAAGGCGACGTGCTCCAGCTCTCGAGCCACCTGCGGCGGCTCGCGGTCACCTCGGCGCTGCTGCTCGCGATGCGGCAGGGCGCCGACCGGCTCAAGCCCAAGGGCAACGCCGAATGAAGGGCGCGAAGGGCCATACCGCCACCGAGATTCAGCTCGCGGTGGTCGATCTGGACTGGGTCACCGCGCAGGCCCGCGCCGAGCTGGCCCGCTGGAGCGACCGCGACCGCCGCCTGTTCGCCGAGCTGATGCAGGACGCGGGCAGCGAGCTGCAGCGCGAGCTGCTCCGCCGGGCCACCGCCGCCGGACACGCGGCCGCGGAGCTGCACGCCTTCGCCGACGAGCTGCGCGGCATGAGCGACGAGGAGGCCTACCGCGCCTGCACGCTGCTGGACCGCTCGCTCGCCGCCACCCACGACGCGCCCGCATCGCTCGCGGCCCGCGCCCGCGCCGAAGCCGACCCGGTCGCCGCGTTCGAGTGGAACGGCCACCGGCTCGACCCGCGCCTCGCGGAAGACGGGCCTGACGAGCGCGGGGCGAGCCCGTCCGACCGCGCGCTGCACCACGCGCTCGCGCCGAACAGCCGGCCCCCGACCCAGCCGTCGCTCAACGAGGCTTCGGGGCTGCGCCGCGGCCGGGTCCAGCGCCCGGTCGATCCGTTCTTCGAAGGGGGCTTCACGGGCTCCGGCGCCCACGTCGAAGGCCGCATCGCCGAGGAGCTGTTCAACCTGGCGGTGCGCCCGATGCGGCTGCTCTTTCGGGAGCAGGCGATCGACGGCCCGGGCCTCAAGCTCGAGCGCGCGCTGGAGGGCGCCCACGCGGCGCTGCGCCGGGGCGTGCCGGTGCCGATCATCCTGGGCAGCGCGGTGGGCGACTTTCGCCGCTACGCCTTGATGCTGCAGGTGTGGACGGGCGCCAAGGGCCGCGCCTTCCAGTTGCACGAGCCCACCTCGCAGGAGACCATCTGGGTCGGCGAGGCCGAGCTCTTGAGCCGCGTGGAATTGCCGTTCTCGAACCGCGCCCACCGGCGCATCACGGCGATGGCCTTGCCGCGCACTGAAAAGAGGACTCGATGAAGAAGCTCCCGCTCGCCGTCCTGCTCGCCGCTTCGCTCGCCCACGCCGAGGCGGTGCAGCTGTCGGTCAAGAACCGCGAGCTCATCGGCAAGGGCGTGCCGATGGTGCTGGTGCAGATCGACGAGCCGATCGCCGGGTTCCGGCTCAAGCTCCAGCGCAGCGACGGCAAGGCCATCGACGTCAAAGGCGGCGGCCGCCCCGGCCAGGTGCGGGAGATCCCCCTCACGCAGCCGGAAGGGAAGTTCGGCTACAAGGGCGAGCTGCTCGTCAACCTGCCCGACGGCTCGACCTCGTCGATGCCGGTGGCGTTCGACGCCGAGCTGTTCGGTCCCTTGCGGCTCACCTTCGACCAGAAGGATCTGGACCTGGAGCAGCGCCAGCTCACCTTCCGCATCTCGCGCCCGGCGGGCAAAGCGGAGCTGCGCGTCCTCATGGACACGGGCAAGTACGCCTTCGACGGCGAGCTCCCGTTCTCGGGCGAGCCCGCGGGCGCGCCGCTCACCGTCCGCTGGCCCGCAGAGAAGGGGCGGGTGATGCGCATCGAGCTCAAGGCCTACGACTCGGAGGGCTTCTTCAACGGCGTCGAGCTCAACCCTTGGTTCATCGACATCCCGCATGAAGAGGTCCACTTCGACACCGGCAAGTGGGCCATTCGACCTGAAGAGGAAGGCAAGCTCGACGAGAGTTTCCGCCGCATTCAGGGCGAGGTGGAGAAGTACGGGCACTTGGCGAAGCTCAAGCTCTACGTGGGTGGGCACACCGACACGGTCGGTACGCTCGAGAGCAACCAGGTGCTTTCGCTCAACCGGGCCAAGAGCATCGGCAGCTTCTTCCGGCGTCGAGGGCTTCGAATCCCCATCCTCTACGCCGGCTTCGGCGAGCAGGCGCCGCTGGTGGGCACGCCCGACGAGACCGACGAGATCCGCAACCGGCGCGTGCAGTACATCCTCTCCATCGAGAACCCCCCTGTCACCGGGCCTGTCTCTCCGAAGTGGCAGCCGCTCTGACCTAGGCGACAGCCGCCTCACCGTTCGGCACATGGTGGCGCTCTGCGGCGCCGGTTAGCATGGAGCTTCGCCGCAAGCACTCCCAGAGGGGGCCCTTCGATGAGCGCGGCAGAGGTTAAAAACCCCGAGACGCACAGAGTCGAGATCGACGGCGGCAGCGATCTGCCGGCGCTCACTTCGATCATTCACGACGTCTGCGGGCTGCTGCAGCACAACGGTCACTTGGGCGTGATGCTCATCGACTTGGAGCCCTTGTCCGCCATCGAGTCGGAGTGCGGCAGCGCGGTGTACAACGAGCTGCTCGGCAAGCTCTCCGACAGCCTCTTGCAGATGCGCACGCAGGTCATCCGCGCCAGCGATCTGATCTGCAGCGTGCGCCGCTTCGGCGAGCAGCTGGCCATTTTTTTGGATGGCTCGCGAGAGAACCGCGCGCTCGATCACCCGGCCATCGACAAGGTCGCCGATCGCATCTGGGTCGCGCTCGCCGGCATCGTGAGCGACCTGACGCGGCCGCTGGGCGCCTTCGGCCGTTTTCGGCTTGGCTATGCGCTGGTGATGCCCAACCCGATGATCCAACCGGAGCGGCTCATCTATCGAGCGCTCGATCAGGCGCGGGCGATGGCGGTGGATCAGTCACACCGCATGGACACCCGCGCGCGCGAGCGGCTGCGCGACCTCATCGTCCACCGCCAGCTCTCCACCGTCTTCCAGCCCATCCTCCAGATGCCGGGCAGCAACGTGAAGGCCTACGAGGCGTTGATCCGCGGCCCGGCGGGGAGCGAGCTGGCCAACCCGGCGACGCTCTTCTCGATGGCCAACCACGTCGGCCTGGTGAGCGAGCTGGATCGGGCCTGCTGCGCGGTGAACTTCGCCAGCGCCGCCACGCTCCCGCCGGGCGCGCTCCTGTTCGCCAACGTGGTGCCAAGCCTGATCAACGACCCGAACTTCCGACGTTGGGTCGTCGAGCAGTCGCGCCAGGTCGGCGCGGGTCGCATCGTGCTCGAGATCAACGAAGGCACGGCGATCCGCAACTACGAATACCTGGTCGAAGGCATCTCCGACCTGCGCAAAGGCGGCATTCGCGTCGCGGTCGACGACTTGGGCGCCGGCTACGCCAACCTGGACCACGTGCTGCGGCTCAAGCCGGACTTCTTGAAGCTCGACATCTCCTTGGTGCGCGGCGTGAACCAGAGCCGGGTCAAGCAGGCGCTCATCTCCAGCATGCTCTCGGTGGGCCGCGCCGCCGACGCGACCGTCATCGCCGAGGGCATCGAGAACAAGGAAGAGTACGAGGCGTTGGTCGATCTCGGCGTCCCGTGGGGCCAGGGCTTCCTCTTCGCCCGCCCCGCGCCGGGCTTCCCCGTCCCGACCGCTCCGCCCTAATCGGGGACTGTCCCCGAACTCAAACGGCAATCCTCAACTTCCACACCATGGTGAGCGCCTCGAGGAAGATCTTCCGGCTCATCTTCGACTGACCGACCCGCCGGTCCTCGAACACGATGGGAATCTCCTTCACCGAGAAGCCCTGCTTGATCGCCCGGTACGTCAGCTCGATCTGAAACGCGTAGCCGGTGCTCTTCACTTCGTGCAGCGGCAGCGTCTCGAGCACGCGTCGGCGGAAGCACTTGAACCCGCCGGTGAGATCGCGCGTGGGCAGCCCCAGGATCGTGCGCGCGTACAGCGAGCCGCCGCGGCTCACCACGCGGCGCCCCAGGCCCCAGTTCACCGTCCCGCCGCCCTCGACGTAGCGCGAGCCCAAGACGACGTCGGCGCCGCGCTGCGCCTCGTCGATGAGCCGCGGGAGGTACTTGGGGTCGTGGCTGAAGTCGGCGTCCATCTCGATGATGAACTGGTAGCCGCTCTCCAGCGCCCAGCGGAACGCGTGCAGGTACGCGCGCCCGAGCCCTTCCTTCTTCTCCCGGTGCAGCACGCGAAGGCGCGGCTGCTCGGCGGCGAGCGCGTCGGCGAGCTGGCCGGTGCCGTCGGGGCTGTTGTCGTCCACCACCAGAATGTCGACCCGCTCGTCGGCCGCGAGCACCGCCTGGGTGATGGGGCTCAAGTTCTCGCGTTCGTTGTAGGTCGGAATGATGACCAGCGCCGGGTTCATAGCGCCTGGCACATAGTTTCTTTCAAGCCCAAGCGCTAGGGGATGAGCGCCAGCACCGCCTCGGCCGCCCGCTTCGACGCGCCGGGTGGCCCGAGCCGCGCGCGCGCCTCGTCGAGCCCCTGGAGCATCTCCTCGCGCTTAGGGCCCTGCCAGAGCGCGCGCACCTCGCTCACGATGCGCGGCGGCGTCATCTCGCCCTGAATCAGCTCGGGCACCACCTTCCGCCCGACCAGCAGGTTCACCAGCCCGATGTACGCGACCTTGAGGAGCAGCTTCCCCAGCAGGTAGTTGAGGAGCGAGGTGCGGTAGACCACCACCAGGGGGCGGCGCATCAACCCGGCCTCGAGCACCGCTGTTCCGCTGGTGACCACCGCGACATCGCTGGCGCCCACCGCGTCGTTGACGCGGCCAGAGACCAGCAGCGGCCGAACGCCGCGCGCCGCGAACGCCTTCTTGATCTCCTCGGCTGGGATGCTGGGCGCCACCGGCACCACCACCTGCAGCTGCGGCTTCTCGGCGCTCAGGTTCTTCGCGACCTCCACCAGCGTGGGAAGAATGCGCCGAATCTCTCCACGGCGGCTGCCGGGCAGGAGCGCGAGCGTCGGCCGCGCGGGGTCGAGCCCGAGGCTCTTGCGGTACTCCTGCGGCGTGAGCGGGGTGGGGGCGCGCTCGAGCACGGGGTTGCCCACGTAGGTCGCCTCGATGCCGGCGCCGCGGTAGTACCGGGGCTCGAACGGCAAGATGCACAACAGGCGGTCCGCGCGCTCCGCGACCGTCAGCACCCGGCGGCGGCGCCACGCCCAGACCATCGGGCTCACGTAGTACACGACCGGGATGCCGAGCGCCTTGAGCCGCTTGGCCAGACGCAGGTTGAAGTCCGGCACGTCGACCAGGATCGCGCACGCCGGTCGCCGACGCTGGGCCGCCTCGGCCAACCCGCGCAGCACCTGGACGATGCGCGGCAGCTTGGGCAGCACCTCGGTGAAGCCCATCACCGAGATCTCCTCGGCGCGGTAGAGCAGCTCCACCTGCTCGGCCGCCAGCAGATCGCCGCCCATCCCGAAAAACCGCAGGTCGGCGCGCTTGGCGTTCAGCGCCTGCACCAGCCCGGCCGCAATCTGGTCCCCCGAGGCCTCGCCGGCCACCACCAGTATCGACGTGAGCGACATAGTCGCTCAGGAGTGTATCCTCCCGACCCGTTTGAGGACCGTTCTTCTCGACGAGCACCGCCTCGCCCAGGTCGCCTTGCGCAAGGTCGGCCGATGAGCGCGCTCCAGCCGCGCGAGGTGTACCGACGCCTGTGGCGCTACGGCCGACCTTATCGCCGGCTGCTCGCGCTCGCCTTCTCGTGCATGACGGTGCTGGGGCTCACCACCGGCGCGCTCGCCTACCTCGCGGGCCCCGCGCTGCGCTTCCTGCTCACCGGGCGGATCGACAGCCTGGGCGCGCTCGGGACCTTCTTCCCGTCGCTGCACGCGCTCGATCGCGAGCAGGCGCTCTGGGGCTTGCCGCTGATCATCGTCTCCATCGGCGTGGTGAAGGGGATCGCCTACCTGGGGCAGTTTTATTGGATGGGCCTCTATGGCCAGCGGGTCGGCCTCGACTTGAGGCGCGATCTGTTCACCAAGCTCTCCACGCTCTCGCCGCACCAGCTCGCGCAGGCGCGCGTGGGCGACCTGCTCAACCGCTTCACCGCGGACGTGAGCTCGGTGGAGACCGCCGCGACCTACGCGCTCGCCTCGTACGTGCGCGACGGGCTGCAGATCCTCGTGCTCGCGCTGGTCGCGGTGACGAGCAGCTGGAAGCTGGCGCTCGCGCTCTTGCTGCTCACGCCGATCGCCATCTTTCCGGCCGCCCGGCTCACGCGCTCGTTCATGAGGCGCAGCCGCGAGGGGCTCCAGCAGATGGGCGAGCTGTCCGCGCAGGTGCACGAGGGGCTGGGGGGGCTCAAGACGATTCAGGCGTTCAACGCGCAAGCCGCGGAGCTGTCGCGCTTCGAGGGCTACTCGCAGGCCCACCGCCGAGCGATGACCCGAGCGGGGTGGACCCGCGCGGCGGTCCCGGCGGTGATGGAGGTGCTCGGCGCGGCCGAAAACGGCATCACGTCGGTGCAGTTCCTCGCGTCGTGGCCCAACGTGAACCAGGTCGTGCTCACGAACAATCCGGTACAGAACCTCGCCGGCGTCGAGCTGCTCGAGGTGCTGCGCGTGCTCGACGTGTCGGGCTCGGCGATCCGCAACCTCACGCCGCTCGCGGAGAACGAGACGTTCCGCCAGGGCGACGAGGTGATCGCGACCCGCACGCCGCTCGACGGGGAGGATTGCGGCGACATCGCGACGATCCTCGGCCGCAACGGGCGCGTGACGGTGGACTTCGAGTGCCCGTGAGCCTGCCGCGCCAGGATTTTGCCCAACGCCCTCGCGACGCCTAAGCTCGGGTTCGTGCGCGCCGCGATCGATGCCTTCGTCGAGCACCTGCGGTCGGAGGTGCGCGCGTCGGGCAACACGATCGCGGCGTATCGCCGGGACCTCGTCGGCTTCGCGGAGTTCGTGGAGCAGCGGCGCGGTCGGGAGCCGCGTGCCGACGACCTCAACCTGCGCGAGGTGAGGGCGTTCCTCGCCGCGCTGCACGACGCGAAGCGAGCGACGGCCACGGTCGCGCGCAAGCTGTCGGCGCTGCGGACGTTCGGCGAGTGGCTGCGGCGCGCCGGGATCATCGCGGACAACGAGGTCGCGCTCGTGGCCACGCCGAAGCGCCGGCAGAAGCTCCCGGTCGCGCTGCCGGTCGAGGACGTGGGCGGGATCATCGATGCGCCACACGTGCCGGGCCCGCGCGGCGCGAGGGACAAGGCGATCCTCGAGGTGCTCTACGGCGCGGGGCTGCGTGTGTCCGAGTGCGCGTCGCTCGACATCGGTCACCTCGAGGTCGACGGGCCGAGCATGCGCGTGCGCGTGGTCTGGGCAAGGCTGCCGCGGCCGCGCTGCGCGACTGGCTCGCACGTAGGCACGAGCTCGCGACGCCGCGCTCGCCGGCGCAGGCGGTGTTCCTCGCCGATCGCGGCGGGAGGATGGGCGTGCGATCGATCCGCAATCTCGTGTACAGCCGCTGCCTGGGCACGGGGGCGCGCGCGCGGATCGGCCCGCACGGGCTGCGCCACAGCTTCGCGACGCATCTGCTCGACTCGGGCGCCGACCTGCGCACGATCCAGTCGCTGCTCGGCCACGCGAGCCTCTCGACGACGCAACGCTACACGCATCTCACGCTCGGGCAGCTGCAGGACGTCTACGAGAAGGCGCACCCGCGCGCGAAGCCGGCGGGCAAATGAGCGCGTAACGAAGGGTGGGGTTCCGACCACTCACCCTCACCGTGGCGACCACGCCGCGGCGAGAGGTCCTCATGTCACGCCCGCGCTCGTGCAGCCTCCTGCATCGTGCCACGCGAATGCTCGCCGTCGTGCTCGTCATTTCGTGCGGCTCGCAGACGTCGCCCGCGTCGATCGATGACGGCGAAGACGCCGGATCGTCGGCCGGCTCTTCCACGGGCTCCTCGGCATCGGCGACCGACCCCGCATCGGGCAGCGACGGCTCGACCGGGGGCGGTGACGCCTCGACCGGCTCGACCGGTGGCGAGCCGCCGCCCGGTGCCCTCTCGTGCGATTCGCCGCCGCAGTTCGTGCCCGAAGCGGAGCCCGCCATCGTCGCGCTGAAGCAGGCGGCGACGTTCTTCCGCGAACAGGTCGCGACGCACGACGGCTACGTGTGGCGCTACACCGAAGATCTCGCGCTGCGCTGGGGAGAGGGCGACGCGACGGTCGATCAGATCTGGGTGCAGCCTCCCGGCACGCCCGCCGTCGCCATGGCCTACCTGCAGGCCTATCACGCGACGTGCGACGCGTACTACCTCGAGGCCGCCCACGCGTCGGCCACCGCGCTGCTCTACGGACAGCTCCGCTCCGGCGGGTGGGAGAAGGCCATCGATTTCGACCCGAACGGATCGCTGAGCGCCGACTACCGCAACGGCATGGGCACCGGCAAGAACAACTCGCAGCTGGACGACGACACCTCGCAAGCGGTGATCCGCCTGCTGTCGCGCCTCGATGCGGCGATGGGCCACACCGATCCCGCGCTCGAGGAAGCGGTCGGGTATGCGCTCGATCGGATGCTCGCCAACGGCCAGTACGCCAACGGTGGTTTCGGGCAGATCTGGACCGACGATCCCGTGGAAGCGCGCCCGGTCATGCAGGCGCACTACTACGACGGCCCGTATCCCGACACCTATCCGGGCGGCGACTACTGGTGGCACTACACCCTCAACGACGCGATCCCGGGGACGCTGACCGGAGCGTTGGTCGCGGCCTACGAGGTCTACGGGGAGCAGGCGTGGCACGATGCGTTGATCGATCTGGGCGGGTTCCTGCTGCTGGCGCAGATGCCCGACCCACAGCCGGCGTGGGCACAGCAGTACGACGCACAGATGCGACCGGCGTGGGCGCGGCGATTCGAGCCTCCGGCGGTGACCGGCTGGGAATCGCAGGACGCGATGGAGGCCCTCATCGCGATCGCCGAATTCACCGGGGACCCGGCCTGGCTGACACCCGTGCCCGAGGCGCTCGCGTATCTCGAGCAGAGCCTGCTGGTGGATGGACAGCTGGCCCGGTTCTACGAGCTCGAGACCAACACGCCGCTCTACATGACGAGCGACTACGAGCTCACGTACGACGACTCGGATCTCCCGACGCACTACGGGTTCAAGCAGCCGTCGCGGCTGCCCGCGATCGAGGCGGAGTACGAGCGCGTCCTCGATGGCGAGCCCGTGCAGCCGCCGAGCTGGGAGTCGATGCACGGCGAGGTGCAGGTCGTGATCGACGCGCTCGACGACCAAGGGCGTTGGGTGCAGGACGGCGAGATCCACAGCGCCACCTTCAACACCAACGTCGAGCTGCTCGCGGCGTTCATCGCCGCGGCGAGGATCTGATGGCGATGTCGACGGCCTCCGTCGCGCTCACGATGCTCGTCGCGTGCGGCGTGCACTCGCCGGCCGCGCTCCCCGAGGGCACCGACGGGATCGAGCTCGGCACCACGGCTGCGGAGTCCGAGAGCGGTGCACCGGAGGAGCCCGGCCTCCGGCTCGATGTCGGCGGCGACGAGACGGGCGGCCCCCCGGGGGGCGGGGCGTGCCCCGAAGGCGGCGGCAGCTCGATGCAGACGCCGGACTTCAGCTACATCTGGATCGCCAACTCGGCCGAGGGCACGGTGTCGAAGATCGACACCGAGACGGCGAAAGAGGTGGCGCGCTACCGGACCGGCCCGCACGGTGCCACCGACGATCCGTCGCGCACCGCGGTGAGTCTCGAAGGCGACGTCGCGGTGACCAACCGCGGTGGCCTCGAGGTCGCGCACGGCAGCGTCACGCGGATCGCCGCCATCGAGGCACGCTGTGTCGACCTCGACGGCGACGGGCACATCGCGACCTCGTCGGGGCCCTCCGACGTGCTGCCCTGGGGCGAGGACGAATGCGTGCTGTGGCGCCACGAGGTCCCTTCGCGGCCGGTCTACAGCGTGGGTCCGCGCCCGACCGCATGGGATGTCGGGGAGGATCGCTGCACGTTCGCCGACGATCGCGTGTGGGTCGGTTGGTACGACGACGACGCGGAGATCGGCGAGTTCCGTCGTCTCGACGGCGCGACCGGCACGCTCCTCGACGAGGTCCACGTGCCCGGATGGGTCCCGCTGCGCAAGGATCACGGGCCCTACGGAGGTGCCGTCGACGGCAACAACGACTTGTGGGTCATCGGTCTGGCCGGGCCGCTCGTGCGCATCGACGCGCGCAGCCTCGAGCACACGCGGTGGGAAGTCCCCACCGACACGAGTCCGTACGGCATCGCGCTCGATGCAGAGGGGCGACCGTGGCTCGCGGGGCAGCTCGGCGACATCTCGCGGTTCGATCCGCCGAGTCAGACGTGGGCGGTGTTCCACGTCGAGGCCGATGCGCCGACGCGTCTGCGCGGGCTGCAGGTCGATCGCGACGGCATGCTCTGGGCGGCGCGCAACGAGCCGTGCGGCCTCGTGCAGTTCGACACGGTCGCGGTCGCGTTCGTCGACGCGCTCGTCGCTCTGCCCGATTGCGAGCAGCCCGTCGGCGTCAGCGTCGATGCGGCGGGCCGCGTGTGGGTGCCCGATCGCGATCGGGATCGAGCCTATCGCGTGGACCCGGCGACGCACGACGTGGTGTTCGTCGACGGCCTCGTGAGCCCCTACACCTACTCGGACATGACGGGCGCGGGCCTGGCGTTGGCCTTCACACCGCCCGAGGGGTGACGCTCGCCGTCGCCGACGAGCGTCGGCGCGACCTCGATCGGCACTCCGCGATCGTCGACCGCGAGGACCTCCAGCCCGACGATCCCGAAGCGCACGACATCTCCGCGTCGCGCCGCCCTCCGGAGCCGCGCGCGGAGGAAGGTGCCGAGCGTCGCGTCGCGATCGCCCGGCAGGTCGAGCCCGTGCTCGGCCTCGAGCGCACCGAGCGTCATGATGCCCGACAGGGCGCGCGCGAGCAGGCTCCGCTCCGGTGCGAACGCGGCGTCGAGCAGCCATCGGGCGCGGGGCCGCAGCGTGACGTACACGCGATCGCCCACGCGGATCCGCGTCCTCCCGCGCGGCAGCACGAGGTCGCGACCGCGAGCGATGAGCGACACCACGACGCGCGTCGCCGCCGAGAGGTCGCGGACGCGGGCATCGACCACCGCGGCGTCGGGATCGACCAGATACGACACCGCGTCCGCATCGACGTCCTCGTGCACCGTGACCTCGACATCCACGGGGGGCCGCGGCGGCAACGTGCGCGTCACCCCGAGCCGGCGCGCGAGCAGCCGCAGGCTCCAGCCCTGCATCACCACCGACGCGAGCACCACGAAGAACACGATGTCGAAGAGTCTCACCGCCCCCGCGACGCCGAACAGCAGCGGATAGATGCCGAGGATGATCGGCACCGCGCCGCGCAGTCCCGTCCACGAGGCGAACACGATCTCGCGCCAGCCGTAGCGGAACGGCCCGAGGCACAGCACGACCGCGATCGGCCGCGCCACGAACATGAGCGCCGCGGCCACGGCGAGCCCGGTCGGCCACGTGCGCTGCAGGTCGGACGGCGAGCTGAGCAGTCCGAGCACCATGAACATCCCGATCTGAGCCAACCACGCCAGCCCGCTGTGGAAGGCCTCGATCCGGCGCTCGAACACGACGCGGCGGTTGCCGATCACGATCCCGCACACGTACGCCGCGAGGAAGCCGCTGCCGCCGAGCAGCGCCGTGGCACCGAACGCCACGAAGGCCGCCGACAGGCTGAGCATCGGGTAGAGGCCCTCCGCGGTGAGCGAGATGCGGTTGATGAGCGCCGCCAGCACGCGGCTCACCGCCCAGCCCACGACGAGGCCGACGCCGAGCTGCCGGGCGAGGAACGCGAGCACCGACGCGAGGTCCTTGGTCTCGCCGCTCACGACCTCGATGCACGCGATCGTCATCAGCACGGCCATCGGATCGTTCGCGCCGCTCTCGACCTCGAGCGTGTCGGAGAGCCGCGTCTGCAGGTAGAGCCCGCCCGATCGCAGCGTCATGAACACGGCGGCGGCGTCGGTCGATCCGACGATGCTGCCGAGCAGCAGTCCGTACGCCAGCGGGAGGTCGAGCAGGATCGCAGCGATCGCACCGGTGACCGCGGCCGTGATCGCGACGCCGAGCGTGGCGAGCAATCCGGCGGGAACCGCCACACGCCGCAGCGCTCGCGCGGAGGTCTGCAGCCCGCCGTCGAACAGGATCACGGCGAGCGCGATCGTCCCGATGGCGTGCGCGACGTCGTAATCCGCGAACGCGATGCCCCCGGGGCCGTCGTCGCCGAGCAGCATCCCGATGGCGACGAACACGGCGAGCATCGGCATCCCCGCGCTCAGGCTCAGCTTGCTGCCGATCGTCGCCGCCAACACGAGCAGGCCGACGAGCAGGATCTGGCCGTCGATCGGGAACACGACTGCATCCGCGCTGACACCCATTCACCCCCGCGCACGCTTCGGCTCCACAGCCGCGAGATCACAGATCGAGGAACACCGCAGGCGCTGCAGCCACCGCGGTGCCGGGGCGGCTGCCGGCCACCGACTGCCCGCGGACCGGGATCGCGCGTGCGTACCACTTGCCGTCGATCCACACGTCCGTGAAGGGGGCCGGGATCCCGAAGCGCTCGTTGATGCCGTCGGGACGATGCGATGCGTGGAAGTGGATGTGCGGCCCCGTCGACCGCCCGGAGTTGCCGACCTTCGCGAGCACCTGACCCGGCTCCACGCGATCACCGACCTTCACGCGCACGCTCCCCGGGATCGCGTGCCAGATCGCCGAGTACTCGCCGAACCCATGATCGATGACGAAGCCGTTGCCGCCCTTGGTGCCGCGCCGGGGCGGCACGTTCTCCGGCACCCCGTCGACGACGTGCACGACCCGCCCCGGCCCCGGCGCGAGGATGTCCTGCCCCCAGCAGTAGTACGCGGAATTGTCGGACCGGCGCGTCCACGGGCGACGCTGCCGGCCGTCGACGCGGACCACGAGGTCGTACGCGAACCGCTGCGATCCCGGACCGAAATGGTAGTTCGTCGCGCGCGATCGCCCGCCGTGCATCACGTGCCACTGCCCGCGCGCGGGGAACTGGAAGCGGGTGATCGGCACGTAGGCGTCGGCGGGGTTCGTCACGCGCTCGATGAACCAGTGCTCGCGCACGAGCAGCCGCGCGAGTCGGCCGTCGGCGTCGACGGCGAATTGGAACAGCACCGGTGTGAGCAGCCGGCCGTCGCCGAACAGCACCAGGCCCGAGTACCACTGCAGCTCGCGCTCGCCGTGCATCTGCTCCTCGAGGATCCCGAGTGCCTCGCCGAACTGCGTTCGCAGGCGCGTTCCGGCCTCGACGAGGGCGTGCGCGGACACGGCCGCCCGCAGCTCCGGCGCCATCCATTCGCGCACGTCGTCGACTTCACCGG